>DATMSY010000164.1:0-33028 GCA_035565135.1 Devosia sp.
ACAGCGCGCTCCACCAACAGGCGCGGCAAATGAGCAGGCAGGCGGGACGTAACGGGCATAGCGCGATCTCACTATAATGGCGCTGATGTACGCGCAGCGTGCATGCCATGCAAGTCAGCCGCGAAAGCGGTTACCGCAACAAGCTCTGCCCCCCATCGATCCAGATCGGCGTCCCGGTAATATGCTTTGACGCATCGCTGGCCAGAAACAGCACCGCATCGGCAACGTCCTGTGCCTTGCCCTTCTCGCCGCCAGTCAGCGGAATATCCCCGTCGGGGAACTCCACCGGAATTTCGATCCGTGCGGTGTCCCGCTTCTCCGTATTGTCCGAAATCTCGCTCTCGATCGCCCCGGGGCAGATCGCGTTGATGCGGATGCGCCGGCTGCCCAGTTCCAGCGCCAATTGCTGCACCAGCGCCACCTGTCCTGCCTTGGTCACCGAATAGGCGCTGGCGCCCGGCGTGCCGAAGCTGCGCGTCCCATTGATCGAGGAAATCACCACGATCGATCCGCCACCTGCCGCTTCCAGATGCGGCACCGCATGATGGATCGTCAGATAGGTGCCCCGCAGGTTCACCCGGATCGTAGTGTCCCATTCCTCCGGCGTGAGGCTCTCGATCGGCGCCCAGACGCCGTTGATCCCCGCATTGGCCACCACGATGTCGAGCCGGCCATGCTTGTCGATGATCTCGGCCACGGCGCGCTGCATCGCCGCATCGTTGGAAACATCGGCGGCGATAGCCTGCGCCTTGCCACCGGCCCTGGTGACTTCGGCCACCGTTTGTTCCACCTCGTCACCGGTCCGGCTCAGCGCGATCACCGTCGCGCCCGCTGCGCCCAGCGTCAGCGCTGCCGCCTTGCCAATGCCCGATCCGGCACCGGTCACCAGCGCCACCTTGTTCTGCAATTCATCCATCCGCGCCTCCTGTTACAGGACCGCAACGCACGAAGGCGCGGATGGTTGGCGTCTAATGCGCGATCTTGGCCGTGTGATCCGCCTCGATAATGCCCTTGGTCAGACTCCCATTGGCCGGATAAAGCGGGATCAGACACGCCTGCAGCGCGTGATAAATATCCGGCTTACCCACGAACAGCCGTGAGGTTGGCGTCAAATCTTCCTTGAGCTCGCTCAGCCAGCCGCCGCGCGCGTGGTCGATCATGTGGTTGTCGGCAAAGTCCCACAGCTTGCGATACCAGATCTGGAAATAGTCATCCCGGTCATAGGAAGTCAGGAACGACGCCGCCCCGATCCCCTCGGCCAGGGGCCACCACAGCTTCTCGCGCATCACCGGCTTATTGTCCCAGTCCAGCGTGTAGAAGAACCCGCCATGGACCTTGTCCCAGCCCAGGTCGATCGCCGCGCGGAACAGATGCCGCGCCGCATCGGTCAGCCAATGCAGCCGCTTTTCCCCAAGCACCCAGAGCTGGATCAACAGCCGCGCCCACTCCAGCCAATGGCCCGGCGTCGTGCCGGCCGGCCGGAACATTTCATTGCCCAGATAATTCTTGTCGAGCACCCAGTTCTCGTCGAAATGCTCGGCCACCCGATAGCCCAGCGACGCCGCATGCTCGGCAATAATCAGTTTGGCAATGGCCTCGGCCTTGGCCAGATAATCCTTGTTACCCGTCGCCTCGAACGCCGCCATCAGCGCCTCGGTCATATGCATATTGGCGTTCTGTCCGCGATAGGGCAGGAGCTTGGACCAGTCCGAAGTATACTCGTCCTTCACCGCACCCCGGCTCGCATCCCAGAAGCGCGTATTGATTACCTCGGTCACGTCCGCCAGCATCTGGTCGGCCAGCGGATGCCCGACCAGCTTGGCGCTCGAGGCCGCCAGCAGCACGAAAGCATGCCCATAGGCTTGCTTGGACCCGTCCTTGACCCCGTCATTATCCAGCGACCACACATAGCCGCCGCGCCTCGTGTCGCGATGCTGGTTCCAGATATATTGCATGCCATGGTCGAGGATTTCCACCGACCCTGGCCGCCCGATCAGGCTGCCGATCGCCGCGCAATGCACCATGCGCGTCGTGCCGTGAATCTGCCGCGTCGAATTGGCCGCATCCAGCGGCTTGCCCGCATCATCCAGCTCGAAAAACCCGCCCTTGGGATTGAGCGACGCGGCTTCAAAAAAATCGAACAGATTATTGGCCTGCCGCATCAGCCATTGCCGATGAAACGGACGCGTGTTCCACGGGCCCGAATTGGTCTTGGGAAGGATATATTGGGCGTCGCTCATGCTGGCTCCGGTCTCGCCGCTGCTATTGGACGCTTGTATACGGGCGGAATAAGAACGTTGCAATTTCGATTGCAGGCCATCCCCTTGGCATTGCGCAGGATTGTGCCGGTCAACTACGCTTTCGCGTAAAACGCCTCGACCCGGCTCACTTCCTCCGCCGAGCCCAAGATCACCGGCACCCGCTGGTGGATCCCCGTGGGCTGCACATCCAAAATCCGCTCATGCCCGGTGGTGGACTTTCCACCCGCCGCCTCAACCAGCAGCGCCATGGGATTGGCCTCATACAGCAGCCGCAACCGCCCACCCTTGCTCACCGTCTCGCTGTCGAGCGGATAAAGGAAAATCCCGCCCCGCATCAGGATGCGGTGGATATCGGCCACCATCGAGCCCACCCAGCGCATATTATAGCGCTTGCCCGCCGCCCCGGTTTCCCCGGCTACATTCTCGGTCACATAGGCGAGCGTCGCCTTGTCCCAAAACCGCTCCCGCGCCGTATTGATCGCATATTCCCCCGACGCCACCGGCACCTTGACGCTGTCCAGCGTCAACACGAACTGCCCGCTACCATCGAGCGTGAACACACTCGTGCCCGTCCCAAATGTCAGCACCAGGCTCGTCGCCGGCCCATAAGCCGCATATCCCGCCGCCAGCTGGGCGCTACCCTTCTGCAGCAGATCGGGCTTTTCCGGATCGACCCCCAGCACCGAAAATATCGTGCCCACGGTAACGTTCACATCGAGATTGGACGACCCATCCAGCGGGTCCGTCGCCACCATGTAGCGCCCCTGATTCTCCAGGTGAACCGCTTCATCCAGCTCTTCGGATACCAGAATCGAAACATTGGCATTGGCGGCCAAGTGCTTGAGCACAATGTCATTACTGACGACATCAAGCTCCTTCTGCGCCTCCCCCTGCACGTTGGTATGCCCCGCCAGCCCCGTCTGCCCGGCGATCGGTGCGAGCCGCAATACCGCCCCAATCTCCGCACTCGCCGCCGCCATGGAGGCAACAACGCTAGCCAGTTCCGGCGCCACATTCTGCGCAGCAAGCCATTGGGCGAGGGGAGTGGTCATGGGCTTCTCTCAGTTGAAATGGTTGACGCAGTGTGGTGATGCCCTGCCCAGAGGCAAGGCCGACTTTCGGCTAGATAGAGGGGAGGTGGGTCCTCACCCCTCCCGCGCCAAATCCGCCAATAGTCCCGCCGCCACGCTCAGCCGCGACACGGTCAGCGTCCCCTGCGTCAGCTCACCCACCGCGGCCGCCGTCCGCGCAATCCCGGCGCGCTCTTCCGTGTTCCACCGCGCCAGCCGATCCGCCACCGCGCCACCGGCCACCTTGAGCACATCGGCCGTGATATCGCGCTGTGCCCGCATCACATTGGCCAAAGCCCGGTCCAGCGCCATGCGGTCGAACCGATCAGCCAGCACGATGGCCCGCCCCTGTTCGATCACCGGCCACAGATTGAACGCCCCGAACACCCCGAAGAACGCCGCCGCGCCATCCGCCACCGACACGCCGCCTCGCTCGCTCACCAGCACGATATCGCTGGCATAGGAAAGCACCGGCAATTCCGCCAGGCCCCGGGCCACCGTCTCCGGCACCCCTTGGGCCACCAGCTTCGCCACCCGCGCCGCCACGGCTTCGCCCAGCGATGGGGGCAGGGTGCTGGCCAGCATGCTGCGCAGTGTCGCCACCCCCGCCTTGTGCCGCGCTACCAGCGCCTCCAGCCCTTCGGTCACATTGGCATTGCGCAGGAACCACAGGCTTTCCTGCCGCAACAGCTCCGCCACCTCGGCATAAAGCCCCAATTGCACCGCGCCCGGCACCACGCCATCGAGCCCATCGATCATCGTATTGAGCTCGGTCAGCCCATAGACGTCGCGCGTCGCCGCATAGGCCAGCGCCACCTCGCCCGGATTGGCGCTGGTCGAGCCCATCATTTCGCTGACAAAGGCCGGCCCGCCGCGATTGATCATCGCATTGGCCAAGACCGTCGCGATCACCTCGCGCTTCAGCCGATGCTGCGCCACCGCATCGGGATAGCTCGTGTGCAGCGTCTCGGGGAAATAGCGATAGAGTTCTCCCGCTAGATAGGCGTCGTCGATGTCATGCCCTTCCAGCAGGTCCGCATAAAGCGTCAGCTTGGCATAGGCCAGGATCACCGCCAGCTCCGGCCGCGTCAGTCCCGCCCCGCGCGCATCCAGCGCCGCATCGCTGGGCAAAAACTCCACCGCCCGATCCAGCAGCCCCCGTGCCTCCAGCTGCTCGATCAACACCCGATGATCCGGCAATTCCGCCAGCCCGGCCCGCTCGGCCAGCGAAATCGCCAGCGTTTGCAGATAATTATTGCGCAGGCACAGCGCCGCAACCTCATCGGTCATGCTGGCGAGAAAACTGTTGCGCGCTTCCATATCCAGCGTGCCCGCCGCCACCAGCGGAGCCACCGCAATCTTGATATTGACCTCGAGATCGCTCGAATTCACCCCCGCCGAATTGTCGATCGCGTCGGTATTGATCCGCCCACCCGCCAGCGCATAATCCACGCGCCCGCGCTGCGTCACGCCCAGATTGGCGCCTTCCCCGATCACCTTGGCGCGCACTTCGCCCGCCACCACGCGGATCGCGTCATTGGCCCGGTCGCCCACTTCGGCATCCGTCTCCTGCGCGCCGCGCACATAAGTGCCAATGCCGCCAAACCACAGCAAATCCACCTGCGCCCGCAAAATCGCCGACATCACCTCCGCCGGCGTCGCATGCGCGGCTTCGATGCCCAGCACAGCCCGCGCCTCCGCACTCAGCGGAATCGATTTGAGGCTGCGCGAGAAAACCCCGCCGCCCTTGGAAATCAGGCTCTGGTCATAATCCTGCCAGCTCGACCGGGGCAGGGCAAACAGCCGCTGCCGCTCCGCCAGCGATTTGGCGGCGTCCGGATGCGGATCGATAAAGATATCGCGGTGGTCAAACGCCGCCACCAGCTCGATTGCCGGGCTCAGCAACATGCCATTGCCGAACACGTCCCCGCTCATATCGCCCACGCCGACCACGGTGAATGGCTCGCGCTGGATATCGCGGTCCATCTCCCGGAAATGCCGCTTCACCGCCTCCCAGCCGCCGCGCGCCGTAATGCCCATCTTCTTGTGGTCATAGCCGGCCGAACCACCCGACGCGAAAGCATCGCCCAGCCAGAAGCCGCGGCTTGTCGCAATCGCATTGGCCGTGTCCGAAAAGCTCGCCGTGCCCTTGTCCGCCGCCACCACGAGATAGGGATCATCCCCATCCCGCCGCACCACATCGCGCGGCGGCACCACGGCGCCGTCCACCAGATTGTCGGTCACATCGAGCAGCGCGCCGATGAAAATCTTGTAGGCGGCAACGCCCTCGGCCAGAAACGCCTCGCGCGCCATGCCCGGCGTCAAGCGCTTGGGCACAAAGCCGCCCTTGGCGCCCACCGGCACGATCACCGCATTCTTCACCTGTTGCGCCTTGACCAGCCCCAGCACTTCGGTGCGGAAATCTTCCGGCCGGTCCGACCAGCGCAAGCCCCCGCGCGCAATCGCGCCAAACCGCAGGTGAATACCCTCCACCCGTGGCGAATAGATCGAAATCTCGCGGAACGGCCGCGGCGCAACCATCCCCTCAACGCGGGCGCTGTTGAACTTGATCGCCAGCGCCGGCATGCGATTGCCCTGGCTATCGCGCTGGAACGCATTGGTCCGCACCGATGCTTCCACCAAGTTGAGGAACCGCCGCACAATCGTATCTTCATCCAGCGACGCCATGGCATCGAGCGCCGCCGCAATCGCCTCGCGCGCCTGCTCCGCCGCCACTTCCCGCTCGGTCGCGCGCGGATCATGCAGCGCATTGAACAGATCGATCAGCCCCGTCGCCGCCGCACTCTGCTTCACCAGAACGCTGGCAATATAGCGCTGCGAATAGGAAATCCCGATCTGCCGCACATAGCGCGATAGCGCGCGGAGGAACGCCACGTCATGCCAGGCCAGTTTCGTGCGGCTCACCAGCGTATTGAGCTGGTCGCTCTCGGCCTCGCCATGCCATACGGCGAGCAGCCCATCCTCGACCGCCGCGCCCCGCGCCGCCACGTCGAACCCGCCCTCCGCCGGCTCCAGCACCATATCGTGCAGATACCGCTCCACCCCATCGCGCGGCACGATCGTATAGGTCCGCTCGTCGATGACCCGGAACCCGAAGGCTTCCAGCATCGGCACCCGATCGCTCAGCGGAATCGCCGTTGCCCGATGATAAAACCGCAGCCCCAGCGAGCCATCCGTCCCGGTCCGGCTGCGCAGCCTGATCGCCACGCCATCGCCCAGCCCCTGCAACACGGCGATATCGGCATGCGCATCCTCGGCGCTATTGCGCGATTGATAGGCCGGCGAAAACGCCCCGCGATAGTCGCTGACCGAAGCCGGGTTGACCGCCGTCGCCGCCAACGTATCGCCGAAATTGGACGTCAGCGCATCCACCCGCGCTTCCAGTTCGCCTCGCGTCGGCCGCGGCGTCGGCCCGGCAATCCGCCCGATGATCACATGCAGCCGGACCAGCTCACCCTCGGGGAAATTCGGATAAAACGCCGAAACCCGCCCGTCATAAACCTGTGCCAGATAGCGCGTGATCCGCGCCCGCGCTTCCCCGTCATAGCGGTCGCGCGGCACGTAAACCAGGATCGACACGAAATTGTCGAACCGGTCGATCCGCGGCAAAACCCGCACCCGCGGCCGGTCGTAGAGCGCCGAAATCGCGCTGGAAAATTCATAGAGCTGCTCCACCCCGATCTGGAACAGCTCATCGCGCGGATAACTATCCAGCGCACTCAGCAGCGCCCGCCCATCATGCCCCAGCGGATCGAGCCCGGATTTGCGCATCACCTCGGCAATCTTGCGCCGGATGATCGGCACATCGGTATGCGGCATGGCCAGCGCCTGGGCGGTAAACAGCCCCACCACACGCAATTCGCCCACCGCTTCGCCATCGGCGCCAAACAGCTTGATCCCCACATAATCCAGATGCACCCGCCGATGCACCCGCGAGCGCACATTGGCCTTGGTCACCAGCAGCGGATCGCCCTCCGCCATGAAGGCGGTGTGCTGCGGCGTCGTCTCCACATAATCGGCCCCACTGCGCAGCACCCGTACGTCCGGGTCGCGCAATATGCCCAGCCCGCTGCCCGGCACCGGCGCCAGCTTTTCGCCCTCGACGCCATATTGGCGCAGGCCGAGGAAGGTAAAATTATGCTCGATCAGCCAATCGACAAAGGCCAGCGCCTCGTCCCGCTGCGGCCCCTTGGTCCGCTCCAGGTCCTTGGCCGCCCGGCGCAGGCGCTCCAGCATAGGCTGCCAGTCCCGCACTGCATGGGCCACATCGCCCATCGTGCTCTCGATTTCCTTCACCAGCCCGTCGACATCGGCCACCGGGTCGCTGTGAATATGCAACAGGCTCAGCGAGCGCCCGTCGCCATCATTCACCTCGCCATTGCCCACCAGCACCACGGGATGCGTGAACAGCCGCACCGATCCGCCCACCGCCCGCAAAGCCGCCAGCGCGCTATCGACGATAAACGGCATATCGGGAGAAATGACATCGATCACCAGCGCTTCGCCGGCCGCCGCCGGCCGCGCCGCCACGATCCGGCTGCTGTCGCCTTCATAGGCCAGCAAATGCCCATAGGCCTGCCGCAACACCGATTCGAACGCATCCGGCGCCTGGGTGCCGAGGTCTTCGCCATCGGTCGCCAGGATTGCCGCCTTGAAGAAGCGTCCAAATCCCGGCTCGGTGGCCAATAACAAAGCCGCCCGCTCCAGCATGATCTGCCGGTTGGACTTGTCCTCATGCGTCACGTTCAATACTCCCAGTCTCGCACCGCCACTGTAGGCATCCCGGCACGCGCTGTCTGCCATCCCTTCGCACAATAGCGCGAGCAGGCAATGCGTGAATGACACAATGCGGTGGCCGATTTTGCCGGCAATTTCAGGGCGCCCATGCCGAGGAAAGGTTGCGATGCCCCCACGATCTGTCTAGCCTCCCCGCCACCATCCAAGCGGGAGATGAACCATGAACCACCTAGCCAGGATTCTCGCCCTCACGGGTCTGACCGCCTCCCTCGCTCTCGGCCTCGCCGTCACCACCCACGCGCAAGACCGCACGCTGATCAATGTGAGCTACGATCCGACACGCGAGCTCTACCAGCAGTTCAACCAGGCCTTCATCGCCCACTGGCAGGAAACCAAGGGCGAGACCGTGGCCGTCCAGACCACTCATGGCGGCTCCGGCGCGCAGGCCCGCACCGTCATCGATGGCCTTGAGGCCGATGTGGTGACCCTGGCGCTCGAAAGCGACATCAACGCCATTGCCGACGCCAATCCGGCCCTGATCCCGGAAAACTGGCGCGGCACGTTTGAAAACAACAACGCGCCCTATACCTCGACCATCGTCTTCCTGGTCCGCAAGGGGAACCCCAAGGGCCTCAATGATTGGGGCGACCTGATCAAGGATGGCGTCGAAGTCATCACGCCAAATCCAAAAACCTCGGGCGGCGCCCGCTGGAACCTCCTCGCCGGCTGGGCCTGGGCCAAGGCGCAGCCCGGCGGCAGCGATGAAACCGCCAAGGCCTACATCACCGATCTCTATAAGCATGTCCCTGTGCTCGATACCGGCGCCCGCGGCTCCACCACCACCTTCGTGCAGCGCGGCATTGGTGACGTTCTCCTCGCCTGGGAAAACGAAGCGTATCTCGCCCTTGAAGAACTGGGTCCCGACGCCTTCGACATCGTGACGCCCTCGGTCTCGATCCTGGCTGAACCCCCGGTCGCTCTGGTCGTCGGCAATGCCGAAAAGAAGGGCAATACGGACCTCGCGACAGCCTATCTCGAATATCTCTATTCCGACGAAGGCCAGGCCATTGCGGCGGCTAATTACTACCGCCCGTTCAAGCCCGAAGCCGCTGCTCCGGAAGACATCGCCCGCTTCGGCAAGGTGAACCTCGTCACCATCGAAGATTTTGGCGGCTGGCGCAAAGCCCAACCCGAATTCTTCGGCGATGGTGGGATCTTCGACCAGATCTATGCGCAGTGAAAAGCGCCGGCGTGACAGGCCGGCGCCCTAACCAGTAGACCTCACGGTGAGCCTGTCGAACCACGAGGTCGTGGCACTTTCTCGCCCCACCCACAAAGCCTCCCCTCGCCCCTTGAGGGAGAGGGACAGACCTGACGCGTTCAGCGGAAGGTCAGGGTGAGGGGTTCTGCGCCCTCCCATGCCAGAGACGCAGGAAGAAACCCCTCATCCGCCGCTACTCGGCACCCTCAAGGGGAGAAGGGCAGAACGGCATCGGGGGCAGTCACTACAGAAGTCAATGCATGGTCACCGGCCCCACCGGTGACCCCGGGCCTTCCCCCACCTTCGGCCCCGCCCAGAACACCACATAAAGCAGCTCCACCCCCGCCGCGTCGGTGATCTCGATCGACCGTGGCGCCCGCGCATCTCCGCCCGTGCTCATCGCCCGGTCGATGATCGCCCGGCCCAGTTCGGCGGCATTGTGTTCGGCAGCCTCGAGATCGCTGAATTCGCTCCCGTCAGTGTCGCGGATCAGCTCGTCATCGGTGCGGTAATGGAAAAAATAGCGGGGCATAGGCATCTCCCTCGCTCACAGAACTGCCAGCAGCGCCCGAGGGTTGCGCCCGCCAGCCAGCAAATCACTGCACCCAGCTTGGCACCTTCCCGCCCATCAGTCGAGAGGGCCAATCCCATGATAGCCATGCCGCTGCCAAACCAGCGGATTGCGGCTGGTTGTGGTCTCGGCCTCGATGATCGCCCCGGCAAACAGCACATGCGTGCCCGTTTCCATCGCGCCGATCACCTCGCAATCGAACGCCGTTACGGCCCCCAGCAGCATCGGATTGCCCGATGGCCACCGCGACCAGTCGCCCACGCCAAAGCGGTCCGCCGGGTCAAGCCGGCCCGCAAAGGCATCGGCGATCACCGCTTGGTCGTCCGCCAGCAACGCCAGCGAAAAGCCACCCGTCTTGGCAATGATATCTGCCATGCGGCTGACAATATCGATCGACACCAGCAGCGCCGGCGGCGTTGCCGACAGCGAAAACACCGAAGTCGCCGTCCGCCCGATCACCTCGTCGCCGCGCCGCGCCGTCACCACGCTCACCGTCGAGGCCATCGCCGCCATCGCCGAGCGGAACTCGGCATTGCCGATCGTCGGTCGGCGCGGCGTCCGCAGCACCATGGTGTCGGGCAATTCGAAATCGGCCATTGCTATCGTCACGATCCTTCTCCCGCACGCTCGGAAAAGAGGTCGCGGAACTTGTTAGGCACCCCTTCCATCGCCTTGGCATTGGCGGGCGGCGTGCCTTTTTCGACTATGTTCGGCCAGAGCCGGGAATATTTGCGGTTCAGCTCGATCCACTCATCCAGCCCGCTTTCGCTGTCGGACTTGATCGCGTCGATCGGGCATTCCGGCTCACAGACCCCGCAATCTATGCACTCGTCCGAGTTGATGACCAGCATGTTCTCGCCCTCATAGAAGCAATCCACGGGGCAAACCTCCACGCAATCCATATGCTTGCAGGCAATGCAATCTTCGATGACGACATAGGTCATGGGCAGTCTCAAATATAGGAATAGACCTCACGGCGCGCTTGCACCACGAGGGCAAAATTTCTCCCGCCCACCGCATCTCCCTCGGGCTCGACCCGAGGGCCACTCTCAACGCGGCACCAACCACGAAAGACCCTCGGGTCAAGCCCGAGGGAGCATCAGCGGGTAGGAGGGATTGGAACCTCAGCCCAAATTCGCTTCGGCAAACTCATAATTGGCCAGCTTGTCGAGGAAATTGGTCACGTAATCCGGCCGGCGATTGCGGAAGTCGACATAATAGCTGTGCTCCCACACATCGAGCCCCAGCAGCGGCTTGCCCTCGCCAGTGGCCAGCGGATTGGAGCCGTTCGGCGTCTTGGTCACCTTGAGCTTGCCATCGGTCCCCAGCACCAGCCAGGCCCAGCCCGAACCGAATTGCGTCGTCGCCGCAGTCTTGAACGCGTCCTTGAATGCCTCGACGCTTCCCAGATCGCTCACGATCTTGGTTTCGAGCTTGCCCGGCAGCGCGCCACCCTTGGGCGACAGCGCATTCCAGAAATGGATGTGATTCCAATGCTGCCCGGCATTGTTGAACACCGGCGCCAGGTCGGCCTTACCATTGGCAAAGACGATGATTTCTTCCAGCGATTTGCCGGCCAGGTCTGCATTCTTCTCGACGAACCCATTGAGCGCCGTCACATAGGCCTGGTGGTGCTTGTCATGGTGTAGTTCGAGCGTTTCCTGGCTCATGCCGCGCTCGGCAAGCGCGCTGTGGGCATAGGGCAGGGCGGGGAGTTCAAAGGCCATTTTCGGTTCCTCTTTGGTCATGATGCCGGCCCCGCTTGCATTTCGGCGCCGGCCCGTTTAATTTCCAAGCAATGACTTTGAAAACCCATTCGCCAGATATGTCAAGCCAAGGCTTGGAAAATACCGCCTGGTCGCCGCGCAGCCCGTCCGAGCGGGTGCTGATGGCGCTCAAAATGCATGGCTCGCTCTCCTCTTCGGCCCTGGGCGCCCTCCTTGGCACGTCAGGCGAAGCCGCGCGCCAGCAGCTTGTCCGCCTCGCCGAAGAAGGCCTCGTCATCGCCGCCAGCGAGGCGCGCGGGGTAGGGCGCCCCACCCAAAGCTGGTCGCTCACCCCGGCCGCGCAGTCGCGCTTCCCCGATACCCATGCCGCGCTCACCGTGCAGCTGCTCGATATCGTGCGCTCCTCCCTCGGCCCCGCCGCGCTCGACACCATCATTTCCGTCCGCGAGGCCGAAACCCGCGCCGCCTACGAAACCGTCATCGCCGACCAGCTCAGCCTGCGCGACAAGGTCGCTGCCCTCACGGATTTGCGCTCCGCCGAAGGCTACATGGCCGATTGGCGCGAACAGCCCGATGGCTCGCTCCTCTTGGTCGAAAATCACTGCCCCATCTGCGCCGCCGCCACCGCCTGCCAGGGTTTTTGCCGCGCCGAGCTCGACGTTTTCCGCGCCGTCCTTGGCCCCGAAATCGAAGTCACCCGCGAGGAACATATCGTCGCTGGCGGCCGCCGCTGCAGCTACGCCATCCGGGAAGCCCAATGACCACCGACAATCCCCGTCCCCCCGCCGGCACGCGGCACCAGCGCGTCGGCTGGGAAACGCCCGCCCAGCTCGATGAAGCCATGATCGCCGCCGTGGTCGACGCTTTCTATGCCGAGGCCCGTCGCGATCCCGTAATCGGCCCGGTCTTCAATCGCGTCATCCCGCCCGATCATTGGCCCGCCCACATCGCCACCATCACCGATTTCTGGAGCTCCATGCTGCTCGGCAGCGGCCGCTATGGCGGCCGCCCCATGCCCAAGCACATGGCCATTCCCGAACTCTCCGACGCCCATTTCATGCGCTGGCTGCGCCTGTTCCGCGAAACCGCCGAAAAGCTCTGCCCACCCGACATCGCCGCCCTCTTCACCGAGCGCTCCGAACGCATCGGCAACAGCTTTCGCATGAACATCGCCATGCGCCGCGGCGACGACATCACCCGCATGGGCCCGCTCCAACGCGAAGCTCCAAGCTGGAAACCGCCGGAATAGGGCGTCGAGCCCCTCGAGCCGTTCCCCCACGGTGTCATTCCCGCGAAAGCGGGAACCTCTGTTTACCAGCCTTGGCAAAGCAAACAGAGGTCCCCGCTTTCGCGGGGATGACACCGAGTAAGTTGCTAGTTTTGCGAAGGGCTCGCAGTCGTCCACCCTCCCCCTTGTGGGGAGGGAAGCGAGATAGGACTTAGCTCTTGCTAAGTCCGTGATCGAGCAGGGTGGGGTTCTGCGCTCGCCCATGCTTCACTGCCGAGGTTGCTGCACAGCGCATCCCCCACAACACCAATATTCCCCCCACCCCGCCATTCCGCCCCTCAAACCAAACCCAAAATCTCCCGCGCGCCCGGCTTGCAGAATTATTTTCCCTACCCCTGCAACCAAAAGCCAACCCTCCACCTTGAGAAACTCGACTGAAACGGTAGTTTCTCCCCCGCCGAACCGCGTTGAGAGGTCGACATGAACATTGCCGCCGAAACCATTGCCGTCCGGATAGCCGCTTGAGCGCCGCTATGCCCTCCTTGCGCTTCCGCAAGCGCAGCGTGATCCCCGGCTTCGGCCTGACGCTCGGCTTCACGCTGACCTATTTTTCGCTGATCATCCTCATTCCGCTGCTGGCTCTGGGCCTGCGCTCGGCGGGCCTGGGCTTTGACGGCTTCTGGAAAGCCGCCTCCGATCCGCGCGTCCTCGGCTCGCTCCGCGTCAGCTTCGTCACCGCGCTCATCGCCGCCGCCGTCAACGTGGTCTTCGGCACGCTGATCGCCTGGGTGCTGGTGCGCTATCGCTTCCCCGGCCGCCGCATATTCGATGCCATCATCGATCTGCCCTTTGCCCTGCCCACCGCCGTCGCGGGCATAGCGCTCACCGCCATCTATGCTCCCAATGGCACGATCGGCGCGCTCTTCTCGCCCCTGGGTATCCGCATCGCCTACACGCCCATCGGCATTGTCATCGCCATGATTTTCATCGGCCTGCCCTTCGTCGTGCGCACCATTCAGCCCATTCTCGAAGAGGTCAGCCACGAGGTCGAGGAAGCCAGCGCCACCCTGGGCGCCACCCGCTTCCAGACCATCACCCGCGTCATCCTCCCGAGCCTCGTTCCCGCCATCCTCACTGGCTTCGCGCTCGCCTTCGCCCGCGCCGTCGGCGAATATGGCTCGATCATCTTCATCGCCGGCAATATTCCCTTCGTCTCGGAAATCGCCCCGCTGCTGATTTATATACGCCTGCAGGAATTCAACTATGTCGGCGCCACGGTCATCGCCTCGGTCATGCTGCTGCTGTCCTTTGCCATGCTGTTCGCCATCAATCTGATCCAGGCCTGGAGCCGCAGGAGGTATGGCTATGGCGACTAAGCTGCGTGCCCGCCGTCACCGCCGCGTTTCGCCCACCAGCGAAAGCCGCCCCGTTCAATGGGCCCTGATCGGCATTTCCTTGCTGTTCATGGGTGTCATCCTGGTGCTGCCGCTCTATGCGGTCTTCCACGAAGCCTTCGCCAAGGGCATCGGCGCTTTCATGGCCGCCCTCGTCGAACCCGATGCGCAGGCCGCCATCCGCCTGACCCTGCTGGTCGCGGCCATCGCCGTGCCCCTCAACGTCGTCTTCGGCCTCGCCGCCTCCTGGGCCATCGCCAAGTTCGAGTTCAAGGGCAAGGCCTTCCTTATCACCCTGATCGACCTGCCATTCTCGGTCTCCCCGGTCATTTCCGGCCTGGTCTATGTGCTGCTCTTCGGGGCAGGGAGTTTCCTCGGCCCCTGGCTCAAATCCTACGGTATCGAAGTGCTCTTCGCCCTGCCGGGCATTGTGCTGGCCACCATTTTCGTCACCTTCCCCTTCGTTGCCCGCGAACTGATCCCGCTGATGCAGGATCAAGGCACCGGTGACGAAGAAGCCGCGCTCTCACTGGGCGCCAATGGCTGGCAGACCTTCTGGCGCGTGACGCTCCCCAATATCAAATGGGGCCTGCTTTACGGCGTGCTGCTCTGCAATGCCCGCGCCATGGGCGAGTTCGGCGCCGTCGCCGTCGTCTCGGGCAAGATTCGCGGGCAAACCACCACCATCCCGCTACAGGTGGAAATGCTTTACAACGAATATAACGCCACCGCCGCTTTCGCGCTGGCCTCGCTGCTGGCCCTGCTGGCCCTGGTGACGCTGGTGCTGAAATCGGTCCTGGAATGGCGCTTTGGCGACGAGCTCGCCGCCGCCGAACGGTAATTTGGAGAGACTGGGTTTATGGAAGTTCGCGTAGCCAATGTGCGCAAGGAATTCGACCGGTTCCCCGCGCTCAACGACGTCTCGCTCGATATCCGCTCGGGCGAGCTGATCGCGCTGCTCGGTCCTTCCGGCTCCGGCAAGACCACGCTGCTGCGCCTCATCGCCGGCCTTGAAATGCCCACCGCCGGCAAGATTTTCTTCGGCGATACCGATGCCTCGGAAAAGACTGTGCAGGAGCGCAATATCGGCTTCGTGTTCCAGCACTATGCCCTGTTCCGTCACATGACGATCCTGGAAAACATCTCCTTCGGCCTCAAGGTTCGTCCGCGCTCCACCCGCCCGCCCGCCGGCGAAATCCGCCGCCGTGCCCTCGAATTACTCGATCTCGTCCAGCTTTCGGGCCTCGAAAAGCGCTACCCCAACCAGCTCTCCGGCGGCCAGCGCCAGCGCGTCGCCCTGGCTCGCGCCCTCGCTATCGAACCCGGCGTGCTGCTGCTCGACGAACCCTTCGGCGCCCTCGACGCCCAGGTCCGCCGCGAGTTGCGCAAATGGCTGCGCGAAATCCACGACCGCACCGGCCACACCACGGTCTTCGTCACCCACGATCAGGAAGAAGCCCTCGAGCTCTCCGATCGCCTCTGCGTCATGAGCCAGGGCAAGATCGAGCAGGTCGGCTCCCCCGACGAAGTCTACGATCACCCCACCTCGCCCTTCGTCTTCGGTTTCATCGGCGATTCCAGCGAATTGCCCGTCACCATCGAAAATGGTGAAGTCTGGGTCGGCGGCCGCGCCATCGGTATTCCTGCCCATGACACCCCCGCCGGCGCCGCCCGCCTCTATTTCCGCCCGCATGATGTCGATCTGATTGAGGCCGACGCCTCCATGGCCGGCGTTGTCACTGCCAGCCGCCGCGTCGGCGGCACCCGGCGCGTCGAACTCGAAGTCGGCGGCGATGGCCACAAGGTCGAAATCGACCTCCCCTTCGACCACCCCGCCGGCGAAAAAACCCGCCTCTCCTTCCGCCCCAAACGCTGGAAACTGTTTCCGGCCGCGTGAGAGCCGCCGGCCTGTCCCCCGATACTCAGAGTCATGCTGGGCTTGCGCTGTCCTATCAGTCGTCCACCCTCCCCCTTGTGGGGAGGGAAGCGAGATAGGACTTAGCTTTAGCTAAGTCCGTTGAATCGAGCAGGGTGGGGGTATGCCTCCGCATACGCGATGACGGTGGCTCTCACACCCCCTCCCAGCCTCCCCCATCAAGGGGGAGGTGCCGCTCCATTCTCGTGGCGCGATCTAGCCTCCGCCTCACTCCTCGTCGCCTTTCACCGCCTCCATCGACACATGCGTACTCGTATGCGCGACATGCGGCAGGGCGGAAATCTTCTCCCCCAACACTTCGCGATAATCGGCAATATCCTTGGTCCGCACCTTGAGCAGATAGTCGAAGCTCGACGCGATCATGTGGCATTGCTCCACTTCCTTGATCGCCCGCACCGCCTTGTTGAACGCCGCCAGCGCCGCCGCCCGCGTATCGCTCAGCTTCACCTCGACAAAGGCCACATGCGGCAGCCCCAGCCTCTTGGGGTCGATCACCGCGCGATATCCCAGAATATACCCCGCCTTTTCCAATCGCCCTATCCGCGCTTGGCACGGCGTTTTGCTGAGGTTCACCCGCCGGCTCAGCTCCGCCACGCTGATCCGCCCATCCTTGGCCAGCTCGTCCAGTATCTTGCGATCGGTCTGGTCCAAAGTCTCGTAGCTAACCGTTTTCATGGGCGTTTATCCTATCCTTTGACCAATCAATAACGCCCCAGCGCCGCCAGCGCCACAAAATCAGGCGAAACGCCTTTCAAACTCATGTCATTGTGCCGTGGAATTCGCGCCTGACTTGCAACAACCACGATGTCATTCCGGCCTGCGCCGGAATGACACGGCGGGCGTTGCTGGTAAGGTGCATCAGCCCAAGAGCGCCCCCAAATGACCGACATCGCCGCCGCCCGCCAGTCCCTCCGTGACCGCAACCTCGCCCCCGAGGCGCCCCTGGTCCGCCAGCTCATTGCCGATACCGGCCTCGATAGCGCGGCGCGGCAAGCCATCTCCGCCCATGCCGAGGCCCTGGTCACCACCGTCCGCAAGGGCAATCGCCTCGGCCTGATGGAGAGCTTCCTCGCCGAATATGGCCTCGCCACCGACGAAGGCGTAGCGCTCATGTCGCTGGCCGAAGCCCTGCTGCGCGTGCCCGATGCCGAAACCATCGATGCCCTCATTCACGACAAGGTCGGCGGCTCCGATTGGTCCTCCCATTTCGGCGCCTCGGGCAATCAGCTGGTCAATTTCTCCTCCTGGGCGCTGAGCCTCACTGCCGACGTGCTGGGCGACCCCGAAGTCGGCCCCAAAAACGCCCTCCATCGCGCCATTGCCCGCCTGGGCGAACCCGTCATCCGCACTGCCGTCGGCCAGGCCATGCGCCTGCTCGGCAGCCAGTTCGTCTTCGGCCGCACCATTGACGAGGCCATCACCAACGCCAAAAAGCCGGAATCCATCGGCTACCGCTATTCCTATGACATGCTGGGCGAAGCCGCCCGCACCGGCGCCGCCGCCACCCGCTATTTCCACGCCTATATGTCGGCGATCAAATCCCTGGCGCCCCATTGCACCGCCGCCTCGGTCCGCGACAATCCCGGTATTTCCGTCAAGCTCTCCGCGCTCCACCCGCGCTACGAGTTCGCGCAACGCTCCCGCGTCATGACCGAACTGGTTGACGCGACTCGTCAATTGGCCCTAGCCGCCAAGGCCGCGAACATGGGCTTCAACATCGATGCCGAAGAGGCCGACCGCCTCGATCTCTCCCTCGACATCATCGCCGAAGTCCTCGCCACCCCCGACCTCGCTGGTTGGGATGGCTTCGGCGTGGTCGTGCAAGCCTATGGCAAGCGCGTCCTGCCGCTGATCGATTGGCTCGACGCCACCGCCACGACGCTGGGCCGCCGCATCATGGTCCGCCTGGTCAAGGGCGCCTATTGGGATGCCGAAATCAAGCGCGCCCAGATCATGGGCCTGCCCGATTACCCGGTCTATACCCGCAAGGCCTCGACCGATATCAGCTACATCGCCGCCGCCAAAAAGCTGTTCACCAAACCGTCGATCTACCCTCAATTTGCCAGCCACAATGCCCACACCGCCGCCGCCGTGCTGCATCTGGCGGCCGAAGCGGGCAGGGGCCCCGACAGCTACGAATTCCAGCGCCTGCACGGCATGGGCGAGCGCCTGCACGAAGTCCTGCGCACCTCCGCCGGCACGAGAACCCGCATCTACGCCCCCGTCGGCGCCCATAAGGACCTGCTCGCCTACCTCGTCCGCCGCCTCCTCGAAAACGGCGCCAACGGCTCCTTCGTCTACCAGATCGCCGACGAAGACATCCCGGCCTCCACCGTGGCCGAAGACCCGATCAGCAAAATTCTTGCCCTCGATCCTGCCGCAACCACCGGCGCCCACCTCCCCCTTGATGGGGGAGGCCAGGAGGGGGTGGGGGAGAGCCCGGATGTCTCGAACATCCCCAACCCCGCCATCCCGGCCCCCCTCGCCGTCTTCGCCCCCCGCCGCAACTCCGCCGGCCTCGACCTCACCGACCCCGCCACCTTCCCGGCCATGCACGCCGCCCGCGAAGCCTTCGCCCATCACCAATGGCACGCCGTCCCGCTCATTGCGCAGCCGTCGCCGCATCCAGTTTCGGGCACGATCTCGTCCCCATCACCAGGCCAGCACCTCCCCCTTGACGGGGGAGGTTGGGAGGGGGTGCCGGTTGGCCCGCATGCCATGGTTAGTCCATCAAACGCTGCGGACCTTCTCGGCACCGTCACCAACGCCACCCCAGCCGACGTCACCACCGCCATCACCGCCGCCACCACCTCACCCTGGCCGCAAACCCCCGTCGCCACCCGCGCCAATCTCCTGCGCGCCACCGCCGATCTCTACGAGGCCCACGCCGCCGAATTCTTCGCCCTCCTCGCCCGCGAGGCCGGCAAGACCTGGGCGGATTCCATCGCCGAACTCCGCGAAGCCGTCGATTTCCTGCGCTACTACGCCGAACAGGCCGAGGCCCAAAACCTTGCTGCCCCGCGTGGCCCCTTCGCCGCCATTTCGCCGTGGAATTTCCCGCTGGCCATCTTCACCGGCCAGATCGCGGCGGCCCTGGTCGCGGGCAATCCCGTCCTCGCCAAGCCCGCCCCGCAAACCCCGCTCATCGCCTATCGCGCCATCCAACTCATGCATGAAGCCGGCATTCCGGCTGACGCCATCCAGCTCCTCCCCGGCGCCGGCGAAGTCGGCACCGCGCTCACTTCCGACCCCCGCATCGCCGGCGTCGCCTTCACCGGCTCCCTCCCCACCGCCCGCCGCATCGACCGCGCCATGGCGGCAAATCTCGCCCCCGACGCCCCGCTGATCGCCGAAACCGGCGGCCTCAACGCCATGATCGTGGATTCCACCGCGCTCCCCGAACAGGCCGTGCGCGACATCCTCGCCTCAGCCTTCCAGTCCGCCGGCCAGCGCTGCTCGGCCCTGCGCGTGCTTTACGTCCAGGAAGACGTCGCCGACCGCACGATCGAAATGCTCACCGGCGCCATGGACGAACTCACCCTGGGCAATCCCTGGGACCTCGCCAACGATATCGGCCCCGTCATCGACCAGGCCGCGCGCACAAAAATCCAAGCGCATATCGATGCTTACGAGCAAAAGGGGAATCTGATTCATCGCTTGAAGAAGCCGGCTGAGGGCACCTTCGTCGCTCCCACCGTCCTGCGCGTCACCGGCATCGAAGCCATCCCCGAGGAAATCTTCGGCCCGGTCCTCCATGTCGCGACCTTCAAAGCCGACGATATCGACGCCGTCATCGCCGCCATCAATGCCTCCGGCTATGGCCTCACCTTCGGCATGCACACCCGCATTTCCTCGCGCGTCCGCGCCGTCTCGTCCCAGGTTCACGCCGGCAATATCTATATCAACCGCAATCAGATCGGCGCCGTCGTCGGCTCCCAGCCCTTTGGCGGCGAAGGCCTTTCCGGCACCGGCCCCAAAGCCGGCGGCCCCCACTACCTGCCCCGCTTCACCCAAGGCCACGCCCATCCGCAAATCGCCGCGCTCCCGCTCCCCGGCCCAACCGGCGAAAGCAACACGCTCACAATCGCCCCCCGCGGCACGCTGCTCTGCCTCGGCCCCACCGAAGCCGATCTCGCCGCCCAGCGCCAGATGGCCGAAGCCACCGGCTGCATCGCCCTCTCCTCCGAACTCGATCTCGACGCCCTGGCCCACGCCACGACCTTCGAGGCCATCGCCTATTTCGGCGCCGACGCCAATCTCCGCGCCATCCGCATCGCCCTCAGCGCGAGAGACGGCGCCCTCCTGCCGCTGCTAACATCAGCCGACGACACCGCTCGCCTGCAACTCGAGCGCCACATCTGCATCGACACCACCGCCGCCGGCGGCAATGCCAGCCTGATGGCCTCGGCGGGGTAGGGGCGAAACGCGATGCCAACCCTCGCCCCTTGAGGGAGAGGGACAGATCATTCTTCGTTCAGAAGAATGATCAGGGTGAGGGGTACTGAGCCATCCCATGCCTCAATGCCCGCTCCCCCCACAATGTCATTCCCGCGAAAGCGGGAACCTCCGTTTCCTTCCTTATGAACAAAAACAGAGGTCCCCGCTTTCGCGGGGATGACACCGTTGGAGTGAATAGGGCAGCACAAAAAAAACACCCCCGAGCCAAAGCTCGAGGGTGCAGAATGTGCAGCAGCGCTAAAACCTACCCCTTAGCCGCCACCATAGCCGCCAGCTTTGCCGGCACCGCGATATACCGCCGGATCAGCTCCACGCGCTCAGGCGTATAATAATCCGCCACATCGAGCATATTGAGCGTGCCCACCAGCTCACCGCCCAAAATCACCGGCATGTTCACCACGGACTCGCAGCCCAGCGACTTGATCAGCGGATAATCCGGAAACACCTCGGCAATCGCCTCGATGGAATTGGCGATGAAATATTGCCGCGCCTTATGCACCGTATCGAACCAGTGGTCATAATGCAGGGGCTTGGTCCCCGAAGTCGGGTAATTGGCCGCATCGCTCGTATAGACCCGGCGCGACAGCTCATTGGTCATGTCCACAGTCATGAACGTGAACAGCTTGGCTCCCACGATCTCCTGCGTCAGCGTCTGCAGCGCCTTGAACGCCTGCTCGGCGCCCTTCGCCTCGGCAATCTCGGCATCAAACCGCGCCACAGCTGCAAAATAGTCAGTCATTCTTTTGGTCCTTGGGTAGAAAATTCAGAGAGGAATTGAACGTCGCCGCATACACGGAGCGGCACCTCCCCCTCGACGGGGGAGGTTGGGAGGGGGTGTTGAGAGCCCGAATATTGGGGCCAACCGCCCCCCTCCCCAACCCTCCCCGCGAGGGGGAGGGTGCAAATCGAGTATTACCCAGCCGCCGCGTGCTCCCCCTCCGTCGCCGCCAGCAATTCCTTGGAATAAGCCTCCACAAGCTGCCCATGCTTGAGCTGCTCCACATCGGCCACTTCCACGATCCGCCCATGCCGCATCACGGCCAGCCGGTCGCACAAAAAGCTCACCACCGGCAGATTGTGCGTCACCAGCAGATAGGTCAGCCCCTGTTCCCGCCGCAGTCGCTTCAAGAGATTGAGAATCTCCGCCTGCACGCTCACGTCCAGCGCCGAAGTCGGCTCGTCCAGCAGCAGCACCTTGGGCTCCAGCATCAGCGCCCGGGCAATCGCCACGCGCTGCCGCTGCCCGCCCGACAATTGATGTGGAAACCGGAACCGGAACCGCTGGTCCAGCCCCACCGCCTTGAGCATCGCCTCCACCCGCTCGCCCCGATTGCCCAGGCCATGAATGGCCAGCGGCTCGCTCAGCGCCGAGTCGATAGTCTTGCGCGGATGCAGTGACCCATAGGGGTCCTGAAACACCATCTGGCATTGCCGCGCCACGGCGCGATCCACGCCATGGCTGCGCGCCCGCCCCAGCACGGAGATGTCCCCCGTCCAGTCCGGCGCCAGCCCGGCAATGGCCCGCAAAATGGTCGATTTGCCCGACCCGCTCTCGCCCACCAGCGCAAAGCTCTCGCCTTCCGCGATGGTCAGGTTCACCCCATGCACCACCTTGGTGTCGCCATAGGAAATGTCGAGGTTTTTGAGGTCTATCGCGTTCATGTGCCCGCCCATTGTGTCCGGTCGAGCACCGGCAATTCGTCCCGGCTCTCATTGATGGTCGGCATCGCCGCCAGCAGCCCGCGCGTATAAGGATGCTTGGCATTGGCCAGCTCCCCCGCCGCGCATTCTTCCACCACGGTCCCGGCATTCATCACCAGAATCCGGTCGCAATAGCGGCTGACCAGGTTCAGGTCATGGCTGATCAGGATCAGCCCCATGCCCTTGCCCGTCACCAGGTCATCGATGATATCGAGCACCTGCGCCTGCACGCTCACGTCGAGCGCCGAAGTCGGCTCATCCGCAATCAGCAATTCCGGCTCGGGGATCAGCATCATGGCGATCATGATGCGCTGCCCCATGCCGCCCGAAACCTCATGCGGATAGAGCTTGGCCACCCGCTGCGGGTCGTTGATCCGCACCGCCTCGAGCATCGAGATGATCCGCGCCTCGATCTCGCGCCGCGGCAGCTTCTGATGCGTCACCAGCGCCTCGGCGATCTGCTCGCCCACCGTCATCACCGGGTTCAGCGAATATTTGGGGTCCTGCATCACCATGGAAATGCGCGCCCCGCGAATGGCCCGCATCTGCCTTTCGCTTTGGCGGCGCAGGTCGATCCCCTCGAATTCGAGCCTGTCCGCCGTCACCAGCCCCGGCTTGCGAATGAGCTTCAGGATCGCCCGGCCCGTCATCGACTTGCCCGATCCACTCTCCCCCACAATCCCCAGCCGCTCGCGCCCCAGCGTGAAGGAAATACCCTTCACCACCTCAACCCGCCCGCGATGCGTGGGGAAGCTGACGCGCAGGTTTTCAACTTTCAGGAGTGTGCTCACAGCGAAGAAACCCCCTCCCTGGCCCTCCCCACAAGGGGGAGGGTGACCGCGGTGATTGTGGCAGCATGCTGCCGCAGAGTGGAGTTCACCTCCCCCCTTGTGGGGGAGGCTAGGAGGGGGGCTGCTGCGCCATCAACCCGCGCAGAGGTCAGAACAAAAACCATCACTTGCCCTCACTCTTCGGGTCAAGCACATCGCGCAGCCCATCGCCCAGGAAACAGAACCCCAGGCTCACAATGATGATCGCGAACCCCGGCATGGTCGCCACCCACCATTGATCCAGAATAAACGTACGTCCGCGCGAAATCATCGCGCCCCATTCCGGCAATGGCGGCTGCGCCCCCAGCCCGATAAAGCCCAGCCCCGCCGCGGTCAGGATCACCCCGGCCATATCCAGCGTCACACGAATGATCATCGAAGAGGTACAGAGCGGCAGAATATGCTGCACGATCACCCGCAGCGGCGAAGCGCCCTGCAATTGCACCGCGGCAATGAATTCGGAATGCCGAATGGTCAGCGTCTCCGCCCTTGCAATACGCGCATAGGCCGGCCAGGAGGTGATCGCGATGGCGATAATGGCATTATTGATGCCCGGCCCCAGCGCCGCAACAAAGGCCAGCGCCAGGATCAGCTTGGGCATGGACAAAAAGATATCCGTGAACCCCATCAGAATGCGGTCCACCCAGCCCCCGAAATAGCCCGATACCGCGCCAACCAGCAGGCCCAGCGGCGCCGAAATCAGCGCCACCAGCCCCACAATGGTCAGCGTAATCTGGCTGCCCCAGATCACCCGCGAAAAGATATCGCGACCCAATTCATCCGTGCCCATCCAGTGGTCGCCCGATGGCGGCGCCAGCCGGTTCGCCAGATCCTGCCCGGTGGCGGAATAGGGGGCCAGCCAAGGCGCAAAGATCGCCGTCAGCACCAGAATGAGGATGATCACCCCACCCACCACCGACAGCGGATTGCGCAGCAGCGCCGTAAACACCCGATAGGCCCGCCCGGCATTGGCCTGCCAGCGCGAGGAGGGAGAGTCTTCAAGCAGCCAGTCACGTGTCGTCATGCCCTGGCTCCTTCAACCCGCCGGATCATTTCCCCCACCCACGATGTCATTCCCGCGAAAGCGGGAACCTCCGTTTCGGGATGCAAAGGAAGAAAACAGAGGTTCCCGCCTTCGCGGGAATGACCCCGTGAAAATTCAACAAGCACGGAGTTCCTCACCTCGCCCCTCAGGGGAGAGGTCGGCGCGCAGCGCCGGGTGAGGGGTGCGATGCTTCCGCATCCACCCAATGCTTCAGCATGCTCAGACCTAATTGGGCTCTGGCACGATCCCACCCCAACTACCGGGTTCACCCTCCCCCTTGCGGGGAGGGCTAGGGAGGGGGTTCTTTCTGTCTTCTGCAAAATCATCACCGTGCCCTCGGATCCAGCACCCGGTACAAAACGTCCGAGACCTTGTTGATGAAAATGAACACCGCCCCGATGATCAGCGTCGCGCCGAGCACCGCGTTCATGTCCGCATTGAGCAGCGCCGTGGTCAGGTAATTGCCAATGCCGGGCCAGGAGAACACCGTCTCGATCATCACCGAGCCCTCCAGCAGCGCCGCATAGCTCAGCGCAATCACCGTAATCAGCGGCACCCTGATCGGGTTGAACGCATGCCGCCAGATCACCACCCGCTCCGGCACGCCCTTGACGCGCGCCGTGGTCACGAATTCCTGGCTCAGCTGATCCAGCATGAAGCTGCGCGTCATCCGCGCAATATAGGCCAGGCTAAAGAACCCCAGCACCGAGGCGGGCAGCAGCAAGTGATTGATCGCATTCCAGAAAATATCGACATCGCCCGCGATCAAGCTGTCGATCAGTAACAGTCCGGTTACCGGCGGCACCAGGCCATCGTAGAAAATATCCAGCCGCCCCGGCCCGCCAACCCAACGCAGTCGCGCATAAAACAGCGCCAGCCCCACCAGCCCCAGCCAGAAGGCCGGCACCGAATAGCCCAGCAATCCCACCACGCGGATAATCTGGTCGAGCCAACTGCCTTGCCGGCTCGCCGCAATCACCCCAAGCGGCACGCCCATTGCTACCCCGATCAGAATGCCGATCGTCGCCATTTCCAGCGTCGCGGGGAAGAACCGGCTGATATCGGCAATCACCGGCCGCCCGGTCGAAACCGACATGCCGAAATTACCGCTCAGCACATTGCCCACATACTGCACGAACTGCACGTAAAGCGGCTGGTCCAGCCCCATGGACAGCCGCGCCGCGTCATAAACCGCCTTGCTTGCCCGGTCGCCCACCACCGCCAGCACCGGATCGATCGGGATCACCCGGCCGATAAAGAAGGTGATAGCCAGCAACCCCAGAAAGGTGAGGAAAATCGTGATCACGAAGCTCGCCACAGCCCGTGCCCGCCGCCCCCAGCGCTTGCCGGCACCAATGGCGGGGCTAGGGGAGGGGGGTGCTGTCCCGATCTGCGGCTCCATGCTCACGCGTCAAAATCCCCCGAGAAAGACCAGTTAAAACAATACAATAGGTCCGCAAGCGGAATCTCTTGCAGACTGTGAAGGGCTTCACATTTCGCTTTCACCATACAGAAAACTTTGCTTATATCAAAAAAATTATGGTGGATACGGATGGCAGGACCCGCACTGGCCAGGACTGAAACGGATGGGCACCCCAAGGTGGGCTCGCTCATTCGCGCCCGCCGCCGCCAGCAGCAAATGACCCTGCAGGAGCTTGGCGCCGCCGCCGAAGTTTCTGTCGGCTATCTCAGCCAGGTCGAGCGCGATCACTCGACGCCATCGCTCGGCACCCTGGCGCAGATCGCTCGCGCCCTGGGCGTGGGCATCGATTATTTCGTCTCCGCCCCCAGCGCCGACAATGCCCTCACCCGCGCCGGTGAGCGCAACCGCTTTTCGGTCGATGGCTCTTCCATCGTCTATGAGCGGCTCGGCGCCGATTTCCCCGGCAATATGCTCTCGAGCTTCATCATGACGGTGCCCCCCGGCTACCGCTCGGAAACGGTGGCCCATGAGGGCGAGGAAATCCTCTACGTGCTCGAAGGCTCCATCACCCAGCGCCTCGAAGGCGAGGAAATGGTGATGAGCGCGGGCGATAGCCTGCATTTCCGCGGCAACCGCCCTCATTCCTGGTCCAACCACACCGACCAGCCCGCGCGCCTGCTCTGGACCGGCACGCTCACCCTCTTCCGCTCGACGGCAAAGCCCTCCCGCCAGCCGCCGGCGAAAGCAAAACCCGGCACATCCAAGCCGGCGAAACAAAAGAAATTGGTCAAATAATAACAGGAGAAACGCTGATGAAACTGCTGACCGCAGCTTTACTTGCAACCGCGCTGACGCTGCCGCTGGCCGGCACCGTCGCCTTTGCTGCCACCCCGGCCGACGCCCTCGTCGTCGCCCAGAATATCGACGACATCGTCGCCATCGATCCGGCCCAGGCCTATGAGTTCACCTCGGGCGAGCTCAATACCAATCTCTACGATCGTCTCGTGCAATACGACGCCGAGGACACCACCGTCCTGGCGCCGGGCCTTGCCACCGAATGGGTTGCCGACGACGCTGCCAAGACCATCACCTTCACCCTGCGCGATGGCGTCACCTTCTCCTCGGGCAATCCGGTTCGCCCGGAAGACGTGGTCTTTTCCTTCTCCCGCGTCATCAAGCTCAACAAGACTCCGGCTTTCATCCTGGCCCAGCTCGGCTGGACCCCGGGAAATGTCGCCGACATGGTCACCGTCGCCGATGGCAAGGTCGTCGTGAAGTATGACGGCAACTTCTCTTCCGCCTTCGTGCTCAACGTGCTGGCCGCCCGTCCGGCCTCCATCGTCGATGAAGTCACCGTCATGGCCAATGAAGTCGATGGCGACATGGGCAATGCCTGGCTGAACACCAATTCGGCCGGTTCGGGCCCCTTCGTGCTGGCTGATTACCGCCCCGCCGAAATCATCCGCCTCACCGCCAATGAAAACTACTTCAAGGGCGCCCCGGCCATGAAGACGGTGATCATCCGTCACGTTGCCGAAGCCGCCACCCAGCAGCTGCTGCTGACCTCGGGCGACGTCGATATCGCCAAGAACCTCACCCCCGACCAGATCTCGGGCCTGCCCGCCGACAGCGTCAAGGTCGAGACCTTCCCCCAGGCCGCCGTCCACTTCCTCTCCTTCAACCAGAAGGACGAAGCCCTGACCCCGCCGGCCGTATGGGAAGCGGCCCGTTACCTGGTCGATTACGACGGGATGACCCAGTCCTTCCTCGCCGGCCAGATGGAAAAGCACCAGGCCTTCTGGCCCAAGGGCTTCCCCGGCTCCTATGACGAAACGCCCTATAGCCTCGACGTCGAAAAGGCCAAGCAGATCCTGGCCGATGCGGGCATCAAGACCCCCATCACCGTGACGCTGGACGTGATCAACTCGACCCCGTTCACCGACATTGCCCAGTCCCTGCAAGCCAGCTTCGCGGAAGCCGGCATCAATTTCGAAATCCTGCCCGGCACTGGCGCCCAGGTCATCACCAAGTACCGCGAGCGCACCCACCAGGCCATGCTGCTCTATTGGGGCCCCGACTTCATGGACCCGCACTCCAACGCCAAGGCCTTCGCCTACAATTCCAACAATGCCGACGACGCCTACGCCGCCACCACCACCTGGCGCAACGCCTGGGCCGTGCCGCAGGAAATGAATGACGAAGTCACCGCCGCCCTGGCCGAACCCGACCAGGCCAAGCGCAACGAGCTCTATGTCGACCTGCAGAAGCAGGTGCAGGCGAGCTCGCCCATTGTCATCATGTTCCAGGCCACCTACCAGGTCGCCATGGCCAGCGCCGTCAACGGCTACGTCAACGGCGCGACCTCGGACTTCGTCTACTATCGCCTCGTGACCAAGCAGTAATATCCGCGGTGGCCCTGCCATGCCACCGCCCGGGAGCCGAGCCCCAAGCCCGGCTCCCACTTTCTTGCTTCCTCGACCCAACCACAATGTCATTCCCGCGAAAGCGGGAACCTCCGTTTACTGCGCTGGCAAAGCAAACAGAGGTCCCCGCTTTCGCGGGGATGACACCGGGAGAAGTGCTAGTTTTTGAGCAAGTCTATCAGTCGTCCACCCTCCCCCTCGTGGGGAGGGAAGCGAGATAGGATTTAGCTTCAGCTAAATCCGTTGAATGAGCAGGGTGGGGGCATGCCTCCGCATGTTCGATGTCCGAACGAACCCCCGAGGCCTGAGTAGACCTCATGGTGAGCCTGTCGAACCACGAGGTCGTGGCGCTATCCTGCTACGCCCACCCTTCGACAAGCTCAGGATGAGGTCTACTGAGTTCTCCAAAACCACCGAGCCCAAAAATGACCCCCACCCTTACCACCCGCCTCGCCAATCTCCGCGCCATCATGGCCGCGACCAAGACCGACCTCGTCGCCATCGGTCCCTCCAGCCACATGCTCTACCTGGCCGATCTCTCCCCCCACGGCGACGAGCGCCCCGTCCTGCTGCTCATCTCGGCCACCTTCGCCGGCTTCCTCATGCCCGCGCTCAATGTCGACAGCGCCCGCCAGCACACCGATCTGCCCTTCTTCCCCTGGACCGACGCCGACGGCCCCAATGCCGCGCTCGAAGAACTGCTCACCGCCACCGGCATCACGCGCCAAAACCCCTCCATCGTCCTCGACGAAACCATGCGCACCGACTTCGCCCTGCTGCTGCTCGACGCGCTCCCCGGCGCCACAAGACGCTTCACCAATGACAATGTCGGCTATCTCCGCTCCCGCAAGGACGAAGCCGAATACACTGCCCTCAAACAAAGTGCCGTCCTCAACGACGCCGCCATGGCCGCCGGCTTCGCCGCCCTCAAGCCCGGCATCACCGAGCTTGAAATCGCCAATACCATCCGCGATTTCTACAAGGCCAATGGCGCCACGCCCGAATTCACCAGCGTCTGCTTCGGCCCCAACGGCGCCTTCCCCCATCACCACACGGGCGAAACCCAGCTCAAGTCCGGTGACGCCGTCCTCATCGACATCGGCGGCCGCATCCATGGCTACCCCTCCGACATGACCCGCGTCGGCTATTTCGGTTCCGCCCCGGAAGGCTTCGGCCAGATTCACTCCATCCTGGACCGCGCCGTCGAGGCCGCCCTCGCCGCCGCCAAGCCCGGCGCCAAGGCCAGCGCAGTCGATAAAGCCGCCCGCGACGTTATCACCGCAGCCGGCTACGGCCCCAATTTCCTCCACCGCACCGGCCACGGCCTGGGCATCGACATCCACGAAACCCCCTACATCACCGCCACCTCGGAAACGGTCCTCGAAGAAGGCATGGTCTTCTCCATCGAGCCCGGCATTTACTTGCAAGGCCAATTCGGCCTGCGCCTCGAGGAAATCGTCATCATCCGCAACGGAACCGCCGAAATCCTCTCCGACATGCCGCGCACGGCAGTGGCGGTAGGGTAGGGGCACCAACTCGCCCACCCACCGGGTTCACCCTCCCCCTTGTGGGGAGGGAAGCGAGATAGGACTTAGCTTCAGCTAAGTCCGTGATCGAGCAGGGTGGGGGTATGCCTCCGCATACGCGATGTCTTGGGTACCCTCAAAGGACTCTCTTCGATGCCCCCAATCCTCACCACCGACCGCCTCATCCTGCGCGCCCACACTGCCGCCGACTTCCCCTCTTGCTGCACCCTCTGGTCCGATCCAGACGTCACCCGCTTCATCGGTGGCCGCCCCAGCACGCCGGAAGAAGTCTGGTCCCGCATCCTGCGCTATATTGGCCATTGGCAAGTGCTGAATTACGGCTACTTCGTCATCACCGACCGCCCAACCGGCACCATCATCGGCGAAGTTGGCCTGGCCGACTTCCACCGCGATTACACCCCGCCCATCGACGCCCCCGAAGCCGGCTGGGTCCTGCTGCCGCAATATCACGGCCGCGGCCTCGCCCGCGAAGCCCTCACCGCCCTGCTCGCCTGGGCCGACCAATCCATGCCCCGCACCGTCTGCATCATCGATCCGGCCAACACCCCATCGCTGAAGCTGGCCGCCGCGCTGGGCTACAGCGAATGCGCCCGCACGACCTATAAGGGCGGGCCGACGATCCTGCTGGAGCGGGTGGTATAAGGTAGGGGAAACAAATCTCTCAGTCGTCCACCCTCCCCCTTGTGGGGAGGGAAGCGAGATAGGACTTAGCTTCAGCTAAGTCCGTGATCGAGCAGGGTGGGGGTATGCCTCCACGAGTCCGGTGTTCGCCGCCCACCCCCACCCTTGATCCCTCCCCACAAGGGGGAGGGTGTCGACTGGCAGGCTCGCGTCACTACTTCATCTCAACCTCAAGGGGTGGCAAAATCCCGCCAAGAACTCGATGTCACCCTCCCCTTGATGGGGAGGGCAGGGAGGGGTGATGAGAGCCCCGATATCCGGCGCTATCTACCTCAACACCGCCTCACCAGCCGCCACATCCCGCTCAAACACCAACACCCCATCCACCACGCGCAACACCCCCTGATGCACCGCGGTCTTCCGCGCCGCCACATCCGGCGGCCCCGCCGTCTGGCTGGCCTCGTCCCATTCGGGATGGGTGAAATAATACATCACGGCCTTGTCCCCCACGACCACCACATCAGCATGCCGCGCAAACCGCCGGTCCATCGCGTCCGCACCCGGTTCCCCGGCAATAATCCCCTGCCGCGCCCAGCTCTTCGTATCGTCCGACCGATACACCGCCTGTCCGCGCCACTCGTCCACGATCAGCCAATAATACCCGCCCAGCGCAAACACATTGGGCCCCTCATGCGGCGGCGCATCGGGCGAGCCGGGCAGCACCAGCCCTTCGATCTCCCACGCGTACAGATCGCGGCTCGTCGCGCTCCACGTACTCGATCCCTGGCCCTCATCCTTGTACCAAAGCCGCCACAGCCCATCCGGGCTTCTGAACACGCAGGCATCGATCACATTGCTGCTCGATAGCTTGAGCGGCCCCACCCGCGTCCAGTTTTCGAGGTCCGGGCTGGTAAAATGGGTAATCGTGCGCGGCACGCCCCAGTGGTCCGGTATCCCACTGATATAGCTGAGGAACATGTGATATTGCCCCTCGGCAAAAATCACCTCCGGCGCCCAATGCGTATTGCCGCCAGGCACATCCCCCGGCGCATCCAGCCCCTTGACCGTCCCCCGATAATCCCAGCTCGCCCCATCATCCCGGCTCACCGCGACCCCGATCGGCGAACCATGAATCCAGGTAAATTTCGGCCCCGCCGCCCCAGGCCGCCGATTGGTGTAAAACATCCACCACTCGTCCGTGCCCTCCTTGCGGATCACCGTCGGATCAGCCGCGCCATCCTCAACCGGATCGCGAAAAATCGGTGCAGACATGTCTGTATAGTCTCCAAGTAGACCTCATGGTGAGCCTGTCGAACCACGAGGTCGTGTCACAAAAGCCCTACCGCCCAGCGAGCCCACCCTCGCCCCTTGAGGGAGAGGGACAGACCTGACGCGTTCAGCGGAAGGTCAGGGTGAGGGGTTCTGCGTTCTCCCATGCTTTGGTGCAGAAGGAAGAAACCCCTCATCTGCCCTTCGGGCACCTTCTCCCTCAAGGGGAGAAGGAAGAAAGCGGCCCTCCGCCTCCCCGATCAAGGGGGGGCAATCCGGTGGAAGTGGCACCATCCAGTCCACCCACAGGGTTCACCCTCCCCTCGACGGGGGAGGGCAAGGGAGGGATGACGAGAGCCCAATGCAGCGGCCTTATCCACCAAACAACCGCTCCCTTAGCCCCTACGCCCCCTCATAAACCCTCACCGACCGCCCATCCGGCCGATCAACCAATCTGCCCGCAATTCCCACCAAGCCATTGGCGCGATTCAGCATCTCGCGATCGGTCCCGAGCTTGCCATCCCCTGCATCCTCGGTGCTGAGCACACTGGCCTTGAGCAGCCGCGAATAGGGATGCTCGGGATTGTCCAACACCGTCCGCGCATCGCCCATCTCCACGATCCGCCCGCGCTGCATGATGATGATGCGGTTGGAAATGTAATAGGCCGTCGCCAGGTCATGCGTGATGTAGATCACCGAGACCTTGAGATCATCCCGCAGGCTCTTGAGCAGGTTGACGATGCTCATGCGCAGGCTGGCATCCACCATCGAAACCGGCTCGTCGGCAATCAGCAGCGGCGGATTGGGGATCAGCGCCCGCGCAATGGCCGCGCGCTGGAGCTGCCCGCCGCTCATTTCATGCGGATAGCGCCCCTTCACTTCGGCCAGGCTCAGGCCAACCTTCTGCAGCGCCCCATCCATCGCCCGATCGAGTTCCGCCCGGTCCCGCAGCTTCAAAAACCGCCGCGCCGTCGACTCCAGATACCGGTCGATGCGCTTCAGCGGATTGAACGCCTCGAACGGGTTCTGGAACACCGGCTGCACATTGGCCATGAAGTCGAGTCGCTCGGCCCGCCCCACCTTGGCGCTCACCGTCTTGCCGCGAAAGCTGATCGTGCCATTGCTGGGCAGTTCCAGCCCCAGGATCATCCGCGCCAGCGTCGTCTTGCCCGAGCCGCTTTCCCCGATAATGGTGAAAATCTCGGGCTTTTCCACGCTCAACGCAAAGCTGGCGCCCTCCACGGCATTGATCACCTTGCGCGACAGCAGCCCGCCCATGGTGAAGCGCTTGGAGACATTGTTGATATCGAGCAGCGTGGTCATGCCATCACCCCGTGGCTTGCATGGGGCGCCACCAGCGGCTCCACATCCTGCCAGCGCCAGCAGGCCGTGCGATGGTCCTTGCCCACCGTTTCCAGCGGCGGCACCTCGGTCCGGCATTTGTCCACCGCCAGCGGACATCGCGGATGAAACCGGCACCCCGCCGGCGGCGACGCCAGGCTCGG
>DATMSY010000165.1:0-10358 GCA_035565135.1 Devosia sp.
TGAGTCTCGAGTGCCCCCTTGAGGGAGGCGATGGGGCCGATGGATCGGGGCCCTCATCACCCCACCCCTGTCCCCTCCCCATCAAGGGGAGGGTGACGCCGGTGGGTGGGAGAGACGGTGCTCAATCTCATCAACAGTCACGGTGTCATCCCCGCGAAAGCGGGGACCTCTGTTTACTTGTACGGGGCCGGTAAACAGAGGTTCCCGCTTTCGCGGGAATGACACTGGGGATGGGCGATATCTGCGCAGGACGAGGGATATCCACACAGCTTGCGGCCGAGCAAAAATATCTCGGGATGGACCCCGGCCTGCGCCGGCGTGACACCAAGCTTGGGGAGGCATTCGCGGGAGCCAACGGCCCCCTCACCCGGCCCTGAGGGCCGATCGGCTGAATATGGATCGATCCTAAGCCGCCACGGCTTGCCGCAGCCGCCCCACCAGCGAATTGGTGGATGTGCCGATGATTTCGACCTGGTGGATTGCCCCGATCAGATCGGTTGATCCCTCGAGATGCACGGCCTGCAGATAGGGCGAGCGGCCGCCCACCTGGCCCGGCATGCGGCCGGGGCGCTCGATCAGCACCGGCAGGGTCTTGCCGACACAGCTCGCATGGAAGGCCGTGGTCTGGCTATTGACCAGGTCCTGCAGCCGATAGAGGCGTTCGGTCTTGATCTCTTCGGCGATCTGGCCATCGAGATTGGCCCCCGGCGTGCCCGGACGGGTCGAATATTTGAACGAATAGGCCGAGGCATAGCCCACATCGGCGATGATCTTGAGCGTGTCCTCGAAATCCCGATCGGTCTCGCCGGGGAAGCCGACGATGAAATCGCCCGATAGCGCCATGTCCGGCCGGGCTGTCTTGATGCGCTCGATGACCTGCATGTATTCGGCGGCAGTATGGCGCCGGTTCATGGCTTTGAGGATGCTGTCGCTGCCCGATTGCACCGGCAGATGCAGATAGGGCATCAGGATATCGAGATCGCGATGGGCCGATATCAGGGCATCATCCATGTCGCGCGGATGGCTGGTCGTATAGCGCAGCCGCTCCAGGCCCGGAATTTCGGCGAGCAGATAGGCCAATTCGCCCAACCCTACCGCGCGGCCCTTGCCGTCTGTGCCGTGATAGGCATTGACGTTCTGACCCAGCAGCGTGATTTCCTTGACCCCGGCCTCGACCAGCCCGCGCGCCTCGGCCAGCACCTGGCTCACCGGCCGCGAAACCTCCGCGCCGCGGGTGTAAGGCACCACGCAAAACGAACAGAACTTGTCGCAGCCTTCCTGCACGGTCAGAAACGCGGTCAGACCGCGCTTGATCGTCACTTCCTTCTTGGGCGCCGGCAAATGGTCGAACTTGTCTTCCTCGGGGAAGTCGGTGTCGATCACCGCCTGCTTGAGGCTGGGATGCATATGCCGCTGCGCCTCGGCGCGGGCCAGCATGTCGGGCAGCCGGTGATAGGCCTGCGGGCCAAAGACCATGTCGACGACCGGCGCACGGCGGGCGATTTCCTCGCCCTCGGCCTGGGCGACGCAGCCGGCCACGCCGATCAGCATGTCCCCGCCCATGGAGCGGCGCTCATTCTGCAATTCCTTGAGCCGGCCCAACTCGGAAAATACCTTTTCCGAGGCCTTTTCGCGGATATGGCAGGTATTGAGCAGCACGAGATCCGCCTGCGCGATGTCGCCGGTCGGCTCATAGCCTTGCGGCGCCAGGGCGTCGGCCATCCTGTCGCTGTCATAGACATTCATCTGACAGCCATAGGTCTTGATGAAAAGCTTCTTGGTATTGGCTGATATCTCGGTCATGGCCGCTCTTTACCAGAGGAGAGGGGCAGACTCCAAGCCTTGCTGCTGCAACCCATGCCCGCCCCGGCGGGTTGTGTCAGATGCGAGCAGACAAAGGAGATTGCCATGGACAAGACCAAGGCAAAAAAGGCCGGCAATGATGCGGCCGCGGCCATGCGGGACGGCAAGAAGCCCGGCCCCAAGGATTCCCCGGTCCAGGTGCGCAATGCCGGCAAGGAGGCTCAGGCCGATACGCCCAAGGACTGGGACGAGCGGGACGAAGCCGTCGACGAGAGTTTTCCCGCCAGTGACGCGAGCGCGAAATACTGAGCCTGTTCCGATCCCCGAACCACCCGGCCCCGCCTTTGCGATTGCCCCCTCCCCGCCTGACCCCCTATTGTTCCTCCAGGGCAAGGTGGGACGAATCGCAGTCTTGCGGCTGCGGGATTTCGGGTGTGCATGGCCAAGGCGGAAACCACTGACAGCCGTCCTCGTTCCGGGTCCCGCTCGGTCGTCTTTTACCTGCTGGTTCTGGCGCTGGTCGGGATCGTGCCCAGCTTCCTGTTCGCCGGCATCCTGATCCAGCGCAATCAGGCGGCCCAGGAGTCGACGGTCGAGACATTGATCGTGGCCACCTCCCGCTCGATCGTGCAGGCCATGGAGCGCGAGATCGCCGCCAATGTCACGACGCTCCGGGTTCTGGCAGCCTCGCCTTTGCTGCGCTCAGGCGATTTCGAGGCCTTCTACGATACCAGCAAGCTCGCCCTGGCCGAAACCAGCGCCAATCTCTTCATCGTCAATCCCGACTTCACTACGTTCGCCAGCACACGCCAGCCATTCGACAGCCCCTCCAGCGTGACGCGGGATGTGAAGTCGAGCGGGCGGGCCTTTCAAAGCAATGAGATCGTCGTGACCGACCTGCTGCTGGGCGCCGTCTCCCGGCAATGGGTCTACAATATTCTCCTGCCGGTCGATCTGGGCGGGTTTGGCCGCAAGCTCATCGCCCTCAACCAGCCGGCCAGCAATTTCGCCGGGGCCCTCACCGCCAACAGCCTGCCCGAGGGCTGGAACACCGCCCTGCTCGACAATGACGGGCGCATCATCGCCGCGACGCCGGGCGTCGGCGCCACCGGCGAGGTCTTTGCCCCGTTCAATGCCATGGTGCAGGGCTTTGCCCTGGGCTGGCAGCATTTCGAGACCAAGCAGGGCCCTGCGCTGGGGGTGATCCAGCGTTCGGGCACGACGGGCTGGCGGCTTGTCGCCTGGGCGCCGGTCTCGAGCATTTCCCAGCCCCTGCTCATTGCCATGCTGCTGCTGATTGCCGGCGGCATCGTGTTGCTGGGACTGATCCTGGGGGCTCTGTTCTGGGGCAGCCGGCGCATCGGCAGTTCGGTGCGGGGCCTCGCCCGTGATGCGCGGCGGCTGGGGGCGGGCGAGCCGGTGGTGGCCAAGCCCTATCCGGTGTCCGAAATTGCCGAAGTCTCCGAGGCGCTGGAACAGGCCTCCGAAGCCCGCCAGGCCGCCGAGCGCGAAGTGCGGTTCCTCATGCGCGAGCTGGCGCATCGCTCCAAGAACCAGATGACCGTCATCGCCGCCATGGCCAAGCAGACCGCGCGCGGCGCCACCGATCTGCCCAGCTATGTGCAGGCCTTCGAGCGCCGCATTCTGGGTCTCGCCCGTTCCACCGATCTGCTGCTGACCCATGGCACGGTGGGCGTATTGCTGGGCGAATTGATCGAGCATCATATCGAGCCCTTCAGCCCCACGGCGCCTGGCCGCGTCGCCCTGGCCGGCCCCGCTATCCGCCTCAATGGCCAGGCCGCGCAAATCCTGGGCATGGCCATGCATGAACTGGCCACCAATGCGGTCAAATATGGCGCCTTTCTCGACGATGAAGGGCATTTGTCGGTCACCTGGGATCGCGTCGGCGACCGGCTCGAACTGGTCTGGCGGGAAGAGACGCCGCGCAAGCTCGAAGCCAGCGAGCGCACCGGCTTTGGCACCACTGTGCTCAAATCCATGGTCGGGGGCGCGCTGGCGGCCGATGTCGAGCGGATCTATCACGACCATGGCATGGAATGGCGCTTTGCCATTCCGCTGGCCGGGATCGATCCGGCTCTGGCCCCTGCCCCGGCCGGCGCGCCCGATTCGGAATAAATTCTGGCGTTATCCCGCGCTTTGCCCTATATGCAGCCCCAAGTTCGGCGCCTTTTGGGGCCCGGGCGTCAATGGCCCTGCCTGGACGACATCCCGGCCGGGGCGACCCAATCCTCCTTTGAAAGGATATTTCCGATGTCGATTACGCCCGAGCGCAAGACCGCTTTGATCCAGGAATATGCAACCAAGCCGAACGATACCGGCTCGCCCGAAGTGCAGGTTGCCATCCTCTCCGAGCGCATTGCCAACCTCACCGAGCACTTCAAGGATCACGGCAAGGACAACCATTCCCGCCGCGGCCTGCTCAAGCTCGTTTCGCTCCGTCGCCGCCTGCTCGACTATGTCAAGAAGTCCGACGAAGCCCGCTACAAGACCCTGATCGAAAAGCTCGGTCTGCGCCGCTAAGCGCGCATTCGCCTTGCGGATGCGGGGGTCTTCTCCGCATTCGCCTTTTGCCGCCGAACAGCGGCGCAAGCGTAGACCGGCCAGTGCCGGAGCATGGCAGGATTATTGGCCGCTCCTCATGCCGCACGCTGCAAAATCAGCTTCTGGTTTTGTGTCCTGCGGCGCCCGAATATCCGGGGAGCTGCTTGTTGTCTTGCCCATGTTTCGTCCTGACCAGCCGTAAAACAGTGCCTGATTTTGAGCCTTTTACGCACATGGGGTGCGCATGGGGTGCGGGCACACCGGATTGAGTTCGCGAAGGTTTGCTACGCCCTCCGCGTTCCCGCTCAGCCGGCAGAATGGAAAGACGATATCAAGATGACGATCGATTTCGACTACCACAAGGTAGAGCTCAACTGGGGCGGTCAGCCCCTCACCCTGGAAACCGGCAAGGTTGCCCGCCAGGCCGATGGCGCCGTGCTCGCCACGCTCGGCGAAACCGTTGTCCTGGCCACCGTTGTCAGCGCCAAGTCGCCCAAGCCGGGCATCGACTTCTTCCCGCTGACCGTCAACTACCAGGAAAAATACTTCGCCGCCGGCAAGATCCCGGGTGGCTATTTCAAGCGTGAAGGCCGCCCGACCGAAGCCGAGACGCTGATCTCGCGCCTCATCGACCGTCCGATCCGCCCGCTCTTCCCCGATGGCTACAAGAACGAGACCCAGGTCATCGTGACCGTTCTCCAGCATGACATGGAGAACAATCCGGACGTGCTCTCGATGGTCGCGGCCTCCGCTGCCCTCACCATTTCCGGCGTTCCCTTCATGGGCCCGATCGGCGCTGCCCGCGTCGGTTATGTCGATGGCGAATATGTCCTCAACCTGCCCGTCGACCGCCGCGCCGACAGCAAGCTCGACCTGGTCATGGCCGGCACTGCCGACGCCGTGCTGATGGTGGAATCGGAAGCCAAGGAACTCAGCGAAGAGATCATGCTGGGCGCCGTGATGTTCGGCCATGCCGAAAGCGGCAAGGTGATCGAAGCCATCATCAAGCTGGCCGAACTGGCCGCCAAGGATGCCCGCGATTTCGAGCCGGAAGATCATTCCGCCATCGAGACCGAAATGCTCGGCCTTATCGAGGCCGATCTGCGCGCCGCCTATAAGCTGACCAAGAAGGAAGAGCGCTACGCTGCCGTCGACGCCGTCAAGGCCGTCGCCAAGGCACACTTCGCCGCCCGCGTCGAAGCCGGCGAACTCTCGGCCGAAGATGTCGGCGCCGTGTTCAAGCATCTGCAGGCCAAGGTCGTGCGCTGGAACGTGCTCGACACCGGCCTGCGCATCGATGGCCGCGATCTCAAGACCGTCCGCCCGATCGTTTCCGAAGTTGGCGTCCTGCCCCGCACCCATGGTTCGGCGCTGTTCACCCGCGGCGAAACCCAGGCGCTGGTCGTTGCCACGCTCGGCACCGGCGAAGACGAGCAGTTCATCGATTCGCTCGAAGGCACCCAGAAGCAGAACTTCCTGCTGCACTACAACTTCCCGCCCTATTCGGTGGGTGAAGCTGGCCGCATGGGTTCGCCCGGCCGCCGCGAAATCGGCCATGGCAAGCTCGCCTGGCGCGCGATCAACCCGATCCGCCCCTCGGTCGAGGAATTCCCCTACACTATCCGCGTCGTCTCCGAGATCACCGAATCCAATGGCTCGTCCTCGATGGCGACCGTTTGCGGCACCTCGCTGGCGCTGATGGATGCTGGCGTGCCGATGGCGCGTCCGGTGGCCGGTATTGCCATGGGCCTGATCCTGGAAGGCGAAAAATTCGCCGTGCTCAGCGATATCCTGGGTGACGAAGATCACCTGGGCGACATGGACTTCAAGGTGGCCGGCACCGATCAGGGCATTACCTCCCTGCAGATGGACATCAAGATCGCCGGCATTACCGAGGAGATCATGAAGATCGCCCTCGGCCAGGCCAAGGACGGCCGCATCCACATTCTGGGTGAAATGGCCAAGGCGATCTCGTCCAGCCGTGGCGAAGTGGGCGAGTTCGCTCCCCGCATCGAAACCATGAAGATCCCGACCGAAAAGATCCGCGAAGTGATCGGCACCGGCGGCAAGGTGATCCGCGAGATCGTCGAAAAGACCGGCGCCAAGATCAATATCGAGGATGACGGCACGATCAAGATCGCGTCCTCCGACGGTAGCCAGATCGAGGCGGCCATCAAGTGGATCCGCTCGATCACCGACGAAGCCGAAGTGGGCGCCATCTATCAGGGCACCGTCGTCAAGACCGCCGATTTCGGCGCCTTCGTCAATTTCTTCGGCGCCAAGGATGGCCTGGTGCATATCTCCCAGCTGGCCGACCAGCGCGTTGCCAAGACCACCGACGTGGTCAAGGAAGGCGACAAGGTCTGGGTCAAGCTGCTGGGCTTTGACGAGCGCGGCAAGGTCCGCCTCTCCATGAAGGTCGTCGATCAGGCGACCGGCAAGGAAATCAAGGCCGAAGAGGCTGCCGCCGAGTAAGCGGACTGCCCACAGAATCAGGAAAGGCCCGGATATTCCGGGCCTTTTCGTTTTTGTGGTAACTTTGCAACAAGCATAAGTCCTTCACTTTGCTGAGAGGAACCGAAAGCCTCGCACGCCGTTCGGCAAGTGATGCTTTCCTGCACTATGCAACTCGGCTTTGTCTGCATAGGTCATTGCTAATTCAAACCTTATTGCGTCGCCCCATAGGATTCGCTGTGCTCAATCGCCGTTTGTTTATGATCGGTATGCCCCTCGCTCTGGCCGCCTGCACCACCTCGCGCGCCCCGGTGGTCGAAGAGCCCCGCATCGACCCTTATTACCAGGCCATGTATGGCCCCGTTTATAACGAGCCCTTCCCCATCGCCGCGATGGATCTGCGCCGCGTCGATCCGCAATGGTGGCGCCAGGAAGTCCCCTATGTGACCTCCGAGCCGGTCGGCACCATCGTTGTCGATACGCCCGCCCGCTTCCTCTACCTGGTGCTCGAAGGCGGCCGCGCGCTGCGCTACGGCATCGGTGTCGGCAAGACCGAGGCCCTGGTGTTCCGCGGCACCGCCACGATCGGCCGCAAGGCGCAGTGGCCGCGCTGGACGCCCACCCAGTCCATGATCAAGCGCGAGCCCGACCGCTATGGTCCCTATGCCGGCGGCATGGAAGGCGGCCCCACCAATCCGCTCGGCCCGCGCGCCCTCTATCTCTACAAGAATGGCCGGGACACGCTGTTCCGCCTGCATGGCACCACCGAGCCCTATACGATCGGCACCAATGTCTCCTCGGGCTGTATCCGCCTGATGAACCAGGACATTCTCGATCTCTATGCCCGCGTTCCCACCGGCACGCGCGTCGTCGTGATCAACTAAAGCCACGCCGGGCCAATGCCGCGGCAGCGGGGAGCCTTGCTTCGGAATCCGTAGTCACCGAAGAAAAGTTCGCTGCTGTCGCGACACTGGCCCGGACCATGAATGCCAAGGCCCGCTCCTTTGAGCGGGCCTTTTTGTTTGCTAGAGCACGGTGAGCGCGCCGCATGCGACCTCGATCGCCATCGGCAGGGTCAGCGAGCGCCAGAATGGCAGCGGGTCAATGCCGGTCATACGGGCGAGGTAAAGCGTCAGCGCCGTGCCATGGGTGACCAGCGCCACATTGCCGGTCTCTGCCGCCATGTTGCGCCCTACGGCAGCTGAAAAGCGCGAAAAGACCTCATCGGCCGTCTCGTCGCCAAAGACCAGTTCAGCCGGCTCGGCGAAGAAGCGGGCTATGCTGGCCTCGAATTGGGCCCTTGGTAGATAGCCGGCACTGGCCCGCTCATGCTCGCGCAGGTCCCTCTCCAGCGTCAGCGGCAATTGCAGGCGGGCGGCGAGCGCCTGGGCGGTCTGGCTGGCCTTTGGCTCATCGCTGGAGACCACGGCGCCTATGCCGTGGCCGGAGAGGCGTTCCGCCAGCGCCGTGGCTGCCGCATGGCCCTCGGCGCTTAACACCCAGTCACGGGCCGGCCTTGCCGGATCGATCAACGGAATGCTGTGCCGGATCAGGATCAGCTTTGCCATTTCCCCCTCCCAATGACAAAGGGCGCAGCCATCTGGCCACGCCCTTTGCAAGTCTTGTCTGCCAGCCGGACCCTAGAGCGTCCGCTGCACCGTCTCGACGCGGAAGCATTCGATGACGTCGCCGGCGCGGATGTCTTCGTAATTCTCGAAGGCCATGCCGCATTCCTGGCCCATCTGCACTTCCTTGACTTCGTCCTTGAAGCGCTTGAGCGTCTTGAGCTTGCCTTCGTGGATGACGACGTTGTCGCGCAGCAGGCGCACGCCGGCGCCGCGTTCCACAATGCCCTCGGTGACCCGGCAGCCGGCAACCTTGCCGACCTTGGTGATCGAGAAGACTTCCAGGATTTCCGCATAGCCGATGAAGGTTTCGCGGCGCTCGGGCTTGAGCAACCCGCTCATGGCCGATTTCACGTCATCCACGAGATCGTAGATGATGTTGTAATAGCGGATTTCGATGCCGTCGCGGGTCGCCAGATCCTGGGCCTGCTTGTTGGCGCGGACGTTGAAGCCGATGACGATGGCATTGGAAGCCGCCGCCAGGGTCACGTCCGATTCGGTAATCCCGCCCACACCGCTCATCAGGATCTGCGCCGACACTTCGTCGGTCGAGAGCTTGTTGAGCGAAGCAACGATGGCTTCGACCGAACCCTGCACGTCGCCCTTGATGATCAGCGGGAACTTGGAGATGCCGGCGATCTTGAGCTGATTCATCATCTGCTCAAGGCTCGTCGCACCGCCGCCGGCCGTCTTTTCACGGATGGCGCGCTGACGATATTCGGTGACCTCGCGGGCACGGGCCTCGGTTTCCACCACCGAGAAGCGGTCGCCCGCGCTCGGCACGCCGGTAAAGCCAAGCACTTCCACCGGAATGGAGGGACCGGCTTCCTTGACCTGCTCGCCCTTGTCGTTGATCAGGGCGCGCACGCGGGCAAACTCGGTGCCGGCAACGAGAATGTCGCCGATCGCCAGAGTACCGCGCTGCACCAGAACCGTCGCCACCGCACCGCGGCCGCGATCGAGCTTGGCTTCGATGACCAGGCCTTCGGCACGGCCGTCACGGGCCACGCGCAGTTCGAGCACCTCGGCCTGCAGCAGGATGGTTTCGAGCAGCTTGTCCAGACCCGCCTGAGTCTTGGCCGACACTTCCACGTCGAGCACGTCGCCGCCCATGGATTCCACGAACACTTCGTGCTGCAAGAGCTCGGTGCGAACGCGGGTCGGATTGGCTTCGGGCTTGTCCATCTTGTTGATGGCCACGATGATCGGAACCCCGGCCGCCTTGGCATGCTTGATGGATTCGATGGTCTGGGGCATCACGCCGTCATCAGCCGCCACCACCAGCACCGCGATATCGGTCGCCTGGGCGCCGCGGGCACGCATGGCGGTGAACGCCTCGTGGCCCGGGGTGTCGAGGAAGGTGATCTTGTGACCGTTCTTTTCGACCTGATAGGCGCCGATATGCTGGGTAATGCCGCCGGCTTCGCCTGAAACGACATTAGCCTCGCGGATCGCGTCGAGCAGGCTGGTCTTGCCGTGGTCGACGTGACCCATAATGGTCACCACCGGCGCACGATCGGTCAGATCCTCGGCCTTGTCGTCGGCCGGGATGTCATAGAGGCCTTCTTCCACGTCCGCATCGCTGACGCGCTTGACCGTATGGCCCAGTTCGGCCGCGATCAGCTCGGCCGTATCGGCATCGAGCACATCGTTGATCGTCGCCATCTGGCCCTGCGCCATCAGCATCTTGATGACGGTGACGGAACGTTCGGCCATGCGGTTGGCCAGTTCGCCCACCGTGATGGCTTCCGGAATGGTCACTTCGCGGCTGAGCTTGGGCGCGGTCTGCTGGTTGCGGCCCATCTTCTTGTCGCGCCGGCGACGCATGGCGGCCAGCGACGGACCGCGATCGCGATCGCTCTCGGTCGTGGCGCTGGCAACGGTCAGGCGGCCGCGGGCATTGCCCTCATCGCC
>DATMSY010000166.1:0-4996 GCA_035565135.1 Devosia sp.
GCGGGGGCGGCGCGGCTTGCGCACTTCGCCCTCGGCCGCCAATTCACCACCGGCCTCTTCGCCAGCCTCGGTGACCACTTCCAGGGCAGCGACAGCGGTTTCGGGCTGGTCCTGATTTTCCGGGCGCTCCTGGCGCGGACGCTCCTGCCGGTCACGGCGGTCGCGCCGCTGGCGGTCGCCGCGGTCATTATTATTGCGCTCGCCCTGCTGCTGTTGCGGCTGCTCGGCGCGCTCGCCCTCACCCTGTTCTTCGCTGTCGCCCTGCTGGCTTGGCTGCTGGATGGGCTGGGGGGAGGCAAAGCGCGAATTCACATCGGGCATATCGTCGTCGAAATCGTCGTCCTGGCCCTGATTGTCGGGCCGCTGGCCGTTCTGGGCCTGCTGGGCGGCGGTGACGATGCGGAAATAATGTTCGGCATGCTGGAGATAGTTCTCCGCCATCACCGAATCCCCGCTCGATTGCGCGTCGCGCGCGAGCTGGAGATATTTCTCCGCAATGTGAGCGGCATTGCCCCGGACCTTTACGTCCGGACCATTGCTCTCGAAATTGCGGGACAACGGATTGACGTGCTTACGTCCACCGTTCCGGCCACGCTGCCGGTTCTTGTTCTGATTATTGGGTCTCATCTGGTCGCTTTATCTAACTCTAGAAAAATAAGCGTCACACGTGTGGCGGACCGGCACCCTGCCTGGTCTGGCCATCTCCCTGGCCAAGCTCGCGCTCGGAACATGGGGCTCTATCTGGCTTCATGAAGACCGACACCGTCGAGCAGCGGCGCCATAAATTCCTGACCTATCCTGCGTCGCTCCAGCCTCTGCCGGAACCGCGCTGCACCTTGCAGCCTCAGGAAATGATCGGGTGGCGTGTCGCCGTGGCGCCCATGATGCGCCGTTGACAGCAAGGGCAAGCTATATGGTTCGGGCGGTCTTTGCCAGCACTAATTGCGCGATATGCGCTGTGGCGTCGCTGACGGCTTAGACATGGTGCGCAATGACCACGCGGTCAAGGCCATTGAGGTCCTTGTGAACCATGACACCGGCAAAACCCGCGCCCACGAACAGGTCCGCCACCGCCTCGCCCTGGTCATACCCGGTCTCGACCAGCACGAGGCCACCGGGCTTGAGCCAATTGCCAGCCTCCGCCGCGATGACCCGATAAGGCGTCAGCCCATCGGGCCCACCATCCAGCGCCAGGCGGGGGTCGAAGCTCTTGACCTCCTCTTCCAGCGTCTCGATCACAGCGGAATTGATATAGGGCGGGTTGGAGGTGATGAGATCGAAGCGCGACGTGGCACCGAGAGCCCCAAACCAATCGCCCTCGCCAAAATCCAGCCGCTCTACCACCCCATGCCGCTCGGCATTGCCCCGCGCCGCCGCCAGCGCCTCGACGCTCAAATCCGTCGCGACACCGCGTGCATCGGATCGGTTGACCAGCACGGCAATCGGAATGCACCCCGTGCCGGTCCCCAGATCGAGCAGGCGCCCGCCCTGGGGCAGGGCATCGAGCGCCATATCCACCAGCAATTCGGTTTCCGGCCGCGGCTCCAGCGTTGCTGCATTGAGCGCAAAGGCCAGGCCATAAAATTCCCGCTCGCCGATGATCCGCGCCACCGATTCCCCAGTGAGCCGCCGCTGCAGCAGCGCCGCCACCTGTCCGGCCTGGGCGTCATCGACCAATTCGTTTTCGCGCAGCGCCATGTCCAGCGTGCTCAGCCCCAGCCCATGGCCGGCCAGCAGCTTGGCGTCGAGCGCCGCCGAGGCAAAACCCTGCCGCTCCAGCACATCGCGCCAACCGCGCCACAGCGCGCCTATCGTGGGCGTCGCGCTCAGCTGGCATTCTCCATGGCCAGCAGCTGCTCGGCCTGGCTTTCGGTGATCAGCGCCTCGATCAATTCGTCCAGCGCTTCCCCGGTGATAACCTTGTCGAGCTTATAAAGCGTCAGGTTGATCCGGTGATCGGTCACCCGGCCCTGTGGGAAATTATAGGTGCGGATGCGTTCGGAGCGATCGCCCGACCCCACCTGCCCCTTGCGTTCGGCCGAACGGGCGCTGTCGCGTTCCTCGCGCTGCATTTCGTAGAGCCGCGAGCGCAGCACCAGCATGGCCTGGGCCCGGTTCTGGTGCTGGCTCTTCATCGCCGAGGTCACCACCAGCCCCGTGGGCAGATGGGTGATGCGCACCGCCGAATCGGTGGTATTGACGTGCTGCCCGCCCGCGCCCGAAGCGCGCATGGTGTCGATGCGGATATCCTCATTGCGGATTTCGATATCGATGTCTTCCACTTCCGGCAGCACCGCAACCGTGGCCGCCGAAGTATGGATGCGGCCCGAGCCCTCCGTCGCCGGCACCCGCTGCACGCGGTGTACGCCCGATTCAAACTTCATCCGCGCATAGACGCCCTTGCCCGAGACATTGGCGATGATTTCCTTAAAGCCCCCCATTTCGCCGGGGCTTTCTTCCATGACCGTGACCTTCCAGCCGTGATTGGCGGCATAGCGCTCATACATGCGGAACAGGTCGCCGGCGAACAAAGCCGCCTCATCGCCACCCGTGCCGCCGCGGATTTCGAGAATGATCGACTTCTCATCCGCCTCGTCCTTGGGCAGCAGCAGGATGCGCACGGCCTGGAACAGAGCCTCGATCTTTTCGTCGAGCTCCTCGATCTCGGCCTCGGCCATTTCGGCCATATCCTTGTCGCCGCTCTTGAGCAGCTCCTCGGCCTCGGCGCGATCCTTCAGCGCCTTGTTATAGGCCCGGATTTCGCTGACGATCGGCGCGAGTTCGGCATGTTCCTTGGAAAATTTGACGAATTCATCCGGCCCGGCCCCACCCGACAAAGCCGCCTCGACATACTGAAACCGCGTCTCGAGCGCGTCGAGCTTGTCCTGGGGAAGAGATGCCATCGATAGGGTCTTTCAAGTCTGCGAGCGTCACGCTTTAGGGGCAACGCCACCGGATCGCAAGGGTATCAGGCTCGTGGAGGCACTGGGCCGAAATCGGCATTCAGGTTTTCTGATAGGCAGAGAGCCCCAATCCAGTCCCCTCCCCCTTGAGGGGAGGGTTAGGGTGGGGGTGTCGTGCGCTCAACGAACTCCATGCCGGTTGATATCTCGACACCCCCACCCTCAATCCCTCCCCTCAAGGGGGAGGGAGGCAGATCGTGGCTTCCGAAATTGACATCAAACCTGAAGATCGGGCGCGCTAGACCGGCAGGTTCTGCTTCTCGATCCACTCTTGCAGCAATTGCCTGATCGTCACGCCATCCGCGCCTTCGCTCAGCGCTGCGCCGACCGATTGCTGGATCGGCTTGAGCTCGAGATTGAGCACCATTTCCTTGATCGGCCCGATCGAGGCCGGCCCCATGGAAAGCCGCGTCATGCCGATCGCCATCAGCGCCAGCGCTTCAAGCGGCTTGCCCGCCAGTTCGCCGCACATGGTGATGGGAATATTGTAGCGCTTGGCGGCATCCACCACCATGCGAATGGCCCGCAGCCGCGGCAGCGCAATGGGGTCGTAATTCTTCGACACCCGGGGATTGGCTCGATCCGAGGCGGTCAGGAACTGCACCAGGTCATTGGAGCCGATGGAGACGAAATCGGCTTCGGGCAATAGCTGATCGAGCTCGAACAGCAGCGAGGGCACTTCCACCATGGCCCCCAGTTCCAGCCGCGACGGCGTCGGCTTGCCGGCGCGGCGCAGCCGCTCGATTTCCTTTTGCACCACCATGCGGGTCTGCAGGAATTCAAACGTCTCGGTGACCATGGGCACCAATATCTTGAGCGGCCGCCCATTGGCCGCCATCAGCAGCGCGCGGATCTGCGTGCGCAACAGGCCCGGCCGATCCAGCCCCAGCCGGATCGAGCGATAGCCCATGGCCGGGTTTTCTTCCTGCGTCGAGCGCAGATAGGGCAGCACCTTGTCGCCGCCGATATCGAGCAGGCGGAACACCACCGGCCGGTCCCCGGCAATGGCCATGGCCTCGGCATAAAGCTCCATCTGTTCGGGCAGGCGCGGCAGGCGCGAGGCGATCATGAACTGCAATTCGGTGCGGAACAGCCCGACGCCCGAGGCGCCGGTATCGTCCAGCATGGGCAGGTCCGCCACCAGCCCCGAATTGTGCAGCAGCGTGATATCGACGCCATCCTTGGTGACCGACGGCTTGTCCTTGAGCGCGGCATAATGCGCCCGGCGCCGGGCCGAGACCCGGACCTTGTCGACATAGGCCTGTTCGATATCGGGCGTCGGCCGCAAATGCACCACGCCGGCATTGCCATCGACAATGATCTCGTCGCCCGTTTCGCACATCGACACGATCGACTGCGCCTGGCCCACCGCCACCATGCCCAGCGAACGCGCAACGATCGCCACATGCGCGGTGGTGCCGCCCTCTTCGAGCACGATGCCGCGCAGCTTGGTGCGGTCATATTCGAGCAGCTCGGCCGGCCCCATATTGCGCGCGACCAGGATCGCGTTATCAGGCAATTCCTTGCGCCCCAGCGCCTGGCCGTCCCCGGTCAGCACCCGCAGCAGGCGATTGGCCAGATCGTCCAGGTCATGCAGCCGGTCGCGGATATAGGGGTCGGTCTGGCGCAGCATGCGCGCGCGGGTATCGTTCTGCACCCGCTCGACGGCGGCTTCGGCCGAAAGCCCATTGTCGATCGCCTCGGTCAGCCGGTGTACCCAGCCCCGATCATTGGCGAACATGCGATAGGTTTCCAGAATCTCCCGGTGATCCGAGCTTGGCTGCATGTCGCCATGATCGAGCATGGCATCGATCGACACCCGCATCCGCTCCAGCGCCGATTCGAGCCGCAGCTTTTCCTGCTCGGTATCCTCGGCGATGAAATTGCTCACCACGACACGCGGGTCGTGCAGAACCACGGTGCCCAGGGCAATGCCGTCGGTGAAGCTGACGCCGGTATACATGCGGGGACGCCTGAGATCGATATCGGAGCCCGGCTTGATCAGATTGTCGAAGTCGGAAGTGGCGATCATC
>DATMSY010000167.1:0-11581 GCA_035565135.1 Devosia sp.
GAACGTGAAGCTGCCGCTCTCGATTTCCGCCAGCACCTCATTTAGACCGGCCACGATGGCGTCGCGATCTTCCTGCGTCAGAATGCCCGTCTCGGCGAGCATTGTGGCATGGGCGATTGATCCGGCAATATCCTGGCGGAATAGACGCTGATCGAATCCGATCGAGGCGTTGATTTCTTCCATGATGGCGTCGGGGCCAGTGGCGAACCGGCCGCCCCACATCTTGTTGCTCATCGCTGGTTCCCTGGAGATTGCATGTCTGACAATAGCGCGCCCCGCCAACCAGCACCAAACCGCTCGCGGCTGTTCATCACGCTGGGGCTGGCGGGAGTGGCCGTAGCTATAGCGGCGTGGACCTATCTCGGCAATGCCGCCGGCGCGAAGGAATGCCCGGTGCAGGCGGATGCTGCCGCGACCATCGATACGGCCGCCAAAGGCGAGCTGGCGGCGCTGATGGGGACGGGTGAAGGGCGCGGCTACAAGACCATGGCGTTCAAGGACGCGGCGGGCAAGGACATGAGCATTGCCGATTTTTCCGGCAAGGCGCTGCTGGTCAATTTCTGGGCCAGCTGGTGCGTGCCCTGTCGCGAGGAAATGCCGGCGCTCGACGCCATTGCCACCAAATATAATTCGGACGCCTTCATGGTGCTGCCGATTAATCTGGATATCGGGGATGGCGGGCTCGAAAAGGCCAAGGGATTTTTGGACGAAAACCAGTTCAAGAACCTGCCGCTCTATGCCGATAGCAGCTTTGCCGCCTTTGAGCGGCTCAAGCGCGAGGCGGTGGCGGTCGGCCTGCCGGTGACGCTGGTGCTGGATGAGAATGGCTGTGAGCTGGCTGTGCTGCAGGGGCCGGCCGAGTGGAATTCGGCGGATGGCGAGGCTGTGGTCGAGGCACTGGTCGGGCTGAAGAGCTAGATCAGGCGATCGACTACGGCGCCCGAATCGATCACGGGTGCCGGCGCCTGTCCCTTGGGGTCGAACAGCGCGGCCCGGGCCTGTTCTTCGGCCGCGGCGATGCGCAATTGCGCGCTCAGTTCGGCAACCTTGGTGAGCTGGGCGGCGGCGGGCGTTTCGGTGCGGTCGACAATGCGGTTGATCATGACCGCCGGGCTGACGCCGATGGAATTGCTCATGCTAGGCCTGCTTGTCGACCTTGGTGCCCTGGCCCGGCGGCGGCGCCGGGGGCGCGCTTTGCAACAGGGAATTGAGCAAGGCCGCTTCCATGTCATGGGTCTTCTTGAATACGGCCATCTGTACGGAATTCTGCGTTGCCGCAGTCCGCATGGTCACCATTTGCATGGCCAGATCGCTATCCAAAGGAAGGCCTCATAGGGGTCAATGAGGCTTCAGATTAGCGCCTAGGCGGTAAACAAAAGCTTGGGACATCGTGGCAATTTGGTGAAATTGCCGGTGGCTAGCGGCCGCCCCAGAGCGCGACGTCGCGCCGCTTGAGGCCGGCTGCCAGCACGATTCCGGTGGCAAAACCACCCAGATGGGCCCACCAGGCGACCGATTCAGTCGAGCCGATCACCACGTAAAAGAGCTGGGTCGCGACCCAGAAGCCCAGCATCCAGAAAGCCGGCACGGGCAGGGGGATGGGGATGATGATGCGCGCGAGCACGAAAACGCGGGCATGGGGGAAGAGCAGGATATAGGCGCCCATGACGCCGGCCACCGCGCCGGATGCGCCGATCAGGGGGCCATTGGCGTCGAGATTGAAAGCCATATGGGCCAAGGCCGCGCAGACAGCGCAGATCAGATAGAAGGCGAGGAACCGGACGTGCCCCATGGCGTCCTCGATATTGTCGCCGAAGATCCAGAGGAACAGCATATTGGTGAGCAGGTGCAGCCAATCGGCGTGCAGAAACGCATAGGTGATCAGCGTCGCCCAATCCGGCAGCCAGGGCACAGGCTGCGGATAGAGATTGCGCACGACGATGGGGATCATGCCGAAATCGATGGTCGCCTGATCGAAGGCGGCGGGCGGCAGAGTGGCCTGAAACAGAAAGCAGATGATCGTGATGGCCATCAGCCCATAGGTCACATAGGGAAACCGCACATGCCTGATGGGATTTCTGTCATGCAGCGGCAGGAACATGGGGTCAGCCGCCTTTCGCCACGTCGCCGTGATTGCCAGGCACCCAGAGCACGTCTTTGACCCCATTGGCATTGGCGACACGGGCCAACACGAAGAGCAGGTCGGAGAGGCGATTGAGATAGCGCACGGCTTCTGGATTGGTGTCGGGTTCGGCAGCGGCCAGCTCGACGGTCAGGCGCTCGGCGCGGCGGGTGACGGTGCGGGCAATGTGTAGCGCCGAGGCCAGCGGAGTGCCGCCGGGCAGGACGAAGCTTTTGAGCGGGGCGATATCGGCGTTGAAATGGTCGATCTGCTTTTCCAGCCATTGCGTCTGCACGGGCCGGATGCGCAGGGAGGGGTGCTCGGCAGTGGGATCGTCGGCGCCGGGCGTGGCGAGGTCGGAGCCGACATCGAAGAGATCGTTCTGCACGCGGGAGAGCAGCATATCGATCTTGGGCATGGAATTGGTTTGCAGGCGCGCCTGGCCGACAAAGGCATTGGCTTCGTCGACCGTGCCATAAGCCTCAACGCGCAGATCATATTTGGCCCGGCGTGGGCCACGGACCAGTCCGGTCGTGCCGTCATCGCCGGTCCTGGTATAGATGCGGTTGAGCTTGACCATGGCTAGCCCCGGCCGCCGAAGAAGTAGAGCGCGCCAAGCAAGAGCACGAGCGCCACGGCCTGGCCGATGACGCGCAGGCGCATCAGCTTCTGGCTGGTATTGCCCGGGCCGCCCTTGAGCATGTTCCACAGCCCCATGCCCAGCACGATGACGACGAAGAGCAGGGCCAGCGCGATGGCGACATTGAGAAGAGTTTCCATTTGGACCTGCTTTGCTTTGCGGGCCGGGGCCCCTACGAATCGATCTTGCCGATATAGAGCGAAAGTCCCTCGGCCAGCGCATCATAGATGGCACGAATCCGGTGACTGGTGAACAATTCCCTGTGCGTGGTGAGCCAGACTTCGAGTGGCGGAATGGACAAATCGAGCGGCAGCGCCACCATGCCGGGGGTGGTGGCGACCAGCTCCGCTTGCGCAAAGCCGATGCCCAGGCCCGCCCGCACCAATTCCCAGAGCTGGGTGTGGCTATCGGAGCGAAGCAGGAAATGTTCGCGCTTAAGCGGAAACCCCAATTTGCGGGCATGTTCGATCATGAGGTCGGACCGATCGAGACCAATGAGGTCATGGTCGAAAAGATCGCTCAGGATGCGAGGCGTGCCGCGGCGATCGAGATAATCCTGATGGGCGGCGGTCACCAGCGGCAATTCGCCGAGCTTTTTCGTGATCAACTCGAGCTGGGCGGGGCGGAACATGCGGATGGCGATATCGGCTTCGCGCAGCAGCAGATTTTCCGCCGAATCGGTGGGCACCAGTTCCAGCGCGATAGCCGGGTAACGCTGGCGGATGGCGACGAGCAGGTCGGGCAGGATGTAGTTGGATACCATGCTGCTGGCGGTGATGCGTACGGTGCCGCCGAATTCAGCCTGGGCGCCCTCGGCCATGATGGCGGCCTGGGCGAGCGAGGCCTGGGCGGCGGCCACCGGCTCGTAGATGCGCAAGGCCGCCACATTGGGCTTGAGGCCATTGAGGGAACGGTCGAACAGGGACAGACCGAGATCGTATTCGAGGGTCTCGATGTGGCGGCCAACGGTCGGCTGGCTGATGCCCAGCTCGCGGGCCGCGGCCGACAGCGAGCCATTGGCCACCACGGCTGAAAAACTCCGCCACAGGGCCCAGTCGGGTTCTCTATTCATTTATGAATGGATGGTCTCGATATTTTGCGGATTAAATTACGATAATGAATGCTCGAGCATAAGTCCATCAGCCAAGGAGATGGACGAATGAGCAAGGCAAAGGTCACGGTTCTGGGCATTAACGGTCATATTGGTCACCACGCCGCCAGGGCATTTCGCGACGCAGGGTATAGTGTCACTGGCTTCGGGCGGAGCAATCGCACGCCCATCGACGGCGTTGCCTTCATCAAGGGCGACGCCGGCAATGTCGCCGAGATGGCGGCCGCGATTGGCGATGCCGAAATCGTCGTCAACGCGCTTAACCTGCCCTATGACAAATGGGACAAGGGCCGCGCCGAGGCGCAATTGGCCAATGTGATCGCCGCCATGGGCGAGAGCGGCAAGACCATGATGTATCCGGGCAATGTCTATAATTATGCAGCCACCGACCGGCGCATGACGCCGGACATGCCCCAGCATCCGCAGACGCCGCGTGGTGCCATCCGGGTGCGGCAGGAGGCGATGCTGGCGGCGGCCTCAAAAGCCGGGAAGTTCCAGACCATCATCATTCGCGCGGGCGATTATTATGCGCCGGGCAATGTCGGCGACTGGTTCGACCAGGCCATGCTGATGGATGCCCAAAAGGGCAAGGTCTATTATATGGCCAACCTGGATCTGGGCCACGCTTGGGCCTATCTGCCTGATCTGGGGCGAGCCTTCGTTGGGGTTGCCGAGCAGCGGCAGAATCTTGCGGCCTTCGAGAATTTCCACTTTGCCGGGCATTATCAGAGCCATGGCGCCATGCTGGCGGCGATCCAGGCGGCAGCGCCGGTACCGCTCAAGGCCGGGCAATTGCCCTGGTTGCTGTTCCAGGCCCTGGGTCTGGCGGTGCCGCTGCTGCGCGAAATCGTCAAGATGCGCTATCTCTGGAACAATCCGATGGAGCTGGTCGATCCGCGGCTGGATGCCATTCTGGGGCCCGATTTCGGTACGCCTTTCGAGCAAGCCGTGGCGGCTGCCACCACGCCGTTCTTTGCGCAGAAGGCGGCAGCCTAAAAGCCCAGTTCCCCGCGGATATCCTGGGCGGTGCGGCCAGCATCGCGCAGGCTCGCCAGGGTGGGCGAGCCTTTCGATTTGCTGAGTTTTTTGCCCTCGGCATCAAGGATCAGCCGGTGGAAATTGTAGATGGGCGAGGGCAGGCCGAGCAGGAATTGCAGCAGGACATGGAAATCGGTGGCTGCCTCCATGTCCCGGCCGCGCGTCACATGAGTCACGCCCTGCGCGGCATCGTCGACGACCACGCTGAGATGATAGCTGGTCGGCGTGCCCTTGCGTTGCAGCACCACATCGCCCCAGCGTTCGGGACGGGCATAGCGGGTTTGAGGACGGTCCGTGGCCAGCGGGCCGACAATAGTAAAGGTCAACATGCCGGTCCGGGCCATGGCGCTGGCGGTATCGAGGCGGAACTGCACGGGATCGCCGCGCTCCAGGCGCTCGATCTGTTCGCCGCGGTTCATATGCCGGCACGTGCCGGGATAAAGCGGGGCGCCATCGGGGTCGGTGCCTGTCGCCTTGGCGGCGATGTCGCTGCGTGAGCAGAAGCAGGGATAAAGCAGATCGGCATCGCGCAGGCGATTGGCCGCCTCGGCATAGATGGGGAACCGCTGGGACTGGACCATGACGGGCTCCGGCCAAGCCAGGCCCAGCCAATGCAGGTCTTCGATTATGGCCTGGGCAAATTCGGGTTTACAGCGCTCGGGGTCGGTGTCCTCCATACGCAGCAGAGCCGTGCCATCCAATAGAGCTGCTGCCTGCCAGGTGTAGAGCGCGGAATAGGCATGGCCGAGATGCAGCCTGCCATTGGGGCTGGGGGCAAAGCGCAGGATGGGTTTGGACGATGGCGAAGACATTGCAGCTTGTGTACAGCAGACAAATGTCTCCGTCACCGCGCATCGATAGCGTTGAAACTATTGCCGCCCAGCTCGACCTGCTGGTCGAGATCGATCCGCGTCTGGCCGCCATCCGGGCAGCGACCGGCGCGGTTTATCCGCGGATCGATGCGGCTGGCTTTGCCGGGATTTCGCGCATTGTCTGCGGACAATTGCTGTCGGTGGCAAGTGCCGCCGCTATCTGGGCGCGCTACGTAAAGGTCGAGGGAGCGCTGGACCCGGTGGGCTTTCTGGGGCTCGATGAAGCCGAAATCCGTGCCGTCGGCTTTTCGGGCGGCAAGTATCGCACCGTGCGGGCGATTGCCGAGGCCATGGCGTCGGGGAGGCTGGATTTTTCGCATCTCGAGACTTTGCCGGCCGAGGCGGCAGTGAAATATCTGACGGCCCATAAGGGGATTGGCCCCTGGACCGCGCAGGTCTATCTCATGTTCTGTGCCGGCCATCCCGATATCTTCCCGGCGGGAGACCTGGCGCTGCGCAAGGCGGCGCAGGATGGTTTGGGGCTTGATCGCCTGCCCGAAATTGCTGAATTGGCCGATGCGGCTTTGCAATGGGCCCCACACAGGTCCGCGGCGGCGCTGCTCTTCTGGCGTTATTATGCAGTTTGCCGCAATAGGGAAGGCGTTTTGGGCTGATCAGCCACGCTGTGCATTCGGTTCATCAAAGCTGCGTTAAAATCTCAGGGGCGATTTGCTTGTCGCCGGGCTTTTTTCACCTTGCCAAATATCATCCATATGAATGATATGGTTTTGCGGCAAACTACAGCGTCGATGGGCGCGGGTGGTTGTCAATGGTTGCTATCTCCCCACAAGATCTGACCGATCTTTCGAACTCTCTCTATAGTGCGGTATTTGACGACACGCAGTGGAGCAAGGTGGCCGATATGGTGCGCCGGGCGGTCAATACACAGCATGTCGCACTGGGTTTCTTCGATCATCAAACGGGCCAGCACTCCATGTTGCATGGGGATTGCTCGCCCGAATTCGAGCGCAGCTATGCCCAATTGCTCGATATCAACCCCTTCGCCGAGCCGATGCAGGGCATGTCGGCGGGAGAGGTGCTGATCGACCAGCAGATCATCGACAGCGACGCGTTCGAGCGATCGGCGTTTTTCGATATCTGGATGCGGCCGCAGGACATGCATAGTGGGCTGGTTCACAAGATCAACGCCCGCGAGCGTATCAATGGCTACCTGGCGCTCAACCGCGGCGGCCATGTCGGAAAATATGAACAGCGCGACCTCGAAACCGTTGCCGAGTTCGGTCCTTTGCTCGCCCACGCCGTCAATCTGCGCATGCAGTTCGGCCGCCGCATGATGGAGCAAACTGGCAGCGTGCTGGGCGGGCGGGGCATTGGCTGGGTGGCTGTTACCGGCAATGGCCGGCTGGCATGGGCCAATGAGGCGGCCGAGGCGTTGCTGGGTGAACCGGGATCGGCGGTCGGCGGACGGCTGGGCGCGCTGCGGCTGGTTCATCCCTTGCAAATGCGCGAATTCACGGCGGCCCTGCAGCGGGCCTGTGCTCCGCTGGGCGCCATCGGCGCCGATATGATTGCCAGTCACCCCGAGACCGGCTCTGCCATAGCCCTTTCCATTGTTCCCGCGCACAACCTCTTCGTTCAGGGGCTGCCGGCGCTGCGGGGCGCCCATATTGCCCTGCGCAGTCTCTCGGCGCGGCTGCCGCCAGGCTTTGAAGACCGCATCAGGGCCATGTTTGATCTGACGCCGAAGGAGGCGGCGCTGGCCGCGGCCCTGGCTAGCGGACGGGCGCTGGGCGATGTGGCGCGGGCCAATGGCGTCTCCATTCTGACCGTGCGGACGCAATTGGCGCATCTTTTCCGCAAGACGGACACCAGGCAGCAGAGCCAATTGGTTTCATTGCTGTTGGCGGTGGAGCCGCTGCCGCAGCCATAGGAGAGGTGCGGCTGGATTTTTCGGTGCCCGCGAGGCAGGTTAGGCGGAGATTTCTGGAAGATGCCTATGCCAACCAAGCTTTCCGGCCCCATGCTCGCGCCCAAATCGGGTGCGCAACCGCGCCATGCCATCGTCCTGCTGCATGGCTATGGCAGCGACGGGGCTGACCTCATCGGGCTGGCGCCGCATTGGCAGGATATGCTGCCCGATGCGCTGTTCGTTTCGCCCAATGCGCCCGAAACGTGCCGCATCAATGCGGCGGGCTTTCAATGGTTCGATATCGATTATGAAGGCGACAAGCTGGCCAGCCGGCAATCCGGCGTGGTGCAGGCCCGTCCGGTGCTGGTGGAATTCCTCGAGGACCTCTGGAGCCAGACCGGTATCGCGCCGGAGCGGACCATTCTTGCCGGGTTCAGCCAGGGCGCCATGATGGCGCTGCATGTTGGCCTGTCGCTGCCCCAGCCGCTGATGGGGATCATTGCCTTTTCGGGCGCCTTCCTTCCACCGGCGGGCTTTGCCGAGGGGCGATTCGCCAAGTCCCCGGTATGCCTGGTGCATGGCGATATGGATCCGGTGGTCGATCCCGAACTCAGCGCCGATGCGGATGTGGCCTTGCGGCTGGCCGGGTTCGATGTGTCCTATCACGTGAGCGCGGGCGTGGGGCATGGGATCGCGCCGGATGGGCTGGCCTTTGCCAGTGCGTTCATTGCGCGCCAGCTCAAAAATAATCCCTGACTGTCCTGCACGTGCCCGCTTCACAGCCCTGACACAAAGGGCCTAGTATAAGGGGGCTATGGACTTACTCGATTCCCGCTCCGGGAGACTCAAGTGACGATCCACGTGTCGCCTGAGGCTTGTCCCGCACTGGTGCTGAACGCTGACTTCCGTCCGCTCAGCTACTATCCCTTGTCATTGTGGTCGTGGCAGGATGCGATCAAGGCGGTGTGCTTGGATCGCGTCAATATCGTTTCCCATTATGATACGGTCATCCATTCGCCCAGCTTCGAAATGCAGCTGCCCAGCGTGGTGTCGCTCAAGGATTATGTGAAGCCGGCGCGGCATCCCGCGTTTACCCGCTTCAACGTGTTCCTTCGCGATCGCTTCCAGTGCCAGTATTGCGGTTCCAAGGACGATCTGACCTTCGATCATGTCATCCCGCGCTCCAAGGGCGGGCTGACCACCTGGGACAATGTCGTGGCCGCCTGCGCGCCGTGCAACCTGCGCAAGGCGAACCGGCTGCCCAGCGAAATCAAGATGTTTCCGCATCAGGCGCCCTATCATCCTACGGTGCATGATCTGCACAATAATGGCCGGGCCTTCCCGCCCAACCATTTGCACCAGAGCTGGCTCGATTATCTCTATTGGGATATCGAGCTTGAGCCGTAACACCAAAAATCCCGCCTGGCTTTGCCGGCGGGATTTTTGGTCACCCAGACATTGTTATCGTCGCGGATCGCATTAGGTGGTCTGCGGTGTTGCCGGTTTGCGTCCGGCAATGAAGGCGCCGAAATAGCGGGTAATCATTGGCACGATCAGCAGCACGATGGTGCTGGCCATGAAGGGCACGAGCACAAGGCTGCGCTGCCAGATTTCCCAACCGGCGGTTAGCGGCATCAGAATATAGAGATAAAGGGTCACCACCGGATAGACGGCGAGGGTCATGACAGCGGCCATGCGGAGGCGAGCGGCAAGAGAGGGCTTCATTTCCAAGCTCCATTGAAACGGTACGTTCCGTATTTATAGAAACGATACGTTTCGTTCAAGTCTTTTCTTCGGGAGAATTTTGACCGATATTGCTGATATGACAGAGCTGAGTGCAGACGAAAGCGAGGAGCGCCGCCGGTCTATTGGTGCGCGGCGCAATCCCGATACCCAGGAAGCCATTCTCGAGGCCGCCGAAGCCATTGTGGCCGAGGAGGGCATTGCCGGGTTTTCCATCGAGGCGGTGGCCAAGCGGGCGCGGGCGGGCAAGCCGACAATTTACAAATGGTGGCCGGGCAAGACGGCGCTGCTGCTCGATGTCTATCATCGGCACAAACCGGCCAATGTGCATCAGGATACCGGCAGCGTGGAGGGCGATGTCATTGCCTTTTTCACCGCCATTTTCGCCCATTGGGGCGATACGGGCGCCGGACAGGTCTTCCGGTTCGTGGTGGCCGAGGCTCAACGCGATGATGCCGCCGCCGCGTCATTGCGGGCCTATGCGGCCGAGCGGCGCAAACAGTCGGGACAGATTTTCGAGCGCGGCGTGGCGCGAGGGGAACTTGCCGCCGATATCGATACCGGGCTGGCGGCCGACATGCTGGCCGGCTTTGCCTGGCACCGGCTGCTGACGGGGCGGCTGATCAGCGACCCCATCGAAATGCAGCAGGCGGCACGGCAATTGGTCCGGGGGCTGTTGGCCCCCGGACCATAAGAGCTTTACTGCGCGGCGGGAGCGGCTTCTTCGCCTTCGCCGGCAGCGGCGGCCGGCTCGGTCTGGGCCTGGACGGCAGCGGCGAGGGCCGGATCGGGAATGTCGATCGCAACGCCTTCCATCAGCTTGGCGACCGTGCCGTCAAAGGTGGTCATGAGCAATTGCTGCTGCAGCTGACCGGCGACCTGCTCGAAAGTGGGGGGTGTGGATTCGCGCTTTTCTTCCAGCTTGATGATGTGCCAGCCGAACTGGGACTGCACGGGCTCGGACACCTGGCCGATTTCGGTCAGGGCATAGGCGGCCTGCTCGAAGGGGGCGACCATCATGCCCTTGCCGAAAAAGCCGAGGTCGCCGCCATTGGCTGCGCCCGGATCGATCGACTTTTCCTTGGCGATGGTAGCGAAGTCGGCGCCGCCATCGAGTTCGGCCTTGATCGCCTTGGCTTCTTCCTCGGTGGCGACGAGGATATGGCTGGCGCGGATTTCTTCCTGCGGTTTGAAGTCGGCGACGAGCTTGTCATATTCGGCGCGCACGGCGTCTTCGGTCACCGCATTGGCGATGGCGTCGGCGAAATAGGCGCGGCGCAGGGCGCGTTCCTCGAGATAGGCGAGGCGCTGCTTGAAGAGGGGGGTGTCGCCCATGCCGGCATCGCGCCCGGCCTTGGCCATGACTTTCATGTCGATCAAGACGCGCAGCAGGAAGGGGCGGCGCTGGTCGGCCGGCATCTGGCTGAGTTCCTGGGTCAGGTCCTCGGCGGCAAAGCCCAGATCGGCCTCGGTAATGGTTTCTCCGCCAACCGTGGCGATCACGGTATCGGGCGAGACGGGCGCGGGGGCTTCGGCGGCCGGCGCTTCGGCAGCGGGGGCCGGGGCGGGCGCGGCGTCCTGCGCAAAAGTGGGGGCGACAGCATTGGCCGCCATGATCAGCGCCAGCACGCTGGCAGTCGTGGCAAGGCGCAGGGTCGAAAAGGACATCAGGATATTCTCCTTGGCCGGCGCACTTAATTTGGCGCCTGGGCTAGTTTACTGCTCGGGCCTGCCCTCACACGGCAACGGGGCCAAAATGTGCCGCGCCGCTACTTGTGAGCAGATGGGGGCAAGCGAGTGGCCAAATTGCCGGTTTGGGCCGGGTTTTCCGGCGGGCGCAGGAGGTGTCGCCCATTTCGGCGGCGTTGACAAGACAATGGCTCGCTCTTACATCTCACGCGCTTTTCAAGGCCTCTGGCAAGGCAATGGATAATGACGTCCCGACTTGCCCAGAGGACAAACGAGATCGTGAAGCCACAACGGCTTTGTCATCGCGCCGACGAGGCCAGCCGGGTATATTGCCCGACCGAGACCGCCTAGGCCTTGCGCGCCCGCGCCGGTGATCAAAAAAAGGACCTGACATATGGCACTTGCTGCGCTCGCCCGGCGGATATTCGGTTCTCCGTCCGATCGGCACGTCAAGCGGTTCCAGGGCAAGGTGGATGCGATCAACGCACTCGAGCCC
>DATMSY010000168.1:0-2815 GCA_035565135.1 Devosia sp.
GCGTCGGCGAGCAGATTGCCCATCGAGCATTCCATGGCGCGGCAGACTTCGCGGGAGCCTTCGAGCGGGGCGGTGGCAGTGCCGATGACCTCGCCCATGGCCTCCTCGATCGGGCCGGCCAGTTCGGCCAATTGACCCTTGAAGTCCTCATTGCCCTTGACCGAAGCGTCGATCAGGAAGGGTTCGCCCTCGGCCTTGGTGACCACGCCATTGTCGTCCCAGGTGATGGCGATATCGCCCAGATACTTGCCATATTGATTGGCCTGCACCACCGGGACTTCGACGCCGTCCGGGTTGGTGACCATGGTGGGATAGGGGCCGGCGGCGCCCTCGGCAGTGTTGGAGAGCAAGGTATGGGAATGCCCGCCCACGATCACGTCCACCAGTGGCAGGGCGGCGGCGACCTGCTGGTCGACAGTATAGCCGATATGGCTCAATAGAATGATCTTGTTGACGCCGGCGGCGTCGAGCGCTTCGGAGGCGCCGCGGACATATTGGATGACATCGGTGAATTCGATATCGGGGCCGGGCGAGGCGATATCGGGCGTGTCCTCGGTGGTGGCGCCGATAATGCCGATCTTTTCCCCGCCCACTTCGATGACGAAGGAGCCCTTGATCTTGCCGCGCAGGTTTTCATCGCGGCTGACGTCGAAATTGCCGCCGATGATCGGGAATTCGGCCGCTTCGATGAATTTGAGGAATTCCTCGGGGCCATCGTCGAATTCGTGATTGCCGGTGGCGACCACGTCAAAGCCCATCTGGTTGAAGAAGTCGGACACGACCTTGGATTTATAGGTGGTGTAGTAGAGCGAGCCCTGGAAATTGTCGCCGGCCGAGAGCAGCAGCGAATTGCCATCGGCATATTTGGCGCGGGTATCATCGATTATGGTCTTGAGGCGCGCAATGCCGCCAAAGCATTCCCCGGCCGCGTCGGTTTCGGCATCGCAATTGGAATCGGTGCCGGTGATCGGGTCGAACCGGGAATGGAAATCATTGATGTGCAGGATGTTGAGCGTGAAATCCGCATAGGCCGCACCGGAAAAACCAGCGCAGAGGGTCAGCGCCGTAGCGCCCAGAAGTAGTCTTTTCATCCCTGTTATCCCTTTGATGTGCCTGACGGCAATAAGACCCCGCGACCACCTTCCCCGGGCGATCTCCCAAACCGGCAGCTTTCCCCATGCCGGCCGCGGCGAGGGGTTAGTTAAGCAGGTCTTCATGACGGGCGAAAGTGGACCTTTTGGTCAATTTTTTGGGGAGGGTAGTTCTTGGCGCGCGCCGCTCAATGGAGCCATGCCCGCATTGGGGCTTCACCCGCCGTCAACCATCTCACACAATTTGGCGGTAACAGCAGGCGACCAGCAAGGCATTGGAGCCTGTGGCGCGCGTATAGGTGGCTGATCTTTTGATACTTGCAGGACGATCCCGCTTGAGCGCAAAGCTGCATAGCCTTTTGCCCGATCGATTGCGCGGCGGAACGGACCGGCATGTATTGCTCGATCTGGTGGCCTTTGTCTGCATTGGTGGCAGCGGGGCCCTGGGCTTTATTGTGCTTTCGAGCCTTGTTGCGGCGCTGGGTACGGGGCTGCCGGGCTGGCTCGCCAATGGGCTGAGCTATGCGGCGATGATCGGGCCGGTCTATCTGTTGCATCGCCGGTTTTCGTTCGGTTCGAACGCGCCGCATGGACAGGCGCTGCCGCGCTATGTGGGCGTGCAGCTGGTTTCCGTGCTGCTGGTGGCGTTGTTTTCCTTTGTGGTGCATGGGCTGTTCGACATGCCAGCAATTGGGGCTTCCACTATTGTGGCAGGGCTGACGGCGGCGGTGAATTTTGTGGTGCTGCGGGGCTGGGCCTTTGCGCATCGGGTGACCGTGGTTGAGGCGGCGGCGTAGTACCTCCTTCCAGCTCCCTCCAAAGGGTTCCAATCAGCCCTCATTGCGATAAGCTCCGCCGCGTTTTGATTTGCGGGGAATTGGTTATGCGGAGTGCTTTGATTGTTTACGGTGGCTGGGAAGGCCATGACCCCGAGGAATGCGCAGCCATCTATCGCCGCTGGCTGCATGAGGATGGGTTTTCGGTGCGCACGGCGACCGAAACCAGCGCCTTTGCCGATCCGTCGATCCATGATCTGTCGCTGATCGTGCCCATCTATACGATGAGCAAAATCGCGCCCGAGGAAGTGGCCAATCTCAGCAAGGCCGTGCAGGGCGGGGTGGGGCTGGCCGGGCACCATGGCGGGATGAGCGACGCGTTTCGCGATGCGGTCGATTATCAGTTCATGGTGGGTGGGCAATGGGTGGCGCATCCCGGCAATATCATCGATTTCACGGTCGATGTGACCAAGCCGGATGATCCGATCATGGCGGGACTGAGCTCGTTTCCCTATACGTCCGAGCAATATTACATGCATGTCGACCCTTCCAATGAGGTGCTGGCAACGACCACGTTCAGCGGCGAGCATGCGCCCTGGATCGAGGGCGTGGTGATGCCCGTGGTGTGGAAGCGCCGGCATGGGGCGGGAAGGGTGTTTCATTCGACGCTCGGCCATTCGGCCAAGGAATTCGACGTGCCGGAAATGGCGACGATCCTGCGCCGCGGCATCAACTGGGCGGCGCGCGAGGATCTCCAGGCTTAGGGGCGCTACCAGCGGAGGACCAGTTTCCCCAGGGCCGCGCCCAATAGGGCGGTGAGGCCAATGCCCAGCGAATACCAGATGGCCATGAACATCATGCTCGTCTCCCCGCAATAAAAGCTATAGGCCCAGGCGCCGAAGCCGCCGGCAATCAGCCCGGCGGCGAAGCCGGCAAGGGTGGGCGAGC
>DATMSY010000169.1:0-1844 GCA_035565135.1 Devosia sp.
CGGAACTGGTCTTCGCTCAGTTCGCCCGACAGGCGCCGCTTGACCTGATCGGCAAATTGGCTGGTGCGGCCCGCAACGAAAGCCGCGTCGAATTCGTCATATCGATACATGACCGTCCTCACCCAGATGCTGGCGGTCGTAAATCTCGCCGTTCAATGTCAGGGGCGCGGTGGGGCCCGCCGCCCTTATGCGTTCGCGCAAGCGCTTGGGGACGATGACACCGTCCGCCTGGCTCACTTCCTCGATTTCAAGGCTGATGACACGGCCACCGGCCTTGGTGGCGATCAGCGCCGCGTCGCGCTCAGCCGTCTCTTCCTTGGAAAAGAGGCGGGCGGCCTGCAGGTCCTCGACCCAATTATTGTGGGCGTCGAGATAAACCGTCCCGCCCGATGTCAGCTCATTGCCGGTCAGAATTTCCATGCTGCTATGCTACCTTGAAGCTCATACCGGCGAGTTGGGCGGCATTCGCCCAGTCTCCGGCCTCAACGGCTTCGCCTACGAAAATGATTGCCGGACCATCGGCAAACGCCACGGCATTGGCCGCCAGCGTCCCCAGGGTTCCGGAATAGGTGGATTTGTCGGCCCGGCCGGCATTGACCACGATGCCGATGGGCAAAGCGGCGCTGGCGCCCTGCCCGATCAGGCGGGCGGCAACTTCGGGGGCGATGGACTTGCCCATGTACAGCGCCAGCGTCAGGCCGGACTGAGCCAAGGCGGCCCAATGGGTGAGGTCGCTATCATCGGCGCCGTGGGCGGTGGCCATGACGAAGCCGCTGGAAACCTTGCGCAGGGTGACCGGGGTGGCGGTATCGGCGGCAGCGGCGAGTGCAGCGCTGACGCCGGGCACGATCTGATAGGGCACGCCTGCCTTGCGCAGGGCGGTGATTTCCTCGCCGGCGCGGCCGAAAATCATCGGATCACCGGATTTGAGGCGGGCGACCTTCTTGCCCTCCTTGGCGAGGCGGACGATCAGCGTATTGATCTGGGCCTGCGAAAAGCTGTGATGGCCCTTGGCCTTGCCAACGGAAATCTGCTCGGCATCGCGGCGGCCCATCTGCACAACAGCGTCGGGCACCAGCTGATCATGCACGATGACATCGGCTTCCTGCAGCAGCCGCTGGGCGCGCAGGGTGAGCAGGTCTTCCGAGCCTGGACCAGCGCCGATCAGCCAGACGACGCCATTTGCGTGGGCCTTGTCGGCATGCTGGGCCAGCAGGGTTTCGGCAGCGGCAGCGCCCTGCCCTGCGGCTTCGGCGGCTTCGATGGCGGGCGAGGTGACCAGCGCTTCGTAAAAGCGGCGGCGGGCGGCGCCGTCATGAATCAGGCTCTCAACCTTGTGGCGCAAACCACCGGCAATCCTGGCGATTTTGCCGATGCGGGGCGACAGCATCGCTTCGATCCGGGCGCGGACGAGACGGGCCAGAACCGGCGCATCACCTTCGGTGGAAATGGCGACGGTGAGCGGCGCGCGATCGACGATGGAGGGCGTGTAGAAATCGCATTCGGCGGGGACATCGACCACATTGAGCGGGATGCCACGGGCGCGGGCTTCGGCCTTGGTGCGCTCGGCAGATGCCCCCTCTTCGGCAACGAAAACCAGCGCCGCATTGTCGAGATCATCAGCGATGAAATCGCGCTCGATCAAGGTGACAAAAAGACCGGAAAAATCGGCTTCGATCTGGGGGGAGATAATCACGACCTGAGCGGTCGTCTTAGTCACCAGCCGGGCTTTGTTGAGGGCTTCTTCACCACCGCCGACGATGACGATGCGCAGACCCTGTACCTTGTAGCTCAACGGAAATGTGTTGAGATAACCCATTGGAACCCTGTTGTGAGTGGCGGGC
>DATMSY010000170.1:0-18106 GCA_035565135.1 Devosia sp.
GTTCGCCGGTGTCGGAGTTAAAGGATGACCTATTCCAATCCCCTTTCGTCCAAGCTTGGCTTGCTGGACGATGATCTCAAGATGGAAGGCAAGCTCCTCAGGCTCTGCGCCGATCTCGAAAAGAAGATTTTGACGCCGATCGCCGATGTGCCGTTTCAGTGGCATGTGCTGCGCGACGATGTGACGACCGAGGCGGCGCTCAAGGCTGATTGGCGCGGCTGGGAAAAGTTCGGCTCGCATTCGGTCTGGGCCAAGAAGCAGGGCCATACCTGGTTTGCCGCCGAGGTGACGGTGCCGGAAGCGGCGGCCGGCAAGACGTTTGTGCTCAAATTCACCAGCCAGTGGCAGGACCGGCCGGGCTCGACCGATCCGCAATGTCTGGCCTATATCGATGGCAAAATCGCCCAGGCGCTGGATGGCAACCACACCGAACTGGTGATCGAGCGCAATGCCAAGCCGGGTAGCAAGCATGTGCTGCTGGTCAATGCCTTCACCTTTTTCGAGCGGCCGCTGGTCGGCTTCACGGTCGATTTCTATACGCGCAGCGAGCGGGCCGAAAAGCTCTATTGGGACTTGCAGACCCCGCTGGATGTGGCGACGCGTCTCTATCAGAACGATCCGCGCCGCCAGGCGATCCTCAATATCATTGACCGCTCATTGCGGGCGCTGGATCGCCGGGCCGGCTTTACGCCCGAGTTCGAGGCTTCGCTGGGCGAGGCCGAAAAGATCGCTGCGGAAATCTATGCGCTGGTCGATACCGAGGTCCAGCCGCAGATCACTGCGGTTGGCTCCACCCATCTGGATGTGGGTTGGCTCTGGCGCGTGATGCATACCCGCGACAAGACGGGCCGGTCCTTCGCCACGGTGCTGAACCTGATGGAGGAATATCCCGAATTCGTCTTCATGTATAACCAGTCGGTGCTCTTCGACTTCCTCAAAAAGGACTATCCGGAGCTCTGGGATCGCCTACAGGCCCGCGTCAAAACCGGCCAGTTCGAGATCGAAGGGGCGATGTGGGTCGAGCCCGACGTCAATATCGTTTCGGGGGAGAGTCTCGTCCGCCAGATCATGCGCGGGCGGCAGTTTCATCTCGCCGAATTCGGCGTCGATCCCAAGACGGTGTGGCTGCCCGATACGTTCGGCTATTCGGCCAACCTGCCGCAGATCATGGACAAGTCGGGGCTTAAATATTTCGTCACGTCCAAGCTGAGCTGGAACGATACCGATCGGCATCCCTATGACAGTTTCCACTGGCGGGGCATCGACGGCACGGTGACCAAGGCACAGCTGATCACGGCGCAGCGCTATGAGAGCGAAGCGGTTTACACCACCTATAATGGCGACCTCTCCGTCTCCGAGACCATGGGCGCCTGGAAGCGCTATGAGCCCAAGGCGGTCCACAATGAAGTGGTCATGTCCTATGGCTATGGCGATGGCGGTGGTGGGCCGACCCGCGGCATGATCGAGCGCGGCATCCGCATGCAGCGCGGCATTCCCGGCGCGCCACGGGTCAAGCTCGAAGGCATTGTGCCGTTCCTCGATCGGCTGGGCGAGAAGATGGATGCGCCGGGCAACAGGTTCCCGACCTGGAATGGCGAGCTCTACCTGCAATATCACCGCGGCACGCTGACCTCGGTGGCCAAGAACAAGGCCAATAATAGGCGGGCTGAGCGCCTGCTGCGGGAATTGGAATTGCTCGGCGCCCTGGCGCTGGCGACCACAGGCGCGCCCTATCCCAAGGAGACGCTGGCCGAGTTCTGGGAATTGGTGCTGATCAACCAGTTCCACGACATCCTGCCGGGTACCTCGATCCCTGAGGTTTATGCCGATAGCGACAATGAATATGGCAAGATCTTCTCGACCCTTGGGTCGGCCAATGGCCCCTGGCACAGTGCGGCTGCGGCGCTGAGCAAGGCGGGCGGCGGCGGGCTCAAGCTCTTCAACTTTACCGGGCAGACGCGGTCGGGGCTGGTGAGTGTCGGCAGCGATGCCGCGCTTGAAGGGGCTTCGCTCAGCATTGCTGGCAATCAGCATAGCTTGCAGAAAATCACCGGCGCGGCTGGGGAAGTCGCCTATGTGGCGCCGGTTTCCGATCTGGCGCCGCTGGGCTGGACGGGGGCGCAGATCGTTACCGGGGCGACGGGGAATAGCTCGCCGCTGTCGGTGTCGACGAGCCATCTTGAGAATGAATTGCTCAAGGTGACGTTTGACGCTTCGGGCGAAATCACCTCGGTCTTCGACAAGACGCGTAATCGCGAAACCATTGCGGCGGGTGAAAAGGCCAATCGGCTTATCGCCTATGAAGACAAGCCGATGGAGTGGGACGCCTGGGATATCGACCGCTATTTCGAGGAGCAGTTCTGGCCGCTGGCCGATGCCAAGGCCAAGATCAGTGTGACGGAAACCGGGCCGCATCGGGCTGCTATCCGCATCGAGCGCAAGTATCAGGCTTCGACGGTTGTGCAGGTGGTCTCGCTGGCCGCTGGCGCGCGGCAGGTGGAATTCGATACCTTTATCGACTGGCAGGAGCGCCAGACGGTGCTCAAGGCGCAGTTCCCGTTCGATCTCAATACCTCGGAAATCCGCTCGGAAATCCAGTTCGGCCATGTGCGGCGCCCGACCCATCGCAATACCAGTTGGGACAAGGCGCGGTTCGAGGCGTCGATGCATCGCTGGGTGGATCTGAGCGAGGCCGATTTTGGCGTGTCGCTGCTGAACGATTGCAAATATGCCTATGATTGCCTCGAGCAATCGGTACGGCTAACGCTGGTGCGGGGCTCGACCTTCCCCAGCCCCGATGCCGATCTGGGCGAGCATCGCCTGCGCTATGCGCTGTTCGTGCATGAGGGCGTGGCCGATCTGGCCGATGTGCATCGTGCCGCCGAGCGCTTCAACAATCCGGTGGCGGTGATCGGTTCGCTGCATCCCGTGGCCGATGCGGTCGAGGATGCCGGCAGCTTCTCGTTCGCTAGCGTCGATCAGTCCAATGTGACGCTGGAGACGGTCAAGAAGGCTGAAAAGTCCGATGCGATCGTGCTGCGCGTGTTTGAGCACGCCAATATAAGGGCCGAGGCGACGATCAGTTTCGGCATTCCGGTCAAGTCGGTGCGGGTGGTCAATCTGATGGAAGAGGGCGCCGGCGATGCGCTGGAGCTGACCAATAATGGCGTGACGCTGTCGCTGCGGCCATTCGAGATCGCGACGCTGCTGATCGAGACGGCCTAAGGGCTATCGGCCATCCCGGCCTCGTGCCGGGGTGGCCGTCTGGAATAGGGAGGAAAATCATGGCTGATGTTACCCTGCGCGGCATTCGCAAGTCCTATGGCTCGCTCGAGGTGGTGCATGGCGTTGATCTCGATATCAAATCGGGGGAGTTCGTGGTGTTTGTCGGGCCTTCGGGTTGCGGTAAATCCACCCTGCTCAGGATGATTGCCGGGCTTGAGCCGATTTCGGGTGGGGAGATTTCCATCGGGGGCAGGGTGGTCAATGATGTGCCCTCGCCGCAGCGGGGCATTTCCATGGTGTTCCAGTCCTATGCGCTCTATCCGCATATGAGTGTCTACGACAATATGGCGTTTGGGCTCAAGCTGGCCAGGACGCCGAAAGCCGAGGTGGATCAGCGGGTTAGGGAGGCGGCGCGGATTTTGCAGATCGAGAATTATCTCGATCGCATGCCCAAGGCGCTGTCGGGCGGGCAGCGGCAGCGGGTGGCGATCGGGCGGGCGATCGTGCGCAATCCCAAGGTTTTCCTGTTCGACGAGCCGCTGAGTAACCTCGATGCTTCGCTGCGGGCGCAGACCCGGATCGAGATCGCCAAACTGCATGATACGCTAGACGCCACAATGATTTACGTGACGCATGACCAGGTCGAGGCGATGACGCTGGCGGACCGGATCGTGGTGCTCAATGCGGGGCGGATCGAGCAGGTGGGGACACCGCTCGAACTCTATCGCAACCCCATCAATACCTTCGTGGCCGGGTTCATCGCCAGCCAGCGCATGAACTTTCTTTCGGTTAAGCCGCAGGCTAACGGATTGGCCCTTCCGGGTAACAGACTGTTAACTTTGACGCATCCGGAGCTGGCGCGAGTGGCAAGTTTGGGTGTCCGCCCCGAGCATCTGGAACTGGCGAGCCCGGAAACGGCGCATTTCAGCGGCACGCTATCAGTGATCGAACAGTTCGGCGAATATGCTTTGGCCTATGTCGAGCTACCGTCAGGGGAGCTGGTGACGGTCAAGCTGGATGGTGCGCCGGACCTGCAATTGCATGAGACGGTGCATATCGGGCTGCCGGCGGATGGGGTGCATTTGTTTGATGCCGAGGGTCGGGCGCTGAGGTAGGGGGAAGCTCAATCTACCTCCCTCCCCTTAAGGGGAGGGATTGAGGGTGGGGGTGTCCTGGCCTCCAAGAACTCGATGCTGGCGGATAGTCCGACACCCCCACCCTAGCCCTCCCCTCAAGGGGGAGGGGACTGATCGGGGCTCTCTGGCTTTGATGACCGCGGCTTAACCCGCCTCCGGCCTTGGCAAGACCGATTTCCGCCAGATGGGGATTGGCTTGATGGGCGGGACGGCGTGGGGCCAGGTGGTGGGGCCGGTTTGGGCGAGGAGCTGGACGATGGCGTCGACCATTTCTTCCACCGGCTGGCGGAAGGTGGTGAGGGCGTAGGATTCCCAGCCGGCCTGTTCGATATCGTCGAAGCCGATAATGCTGACGTCCTGGGGGACGCGGAGGCTGAAGGCGTGGCGGGCGGCGTCCATGAAGCCCAGGGCCAAGAGGTCGGTGACGCAGAAGACGCCATCGGGGCCGCCGCTGCGGCTATAGAGCTGGCGGGCGGCTTCGGCGCCGGCGGCATAGCCGGTGGGGCCGGCCTTGATGACGGGCAGGGTGAGGCCATCGGCGCGGGCGGCGTCGAGAAAGGCGTTTTCGCGGGCGGTGAGGCTGGGCGTGCCGGCGGTGGAGGAGACGACGGCGAGCCGCTGGCAGCCGGCGCGGCGCAGCAGGTGATAGGCTTCCCGCGCGGTCTCGGCATTCTCGACGGCCAGATTGGCGGGGCCCTCGATGAGGTCGCTGCGATTGATCAGGATGACGCGCTGGCCATTGGCAACGCTGGCGGCGATCAGGGAAGCGTCTGGGGCGCCGGAGAGAACGATGACGCCATCGGCGCGGAAATTGAGGGTCTGCCGCAGGGCATTGGCGACGCTGGCGGCATCGCCGGTGGTGTTGATGACCATGCCGATCTTGCCGATGGCCTGGAGCTGTCGGGTCATTTCGTCGAGCAGGCGGGCCTGATAGGGCGTGGGGATCTCGGACACGACGATGCCGACGATATTGCTGCGCTCATGGGAGAGGCCGCGGGCCAGGTGGTTGACGTGATAGCCCAGGGCGTCGGCGGCCTCGAGCACCTTCTTGCGGGTGGCCTCGGAAACGCTGGCGCCATCGGTAAAGGTGCGCGACACGGCCGAGCGCGAGACGCCGGCCAGCCGCGCCACGGTCTCGGCGCTGACGAAACCCTTCTCCCTGGTATCCATCGGCCCTCCCGCCAGAATCTGCACGCCCGTGCATGGCCGCTTACTAACGCGCCGGGCAAAACTTGTCCAATGGGGCGGAGTCGCCGGGTTACCGGGGGTTAACCCAAGTTGGAGCATGTTGGAGATTGACGCGTCATCGAAAGGGCGTAGTCTCTTGCAACCGTGTGCAAATTCTGGATGCGCTTAAACAGGTTTCAATGTCGTCAACCATTCATCTGATCGATCTTCTGGGGGCTGGGGCTCTCTTGATCTGGGGCCTGCGCCTGATCAAGACCGGGATCATGAATGCGTTTGGCAGCTCCCTGCGCCAATGGATCGGCAAGGGCACGGGCAATCGCATCAAGGCGGCGCTTTCCGGGCTATTGGCGACGCTGGCGCTGCAATCGAGCACGGCCACAGCGGTGATCACGGCGTCCTTTGCCAGCCGCGGCATTATCCAGCCGCGCATGGGCCAGGCGGTGATGCTGGGCGCCAATGTGGGCACGGCGATTGCCGCAGTCGTGCTGTCCATGGATGTCCATTGGGTCGGCTCGGCCATGATCCTTGTTGGCGTCGTGACCTATTCGCTCAGCCATTATGCCAAGGGCAAGGGGATCGGGCGGGCGGCGCTCGGGTTGGGGCTGATGCTGCTGGCGCTGCAATTGCTGGGGCAGGTGACCGAACCGCTGCGGGATTCCGAAATGGTGATCGCCGTGCTGTCGGGGCTGGGCGATGCGCCTGTCATCGCGCTGCTGCTGGCGACGGGGCTGGCCTTTGTCGCTTCATCGAGCCTGGCGGTGGTGCTGTTCGTGGCCTTGCTGGCGCAATCGGGGCTGGTGACGCCGACGCTGGCGGTGATCCTGGTGGCTGGAGCCAATCTGGGTGGAGCCATTCCACCCTGGCTGGCCGTGTCGCGCGAGGGCGTGGAGGCCAGGCGGCTGACGCTGAGTAATCTGGTGGTGCGGGGGCTGGGCGCGGTGGCGCTGACCCTGTTCGCGGCGCCCGTGGCGCAGGGCCTGCTGACGCTTCTGCCCAATGCGCATGTGCTGACCGTGGCCACCCATATCGGGTTTAGCCTGGTGCTGCTGGTGGTGTTCCTGCCGCTGCTCGACCCGGTGGCGCGGCTGACGGCGCGGCTGGTTCCGGCGCCGGCACAGGCCGATGATGGGCCGACCTATCTCGATGACGGGGCGCTCGATACGCCCGCCATCGCGCTTGCCGTGGCGGCGCGGGAAACGCTGCGGGTCGGCGATCTGGTGGGCAAGATGCTCGAAACCAGCCTCAATGGGCTGATGCAGAACGATCCGGCGCTGCGCGACAAGCTGGGCGGTTTCGATGACGATGTCGATGCGCTGCAAGAAGCGATCAAGCTCTATCTCGCCAAGCTGGGGCGCGGGGCGCTCGATGCCGATGACGACCGGCGGGCGGGCGAGATCGTGTCCTATGCCATTAATCTCGAACATATCGGGGACATTATCGATCGGGGCCTGTGCGAACAGGCGATCAAGAAGGCGCAGCGCAAGGTCAAGTTCTCGCCCGAAGGGCTGGCGGAAATTCAGGAAATCTACGCCAAGACCATCGACAATCTGCGGCTGTCGCAATCGGTATTTTTCGGGCGCGATCCGGAACTGGCGCGGGCGCTGATGGCGGGGAAGGTCGAAATCAGGCGGCTCGAAGCGGCGTCGAGCGAACGGCACCTCAAGCGGGTGCGGGCGCTGCGCAGCGAGACGCTCGAAACCAGCACGCTGCATCTCGATATCCTGCGCGATCTCAAACGCATCAACGCGCATCTGGCTTCGGTCGCGGTGCCCATTCTCGAGCAGATGGGCGAATTGAGCGAAAGCCGGCTGGTGCATCAGGGCGGCCCGGCCGCGGAGGGACATAAATAATGGCGGCCAAGGCGCCGGTGATGGACAAGCCCAAGGGGCGGGACCGCGGGGCCGGCGAGGCCACGCTCGATTTTGCCGAACAATTCGCCACCGTGCCCTGGCGGATCGGGCGGAGCGGAACGGTAGAAATCCTGCTGGTCACCTCGCGCACGAGCCGGCATTGGCTCTTGCCCAAGGGCTGGCTGGTGCGCGGCAAGACGGCGCTGGAATCGGCCGAGATCGAGGCTTTCGAGGAGGCGGGCGTCGCCGGCAAGATGCGGAACCGGCCGGTTGGCAGTTTTGGCTATAACAAGATCCTCAAGACCGGCGAGGCGCTGCCCTGCCGGGTGACGGTGTTCAGCCTCAAGGTCAAGAAATTGCTCGATGAATGGCCAGAGGCCGGACAGCGCGAAAGGCGCTGGTTTGACCTCAATATGGCGGCCGATGCCGTATATGAGCCGCAATTGCGAGATTTCCTCCTCGGCCTGAGCCGGGCCGAGCCTATCGCGTTGTTGCGGTAACACTATTCTGCGTTCCCAATTCCGTTAGCTTTACCGGCATGGCGGCGCCTTCTATGGTGGGGCCGCGAGTGGGTATGGAGAGGGCTGGGACTATGGGCAAGCTGAGGGCAATCGGCTGGTTGGGCGCGGCTGTGCTTATGGGGCTGAGCCTCGTGAGTGCGCATGCAGCGGACGTCAAGGTGACGGTGCTGGAAAACACCGACCTGCCGGGGTTCGATTATTCCATCATCAGGGATACCGATCTCGACGCCTGCCGCACGGCCTGCGTGGATGACAATATCTGTCGCGCCTTTACCTTCAACAGCCAGTCCAATTGGTGCTTCCTCAAGGGCAATGCCGGGGATGTGGCCGAATTCAATGGCGCCACTTCGGGCCGGATCAGCCGGGCGCCGACACCGGCCGCCACCGAAGAAGCGCGCACGGGCGAATTGCCATTTCCGCCGCAGGACCTGATCTACCAGGCCAAGGGCTTTGCCGAATCCCTGCCCAATACCGATGCGCCGCCGCCCAAGACCAGCTATGCCGAATTGATCGCGGCGGCCGAACAGGCCGTGGCCGAGGAGAATCCGACCGCGGCCATGGTGGCCTTCCGCCAGGCGCTGGCGATCAATGCCAATGACCGCGATGTGTGGCAGCAACTGGCCGATGTCGCCCTGGCGCGGGCCAAGGCGGTGGCCGGGCAGGCCGAGGGTGACAATAGCTACGACATGGCCACGGTGGGCATATCGGCTTCGATGAATGCCTTCTTGCGCTCCACCGAGCGGGATGACCGGGCCCAATCGCTGCAAGCGCTGGCCGAGGGCATGGAATATCGCAGCATGTGGCGCGAAGTGATCGCCACCTATCGCGCGAGCCTGGCGCTGGCGCCGAGCAAACAATTGCAGGCGCATCTGGACGATGTGATCGCCCAGCATGGCTTCCGCATTACCAGCCATGAGGTGGATTCCGAATCCGCCTCGCCGCGCATCTGCGTGGTGTTTTCCGATCCGCTGCCTTCGGGCAGCACGGACCTGTCGGGCTATGTCGTGGTGCCCAATGCGCCGCAGGCGGCGATCGAGACCGAGCAGAGCCAGATCTGTATCGATGGGCTGCAGCATGGCGCCCGCTATGCCATCCAGCTGCGGGCCGGGCTGCCCTCGGCCGATGGCGAGACGCTGCGCAAGGACGTCAAGCTCGATGTCTATGTGCCCGACCGCTCGCCCTTCGTGGCCTTTGCCAATAATGCTTATGTGATGCCGGCGGGGCTCGGCGGCGGGCTGCCGATCACTTCGGTCAATGCCGAGACGGCGGACGTGATGATCTATCGCATCGGGGATCGCTCGATCGCCGCCGCTGTGCGGGACGGGATTTTCCAGGGCTCGCTGACCGGCTATTCGGCGGAAAATGTTGCCGACCAATATGGCGAAAAGATCTGGGACGGGAAGGTGGACCTGGCCAAGGGGGCGGCCAATGCGCTGACCACGACGGCCATTCCGGTATCCGATGTGCTCAAGGATATTCCGCCCGGCGCCTATGTGGTGACGGCCAAGGTGGCCGATAGCGAGGCGGACTATTGGGATAGCCTCGCCACCCAATGGTTCATCGTTTCCAATCTGGGGCTGACCACGATTGCGGGGGACGATGGCGTGCATGCCTTTGTGCGCGGGCTGGGCGATGCCAAGCCGATGGCCGGGGTCGATGTGCGGCTGGTGGCGGTCAATAACGAGATATTGGGCGAAGGGGTCACTGACGCGGATGGCCGGGCGGTGTTCGCGCCGGGGCTGGCGCGCGGCACGGGCGGCAAGGCGCCGCAATTGCTGGTAGCCGAGACCGAGGATGGCGATTATGCCTTCCTCGATCTCTCCAAGCCGGCGTTCGATCTGACTGATCGGGGTGTCGAGGGGCGGCCTTCGCCGGGTCCGCTGGATCTGTTTGCGACGACCGAGCGTGGCGTCTATCGGCCGGGGGAGACGGTTTATCTGACGGCGCTGCTGCGCGATGCGCGGGCGCAGGCGGTCAAGGACATGCCGCTGACCATTGAGGTCGAGCGGCCAGATGGCGTGGTGGCGAGCCGCGATGTGCTGCGCGATGGCGGATCGGGTGGGTATTTCACCGCCCTGCCCATGGTGGGCGACGCGATGCGCGGCTCCTGGACCGTGCGGCTTTATGCCGACCCCAAGGCGGCGGCGCTGACCAGCGTGGCGTTCCTGGTGGAAGATTTCGAGCCGGAGCGGCTGGCTTTCGACATTACGGCGCCGGATGCGCCGGTCGAGACGGGGGTCGAGACCGATATCGATGTGACGGCAAAGTATCTCTATGGCGCGACGGCGCCGGGGCTGTCGGTGGAAGCCGATGCGGTGATCCGGCCGCGCACGACGCTGGCGGATTTCCCGGGCTATACGTTCGGCCGGGTGGACGACACGATCGAGACCAATCGCGAGCCGCTGGGCGTGGTGGGGACCACCGACGAGGCCGGCAAGGCTGTCGCCGCTGTCGTGCTGCCCGAGCCGCAAGCGACGACGCGGCCGCTCGAGGCGCAGATCATCCTGCGGCTGGTGGATAGCAATGGCCGTACGGTCGAGCGCTCGCTGACGCGGCCGGTATTGGCCGATGTCGACCGGATCGGCATCAAGCCGGTCTTTGCCGATGGTTCGGGGCTGGAGGAAGGGGCCAAGGCCGAATTCGATATCGTGACGGTTTCGCCTGAGGGCAAGGCTATCGCCAAGACTGGCCTCACCTGGACGCTGTCGCGGATCGAGACCAATTACCAATGGTATCGCGATGGCAGCACCTGGAAGTGGGAAGCCATTACCACGACGCGCGAAGCGGCCAATGGGACGCTGGACACTGTCGATGGCGGACCGGCGCGGATCGGGGCCAATGTGAATTGGGGCCGCTACCAGCTCGATATCGAGAGCGCGGGGCCCAATCCGACCTCGTCGAGCTATGAATTCTATGCCGGCTATTATTATGCCGATGCGGGCAGTGATACGCCCGATACCTTGCAGGTGGCGCTGGATAAGCCGGCCTATCGCGCGGGGGAAACCGCCAATCTCAAGCTCGATCCGCAATTTGCCGGGACCGCGCTGGTGATGGTGGTGGACAATCGCATCATCGATATGGTTGCCGTCGAGGTGCCCGAGGGTGGTACGACCGTGCCGCTCAAGGTCACCGAGCAATGGGGGCCGGGCGCCTATGTGACGGCGGTGCTGTACCGTCCGTCCGACGCCAATGAGAAGCGCATGCCGTCGCGGGCCTTGGGGCTGGCCTTTGCCGATGTCGAGCCGGGCGATCTCAAGCTCGCCACGAGCATCGACGCACCCAAGGAAACGCTGCCGCGGCAGAGCTTTACCGCTACGGTGAAGCTGGGCAATGTGGCGGCGGGGCAGAAGGCTTATGTGGCCGTGGCCGCGGTGGATCTGGGCATTCTCAACCTCACCAATTTCCAGGTGCCGGCACCCGATGACTGGTATTTCGGCCAGCGGCAGCTGGGCATGGAAATCCGCGATCTCTATGGCTTGTTGATCGACCCGACCCAGGGCCTGCCGGGCGCGATGCGCTCGGGTGGTGACGGCGGGGCTTCGCGGCTGGGCACGCCGCCGCCCACTTCGGTGCTGGTGGCGCTGCATTCGGGCATTGTCGAGGTCGATGCCGAGGGCAATGCCACCGTCACCTTCGAGATGCCGGACTTTTCGGGCACGGTGCGGCTGATGGCCATGGCCTGGACCGATACGGCGGTGGGCCATGCCTCGGCTGACGTGATCGTACGCGATCCGGTGGTGGTGACACTGAGCCCGCCGCGGTTCCTGCGCGTGGGCGATGAATCCCGGCTTTTGGTCGAGGTCAACAATGTCAGTGGGGCCGCGGGCAGCTATGGCATTGCGCTGACCACCGGACAGGGCATTGCGACCACTGCCGAAAACAGTGATGTCGAACTGGCCCAGGGCGCGCGGACATCGCTCGATCTGAGCCTCACCGGCACGGGGATCGGCGATTGGCCGGTGGTGCTGACCATTACGGCGCCCGATGGCACCGAGCAGAAGAAGGAACTGACGCTGGGCGTGCGGGCCAAGAGCGGCCCGGTGACGACCAGCCGGCTGGTTCCCATTCCCGCCGGGCAGACGGTCAAAATCGAGGACAGCTATTTCGATAGCTATATGGCCAATACCGGCGCGCTGACGCTGGCCATTGGCCCGCTGGCGCGGCTGGATGTGCCAAGCCTGCTGCTCTCGCTCGACCGCTATCCCTATGGCTGTGCCGAGCAGACTTCGAGCCGTGCGCTGCCGCTGCTTTACCTCAATGAAGTGGCTGGCATGATCGGGGTGGGCAATGACGACAAGCTCAACGAGACGGTGACCAAGGCCATCGCCTCGACCCTGGCCAAGCAGACCTCCACTGGCGGTTTCGGCCTCTGGGGGCCGTTCGATGGCGGGGACCTGTGGCTGGACGCCTATGTCACCGACTTCCTGATCCGGGCCAAGGCGGAAGGCTATGCCGTGCCCGAGGAAGCCATGAACAGGGCGCTGGACAACCTGGCTAACCAGCTGTCCTACGCCAGTGACTTCGACAATGGCGGGGAAGCCATTGCCTATGCGCTGCACGACCTGGCCCGGGCCGGCCGTGCCGCCATTGGCGATCTGCGCTATTATCTCGAAGCGCGGCTGGATGCCTTTGCTTCGCCGCTGGCCAAGGCCCAGCTCGGCGCGGCTTTGGCGCTTTATGGCGATACGACGCGGTCGGAAACCGCGTTCCTCGCCGCTGTCGAGGATTTGCGCAAGGCCGAGCAACCCAATCGCTATCGCTCGGACTATGGCAGCCTGCTCCGTGATACGGCGGGCGTGCTGACGCTGGCGGCCGAGTTCAAGCCGGCCGGTGTCGACATTACGCTCTTGACCAGCCAATTGGCGAAGCTGCGCGATCGGGCCCGCTATACTTCGACCCAGGAAGACAGCTGGACGCTGCTGGCGGCGGCGGCCGTGGGCCGCGACAGCAGGGATGGCTCGATTTCGATCGATGGCGAGGCCCTGACGGGTCAGGTCTATCGCCGGATCGAGCAGGAAGCGCTAGAGGCCGCGCCGGTCGCGATCACCAATAATGGTGATACCGCTACCGAGGCCAAGGTGACCGTGACCGCTATTCCCGAAACGCCGCCGCCGGCTTCGAGCAATGGCTTTACCATCACGCGGGAATATTTCCTGCCCGATGGCACCAGCATTGATCCGCAGGCGGCGCCGATCGCGCAGAATGAGCGGCTTGTGGTGGTGCTGACGGTCAAGCCGGAACGGCTGGGCTCGGGACAATATGTGATCGCCGATCCGCTGCCGGCGGGCTTCGAGATTGAAAATCCTGATCTGTCGGCAGGTGGCGGGGTCAGCGATTTCGCCTGGCTCACTGTCGACGGGCCCAGCCATGTGGAATCGCGCACCGACCAGTTCGTCGCGGCCTTCCGCTATTTCTCCGATATCGGGACGTTCAGGACCGCCTATATGGTCCGCGCCGTTTCGCCGGGCAGTTTCACCCTGCCCGGGGCGACGGTGGAGGATATGTACCGGCCCGAATTCCGGGCCAATAGTGCCGGCGGCCGGATCGAGGTTACCCAAGCGGGGCAATGACCGAGCCGGGCGCCAGTATTGAACGCAAAGGACCGCGCTGGCGGGGGCTGGTGCTTGCCCTGTGCCTCGTCGTCGGCGGGCTGACCGCCGGCGGCGCGCTCTATATGCGCTCGGTGATCGGGGAGATTGCCGCCACCCTGCCGCCGATACCGGAGCTGGCGAGCCTGCCCGTTTCGGTGGCGGTGGTGGATCGGGACGGGCAATTGCTGCGGCCCTTTACCACCAAGGATGGGCGCTGGCGGTTGCCGGTCACCGCGGCGCAGGTCGACCGGCGCTTCATCGACATGCTGGTGGCCTATGAGGATCGCGGCTTTGCCGGGCACCATGGCGTCGAATGGGGCGCCATGCTGCGCGCGGCGGGGCAATATGTGGGGGCCGGGGGCAATATCGTCTCGGGCGGCTCGACGCTGACCATGCAGGTGGCGCGGCTGATCGAGGGCGGGGCGACGCGTAATCTGTGGGGCAAGCTGCGCCAGATGGTGCATGCCGATAGTCTTGAGCGGCAGCTGAGCAAGGACCAGATTCTCGATCTCTATCTGACGCTGGCGCCTTATGGCGGCAATATCGAGGGTATTCGCGCGGCCAGTCTCGCCTATTTCGGCAAGGAGCCGACGCGGCTGACCACTGCCGAGGCGGCTTTGCTGGTGGCTTTGCCGCAATCGCCCGAGGCGCGGCGGCCCGATCGCGACCCCGAGGCGGCGCGGCGCAGCCGCGACATGGTGCTGGACCGGCTGGTGGCGGCGGGGGCCATTGCGGCCGAAGAAGCGGAAGCGGCCAAGCATGAGCCGATCCCCACGGCCCGCAAGCAATTTCCCATGCTGGCCAGCCATATGGCCGAGCAGGCGCTACGGGCGCAGCCGGGCGTGCGGCAGATCGGGCTCACGGTCGATAAACGCTTGCAGGATGCGCTGGAGCGGCTGGGCGCGGCGCGGGCGCGGCAGATCGATCCCAAGGTTTCGGTGGCTATTGTCGCGGCCGATATCCAGACTGGGGAGGTTCTGGCTTCGGTGGGTTCGGCTGGATTGTTCAATGCCGAGAGCGCCGGCTATGTCGACATGACTTCGGCGATCCGTTCGCCGGGCTCGACGCTGAAGCCCCTGATCTATGGGCTGGCGTTCGAACTGGGGCTGGCCCATCCCGAAAGCCTGATCGAGGACCGGCCGACCGCCTTTGGCGGCTATGTGCCGGTCAATTTCGACGGCTTCAGCCGGGGCACGGTGACGATCCGCCAGGCGCTGACGGAATCGCTCAATATTCCGGCCGTGGTGGTGCTGGATGCCGTAGGGCCGTCGCGGCTGATTTCGCGCATCAAGCGGGCCCATGCCGATCCGCGCCTGCCGGTCAATACGGCGCCGAGCCTGGCGGTGGGGCTGGGTGGGGTGGGCATTACGCTGCGCGACCTGGTCTCCATCTATGGGGCGATCGCGCGGGGTGGTTCGCCCATGGATTTGCATGACGGGGTGCGGCCCGACACCACGCTGGCCTTTGAGAAGGCGGCGCCGGTGCTCGATCCGGTGGCCGCCTGGTATGTCGCCGATATCCTGGCCGACGTACCGCCCCCGCTCAATGGCTCGCCCGGCCGCATCGCCTACAAGACCGGGACCTCCTATGGCTATCGCGATGCCTGGGCGATCGGGTTTGACGGCAAGACGGTGATCGGGGTCTGGGTGGGGCGGCCCGATGGGGCGCCGGTGCCGGGGCTATCGGGGATTATCGGGGCGGCGCCGATCCTGTTCGAGGCGTTCGACCGGCTGGGCAATCGCGTCGCGCCCTTGCGCAAGGCGCCGCCGGGGGTGCTGTTCGCGTCCAATACGCAATTGCCGGCGCCGCTACGACGTTTCCGCCACCCCAATGAAGATGTGGTGGCGCGCGATGCGGCGCCCAAGATCGCCTTTCCGGCCGATGGGGTGGATGTCGATCTGGGCCTGGCTTCGGGCAGCATGGCGTCGCTCATGGTCAAGGTGCGCGACGGGGTGCCGCCCTTCACCTTCTTTGCCAATGGCGCGCCCTTCGGCCGTTCGGCCTTTGCGCGGCAGAATGCCTGGCAGCCCGATGGGGCGGGCTATGTGACGCTCTCGGTGGTGGATGCCGAGGGGCGGGGGGACAAGGTTACGGTGTTTTTGAATTAGGGGTGTTGGGGCGATGTCGCCCAATACACTGTTGCTTCGGGGGATCGCTCGTCGCTTGTGCCGGGCTGATAGTGGCCCTCGGGTCGAGCCCGAGGGAGAGCCGGTGGGTGGGGAATGGCACCCATCCAGCATGCATCTCACGGTGTCATCCCCGCGAAAGCGGGGACCTCTGTTTGCTTGCTTGGCATCGTAAAACAGAGGTTCCCGCTTTCGCGGGAATGACATCGTGGGAGATGAAAGTTCGCCGCGCTACTTCACCCCATAAGCCGTCAGAAACACCCGCACCCCTTCGGCCGCGTGGCGGCGCAATTCGGCTTCGGTCGGGATGGCGTGATCGCCCAGCAGCATGGCGCGGTTGACCGGTTCGGCCATGACCAGCCAGTTGAAATTGGAGGCGGCGATGGCGGGGTCGTCGATCTCGAGCATGCCGCGCTGGGCCAGGCTGGCAAAGGCGGCGGCCATGGCGGTCATGGCGCGCTGGGGGCCGCGTTCGTAGAGCACCTTGGCCAATTCGGGGAAGCGGGCGACTTCGCCGATCACGAGGCGCCGCAATTGCATGAGGCGCGGAGTCAGCACGACCAGGAGCTGGCGGATGGCGTAATCGCGCAGGTAATCGGCGATATCGGCGCCATCGTGCAGGTCGGCGATCTGGTTGTGGACGCTATCGCCGGCAGTGCCGGTCATGGAGGTGACGATCTCGATGAAGAGCGCTTCCTTGCTGGAAAAGTGCTTGTAGACCGTCTGCTTGGAGACTTCGGAGAGGGCCGCGATCTCGTCCATATTGGTGCCGAGATAGCCGCTTTTGAGAAAGACTTCGGTAGCCGCCGCGAGGATGGCCTGGCGCTTCTGTTCGGAGCGTGTGGGGGCGGGTGAACTCTCGGTCATTATGCGTCGTTCCGTTTGGCCGGTTTCGACTCGGCTTGACAGGATAGTACTGGACAGTCTAGTTTGATGCAATATCGGTACTAGACGGTCTAGTACACGACGGGAGATGACGATGCATATCCAGTTTGCCGAGCTGGCCGTATTCGACCAGGACCGGGCCAAGGCGTTTTATCTGAGCCATCTGGGCTGCGTGGAGGCGGCCGATGTGCCGATGGGCGCGGATGGCTGGCGCTGGATCGAGCTGAAATTTCCTGGCGCGGAGACGGCGCTGCATTTCGTGCGGCGGGCGGATGAGACGCTGTCGGCCGAGCCGGTCATGGTGCTGGTGGATGGCGATGTGGCGGGGCGGACGGCGCTCAGGGCGGGTGGGGTCGCGATCATCACCGAGCCGCAGGCGGCGCCTTACGATCCCGCCAGGATCGTCGCGGAATTTCGCGACAGCGAGGGCAATCGCATGGTGCTGAGCAGCCCCTGATTTTCGATTTTGGAGGAGATTTCCATGAGCAAGCTCAAAGTGCCGGGCGCGACGATTTATTACGAGCAACAGGGCGCCGGGCCGACGCTGCTGATCATTCCCGGCGGACCGCAGGATGCGGGGGTGTTTGCCGAGTTGGCGGGGAAGCTGGCCGGGCATTTTACGGTGGTGACCTATGATCCGCGCGGCAATTCGCGCAGTGCGTTCGATGGCGCGGTGGAGCCACTATCGGTGGATCAGCAGGCCGATGATGCGGCGGCGCTGATTGCCGCTGTGGGGCAGGGCCCGGGCTTTGTGTTCGGCACCAGCGGCGGGGCGCAGATCGGGTTCAATCTGGCCGCGCGGCATCCCGATGCCGTGCGGACGTTGGTGGCGCATGAGCCGCCTTCCATGATGCTGCTCGACGATCCCAGCGCCATGCTGGCGGCGGACGCGGCGCTCTATGAAACCTATCGGCGCGATGGGGTCGAGGCGGCGATGGGGCAGTTTTTTGCCGAGAACGGGCTGGGGGACGAAGAGGAGCCGCCCGAATTCGACATGCCACCCGAAGCCGCCGAGACCTTTGCCCGGGTCAGCGGGAATTTCGAATATTGGCTGGCGCATGGCATGTTGCCGCTGGGACGGTATCGGCCGGATATCGCGACGCTGCGGGTGGGGAAGCCCAAGATCGTCGTGGCGATTGGCGCGGAATCCGCCGGTCAACCGATCGAGGCGATGGGCCTGGCGGCGGCGAAGGGGCTCGGTATCGAGCCGGTGGCTTTTCCGGGCGATCACATGGGGTTCGAGATGCATGCCGAGGCATTTGCCGAGGGGCTGCGGAAGGTGTTTGCGGAGCGCTGAGACTTGGTTTCATCGTCACCACCCGGCCTGTCCGGGTGATCCATCTTTCAGCGGACGCGGAAGCAATGGATTGCCCGGACAGACCGGGCAATGACGATGGGGGAGAGATCGTGGCTATGCCAATAACCCCCCACCCTTGATCCCTCCCCACAAGGGGGAGGGAGACGATGGAACCGAGAAGGCAGTGCTTGCGCCTCCCTCCCCTTGGTGGGGAGGGATTGAGGGTGGGGTGGCGAGAGCCACAAAAGCACCGTCCCAAATTGAAAAAGCCCCGGATTTTCATCCGG
>DATMSY010000171.1:0-4423 GCA_035565135.1 Devosia sp.
CGTCAAGATCACGCTGCCGCTTTTGACCCCGGTCGTGTTCTTCAACGCCATCATCCAGACCATCGAGGCGTTCAAGAGCTTCACCCCCGCCTTCATCATTTCGGGCGGCACCGGCAATCCGATCAATTCGACGCTGTTCTATACGCTCTATCTCTACCAGGAGGCCTTCGGCTTCTTCCGCATGGGCTATGCCTCGGCGCTCGCCTGGGTGCTGCTGGCGCTAGTGGGCCTCTTCACGGCCTTCTCCTTCCTCACCTCTAAATATTGGGTGCACTATGACGATTGATGCCCCCGCAAAATTGACCGTGGTGACCGAGGGCGCGCCCTCCCCGCTCCGCCGTCGCATCACCTCCATCGTGGTCCATGTCCTGCTGATCGGTGCATCCATCCTGATGCTCTATCCGCTGCTCTGGATGCTGTCGGCCTCGTTCCGGCCGGAAAACGAGATCTTCACCTCGACCAATCTCTGGCCCTCGGCCTGGAGCCTGGACGCCTATATCCGCGGCTGGAATGGGCTGCGCACCAGCTTCGGCACCTTCTATCTCAACAGCTTCATCATTTCGGGCCTGTCGGTTATCGGCAATGTGCTGGCCTGCTCCATGGCGGCCTTCGCCTTTGCGCGGCTGAATTTCAAATACAAGAACTTCTGGTTCGCCATGATGCTGATGACCCTGATGCTGCCCTATCAGGTGACGCTCATTCCCCAATATGTGCTGTTCCGCCAGCTGGGCTGGGTCAATACCTTCCTGCCCCTGGTCGTGCCCAAATTCCTCGCCGCCGATGGGTTCTTCATCTTCCTCATGGTGCAGTTCTTCCGTGGCCTGCCCAAGGAACTGGACGAGGCCGCGCAAATGGACGGCTGCTCGCCCTGGCGCATCTATTGGAAGATCATCATCCCGCTCTCCATGCCGGTGCTGGCGACCGCCGCCATCTTCACCTTCATCTGGACCTGGGACGATTTCTTCGGGCCGCTGATCTATCTGGGCGAAATGCGCCAATATACGGTCATGCTGGGCCTGCGCACCTTCACCGACTCGACCGGGGAAAGCGATTATGGCGGGCTATTCGCCATGTCGGTGCTGTCCCTCGTGCCGATTTTCCTCTTCTTCCTCTTCTTCCAGCGACTGCTCATCGAGGGCATCGCCACGACCGGTATGAAACGCTAGCTCCATGACTGACATCAAGTTTGCCGCCATCGGCATCAATCACGCCCATATCTACGGCCAGGTGGAATGCCTCAAGCGGGCCGGCGCCCAATTCGTGGCCTTCCATGCCGTCGAGGACGATCTGGCCGCCACCTTCTCGGAAAAATTCCCCGAGGCGCGGCGCGTGGCCGATGCCAAGGAGATTCTCGAGGACGCCTCGATCGCGGTGATCACCACGGCGGCCATTCCGGCTGACCGCGCCGCCATCTCGATCTCCGCCATGCAGCATGGCAAGGACGTGCTCTCCGACAAGCCCGGCATGACCACCTTTGCCCAGCTCGAAGAGATCAAGCGGGTCCAGAAAGAAACCGGCCGTATTTTCGGCGTGCTCTATTCCGAGCATTTCGAGGTCAAGGCCACGGTGGAGGCGGGCAATCTCATCGCCCAGGGCGCCATCGGCAAGGTGATCAACACGGTCGGTCTCGGGCCCCACTCGCTGCGCCTCAATGATCGCCCCGATTGGTTCTTCACCCGCAATCGCTATGGCGGCATCCTCACCGACATTGCCAGCCACCAGTTCGAGCAATTCCTGTTCTTCTCGGGCGTGAACGACGCCGAAGTGATTTCGGCCAGCGTCGCAAACCGCAACCATCCCGATCGGCCGGGCCTGCAGGATGTGGGCGATGTCCACCTCAAGGCCGAGGGCACTTCGGGCTATATCCGGGTCGATTGGTTTACCCCGGAGGGCCTCCCCACCTGGGGCGACGGGCGCCTCACCATCCTGGGCACCGAAGGCTATATCGAGCTGCGCAAATATATCGACATTGCCGGCCGCCCCGGCGCCGATCACCTGTTCATCGTCAACAAGGAAGGCCCCCGCCATATCGATTGCTCGACGACCGATCTTCCCTATGGGCGGCAATTCCTTGACGATGTGCGCAACCGCACCGAAACCGCCATGCCGCAGGAGCGGTGCTTCAATGCCATGAAACTGGCGCTGACCGCCCAGCAATTGGCCGAGCGTGGTACGGAGTGGGCCCAATGAGCCGGATTTTCAACGTCGCCATCGTGGGTGTCGGCATCGGCCGCAGCCATCTTGTCGAGGGCTATGTGCCCAATGCCGATAAATACAAGGTCGTGGCGCTCTGCGATCTCAATGTCGAGCGCATGACCCCCATTGCCGATGAATTCGGCGTCGAGCGCCGCATCACCAATTTCGACGACATCCTGGCCATGGACGATATCGACATCGTCGATATCTGCACCCCGCCGGGCCTGCACTATCCCATGGTCATGGCGGCGCTGAAGGCCGGCAAGCATGTGATCTGCGAAAAGCCGCTGGTCGGCTCGCTCGCCCAGGTCGATGAAGTCATTGCCCAGGAAAAGATCTCCAAGGGCAAGCTCATGCCGGTGTTCCAATACCGCTTCGGCGACGGCATCGAACAGGCCAAGGCCATTATCGATGCCGGCATTGCCGGCAAGCCATTCGTCGGCACGGTGGAAACCATGTGGCGCCGTGGCCCCGATTATTACGCCGTGCCCTGGCGCGGCAAATGGGCCACCGAATTGGGTGGCGTCTTGATGACCCATGCCATCCACCAGCATGACCTCTTCACCTATCTCATGGGGGACGTGACCCGCCTCTTCGGCCGGGTCGCCACCCGCGTCAACGCCATTGAAGTGGAAGACTGCGTCACCGCCAGCCTTGAGCTGGAAAATGGCGCCCTGGGTAGCTTTACCGCCACGCTGGGCGCGGCCGAGGAAATCACAAGGCTGTTCCTGACCTTTGAGAACGTCACTTTCGAAAGCGATTACGAGGCCTATAATCCCGGCGCCAAGCCGTGGCGCATCCAGCCGCGCAATCCCGAGACGGCGGCCAAGATCGACGCCCTGCTCAAGGACTGGAAGCATGTGCCCTCGCGCTTCGAGACGCAGATGGCCCGCTTCCATGCCGCTCTTTTGGGTGAAGCGCCGATGCCGGTGACCTCGGCCGATTCGCGCCGGGCGCTGGAAATCGTCACCGCCTTCTACCATTCCTCGACCACCCACGAAGATGTGGCCCTGCCCATCGCGTCCGACCATCCGCGTTATCAGAGCTGGGTTCCGCCCCAGTTCCGCGCTGCCTGAGGAGCCGATCCATGTCGACAAATATCGAGCTGCGCAAACTCGTCAAAGCCTATGGCGATATTGAGGTTATCCACGGGGTGGACCTGACCATCGAACCCGGTGATTTCACCGTTTTCGTCGGGCCCTCGGGCTGCGGCAAATCCACCCTGCTGCGCATGATTGCCGGGCTGGAGCCGATCACCGGGGGCGACCTCTTGATCGACGGGCACCGCATGAACGAAGTGCCCGCCGCCAAGCGCGGCATTGCCATGGTGTTCCAGTCCTATGCGCTTTACCCGCATATGAATGTCTACCAGAACCTGGCTTTTGGCCTTGAAACCGCCAAGACGCCCAAGGACGAAATCAAGGAACGCGTGCAGCGCGCCGCCGAAATCCTGCAGATCGTGCCGCTGTTGCAGCGCAAGCCCAAGCAGCTCTCGGGCGGTCAGCGCCAGCGCGTCGCCATTGGCCGCGCCATTGTGCGCGAGCCCAAGATTTTCTTGTTCGACGAACCGCTGTCCAATCTCGACGCCGAACTGCGCGTGCAGATGCGCGTCGAGATCGCCAAGCTGCACAATGATCTGGGAAATACCATGATCTATGTGACCCATGACCAGGTCGAAGCCATGACCATGGCCGACAAGATCGTGGTGCTGCGCCAGGGCGTCATCGAACAGGCCGGTGCGCCGCTCGAGCTCTACAATAATCCGAAGAACCTGTTCGTCGCCGGCTTTATCGGCTCGCCCAAGATGAACTTTTTGGCCACCTCGGCCGATGGCAATGGCCTCAAGGTGGCGGGCAATAGCGTCGCCCTGCCGGGCAAGACGGCCGGCGCGACCACGCTGGGCATCCGCCCCGAGCATATCACCCTGGCCGAAGGCTCGGGCATCAAGCTCGCCGAGGTCAATGTGGACCTGGTGGAAAATCTGGGCGGCCAGACCGTGGTCTACGCCACGACCGCGGACAAGCAGTCCATCACCGTGGTGCTCGAAGGTCAGCGCCCGATCGACCTGGGCGCCACGGTCACCGTCCATGCCGACCCCGCGCGCATCCATCTGTTTGACGCGCAGGGCAATGTGATCACGGGTTAGGGCGCGATCCCCGCTTTTTCGCATATGCGAAAAAGCTGACCTCCCTCCCCCTTGAGGGGAGGGATTGAGGGTGGGGGTGTC
>DATMSY010000172.1:0-9778 GCA_035565135.1 Devosia sp.
CCGATCTCGCGGACCGCGCGGGGTGCCGGTAAAGGCACGATCCTGGGGGGGACGGCCACCCTCGGGGCGGGGGCCGCGCGGCCGATCGCCGAAATCGCGCTTGGGGCGATCCTCACCGTCGCGGCGTGGCTTGCCGGCGAAAGATTTCTTGTCCCCAAGAGATTTCTTGTCGCCGAAGGACTTTTTGTCGCCGGCCGGCTTGGCGGGACGCTCGGGGCGCTTGCCGAAGGTGCGGGCGGGCTGATCGTCGGGGTCGCGGAAGGCAGGGCGATTGCTGCCGCGCTTGGCGACGAATTCCTCGGGGGCGCGGCCATCTTCTTCGAAATGGATGCGGCGGGGCGGCGCCATGTCCTCGTCGGCGCGCGGATCGATGCGCTTGGGGGCGGGCTTGCGGCTATCGAAGCGGCCGGGGCGGTCCTGGCGGGGGCGCTCGGCGCGGATTTCTTCTTCGGTCTTTTCGGCGTGATCGGTGAAGCGGAAGCGCTGGCGGGCAATCTCGACCGTATTGGTGCCGCGGCCGGTGAGGCGGTCACGCGTGGGCTTGCCGGTGAGCTGGTTGAGCTCGGGCATTTCGCTGTCGAAATCGACATCAGCGGCATCGGCGAGCTTCTTGCCGAGCTGGTCGCGCAGGGTCTTGGCCTTGACGGTTTCGATGGCGCCGACCGGGATATCGCCAAGCTGGAAGGGGCCGTAGCTGACGCGGATCAGGCGATTGACCTCGAGGCCGAGGGCGCCCAGCACGTTCTTGACTTCGCGGTTCTTGCCTTCGCGCAGGGCCATGACGATCCAGACATTGGCGCCCTGCTCGCGCTCGAGCGTGGCTTCGATGGCGCCATATTTGATGCCGTCAATCTCGATGCCGTCCTTGAGACCGTCGAGCGCGGTCTGGGTGACGGTGCCATGGGCGCGCACGCGATAGCGGCGCAGCCAGCCGGTGGCAGGCAATTCGAGCACGCGCTTGAGGCCGCCATCATTGGTGACGAGCAGCAGGCCTTCGGTATTGATGTCGAGGCGGCCGACGGAAACGACGCGCGGCAGGCCGTGTTCCTCGAGAGCCTCGAAAACGGTGGGGCGGCCTTCAGGGTCTTTCTCGGTGACAACGAGGCCGGCGGGCTTGTGATAGAGCCAGACGCGGGTGCCCTGGCGGGCGGCCAGGGGCGCGCCATCGACCATGACCTTGTCGCGGGCGGTGACGTTGAAGGCGGGGGTCAGCACCTTCTTGCCATTGACGCTGACGCGGCCGGCGGTGATCCAGGCTTCGGCATCGCGCCGGGAGCAGAGGCCGGAGCGGGCGATGACCTTGGCGAGGCGGTCGCCGGTATCGTGGGGAATGGGTGTATCGGTCATCGGCGTGGTGCCTTCATGTCATGCGGGACCCCTAGGGGCGGCGCTGGTGGAGCAATGGAAATGTCCATCGCACAAAACGAACGCCCCGCACAGGGCGGGGCGCTGGGAAAGATGCCAGAAAAGCTGGCGATCAGTCCTTCTTGATATCCCTGATTTCCGAATCGATGGCGCCGCCCAGCATGCCCGAGCCGGTGGGGCCCTTGGGGCGCAAGGCGCGGCGGACTTCTTCGGGGCAGCTCGGATCGTTGAGCGACACGATCTGGCCGGCAGGATTGCGGCAGACCATGTCGGCATTGCCGACGCGGGTGAAATATTCATCGGGCGGCAGGTAAAGCGGGCGCTTGCCATTGACCGCGACAGCCATGTTGGCGGCCTGCATGCGGGCGGTCAGCGCGCGGGCTTCCTCTTCGGTGAGGGGGCGCCCCGACAGGGACCGCAGATCGACGACCTTGGCATTGCGCAGGCGGGCAATGTCGGCTTCGCTGAGGCCGGATGCATCGATCCGCACCGCATCGCTATTGGCGGGCAGTTGGGCGCTCGCCACTGCGGTGGTGGGGGCGGGCAAATTGCTGGCATCGCGCGGCAGCACCAGCGGGGCGCGGGCCTGGGTGGGCTCTTCCTTGGGCGTTTCGCCGGGGATGAGGCCGAAGCCGCGAGCCGTGGAGCTCATCACTTCACGCTCGAAAGTACCGACATCGGTGAGAGCATTGGTGCCCTCCACGGTGGTGCAGGCAGCCAGCGCGACAGCAAGCAACACGCCCAGCGACGCCATTGAGGCCTTGCGGGCGACAGCGAGCCCGATCAATCCAATACGCATGCAACGTCCTTCACGATTTCGGCCGCGCTTATATAGCATCCTGCCGCCTAAGACCAGATTCTGGCAGTAAAGTGTTCGGCCGATTAAATCAGGCATCAACGCGGCGCGGGCGGCCCAGGCCGAGCATATCGGCAATGAGCAGGATGACGCCCAGCGTGATGGCCACATCGGCAATGTTGAAGATGTAGAACGAATAGGCCTGCCAGTGGAAATGGAAGAAATCGGCCACCGCGCCATAGAGCAGGCGATCGAGCGCATTGGAAAGAGCGCCGCCGATGCAGAGGGCCAGGCCCATGCGGATCAGCCGGGAATCGGCGCGCCACCACCAGACCGACAATAGCGCAATGGCGACCAGCATGATGGCGCCCAGGCCCCAGACCGGCAGGCTGTCGAACAGGCCATAGGAAATGCCGGTATTCCAGACCAGGACATAGTCGAAAAAGTCGGTGACGCGGACCACTTCGCCGCCGCGCCAATTGGTCATGGAGACCGGGATATAGGAGGTGAAGACTTCGACACAGGGCGCGGCGCCGATGGCGATGCAATCGGCGGAGACCTGGAAAGCCTTGTGGGCGCGATCGATGCCGAAGGCGAGGATGGCCGCGGTGATGGAGAAATAGGTGGCGGGGTTGGTGAGTTTGGTGATGTTCATTTTTTTGGCCTTACTCCGTCCCCTGCCCTTCTCCCTTGTAGAAGAAGGTTGAGGGTCTGCCGCCCTCGGCATTGAAGCGATGGGAGGGCGCAGAACCCCTCACCCTGATCATTCTTCTGAACGAAGAATGATCGGTCCCTCTCCCTCAAGGGGAGAGGGGAAGAAGGTTACAACCCTAGTGCGGCGCGTTCGCGCAGGGCTTGGGCGTCGCGGAGGGAGACGTCGGGGAAGTCCGGGTCGGTGCCGACTTCGGGCAGGACTTTCCACGAGCGGGCGCAGCGATTGCCTTCGGCCAGAGCCGGGACGACCGAGACGCCGGGGACGTCTTCAAGGCGGAAGCCTTCGGCGGGGCCTTCGCTGGCCACCAGCGCAACGTCCGAGGTGATGGCGATTTCGGCCAGGTCCAGGCCTTCAAGCGCCGTGAGATAACGCTCATCGGCGATGAAGACTTTTGGAGCGGCTTCGAGCGAAGAGCCGATGCGCTTTTCGCGGCGTTCGATTTCGAGCGCGCCGGTCACCACGCGACGGACGGCGCGGATGAGCTGCCATTTATTGGCGAGATCATCGTCGAGCCATTCGGTGGGGACTTCGGGCAGGAGGCGCAGGTGGACCGAAGCGCCCTCTTCCGGGTGCCGCTCAAGCCAGCATTCCTCCATGGTGAAGACCAGGATGGGCGCGAGCCAGGCCGTGAGGCAATCGAACAGGTGATTGAGCACGGTGAGCGAGGCCTTGCGGCGGACCGAGGAGATCGGGTCGCAATAAAGCGCGTCCTTGCGGATGTCGAAGTAGAAGGCCGACAGCTCGATATTCATGAAATTGCCGAGCAGGGTCACGACGCGGCGGAAATCATATTCCTTGAACGCGGTGCGAACCTGGCCGTCGAGTTGGGCCAGGCGGTGCAGCATGAGCCGTTCCAGCTCGGGCATGTCGGCAAAGTCGACAATGTCGGTGGGCTGGTAATGGGCGAGATTGCCCAGCAGCCACCGCAATGTGTTGCGGAGCTTCCTATAGCTATCGACGGTGGTCTGGATGATTTCCTTGCCGAGGCGCAGGTCTTCCGAATAGTCGGAGGAGGCGACCCAGAGGCGCAGGATATCGGCGCCATATTGCTTGATGATGTCCTGCGGGGCGACGGTATTGCCCAGCGACTTGCTCATCTTGCGGCCTTCACCATCCATGGTGAAGCCGTGCGTGAGCACGCTATCATAAGGGGCAAAGCCGTTGGTGGCGCAGCTTTCGAGCAGGGAGGAATGGAACCAGCCGCGATGCTGGTCACTGCCTTCGAGATACATCGAGGCCGGGAATTTCAGATGCGGCCACTTCTGCTTGTTGCGCAGCACGAAGGAGTGGGTCGAGCCGGAGTCGAACCACACGTCGAGCACGTCGGTGACCATTTCATAGTCGTCGACCGCGTATTGCGAACCGAGATAGTGCTGGGCCGCACCGTCCTTGTACCAGGCATCGGCGCCTTCTTCCTCGAAGGACTGGGCGATGCGGTGATTGACCACTTCGTCCTTGAGGATTTCGCCACTTTCCTTGTGGACGAATACGGTGATCGGCACGCCCCAGGCGCGCTGGCGGCTGAGCACCCAATCGGGGCGATCGGCGATCATCGAGCGCAGGCGGTTCTGCCCCGTGGCAGGATAGAATTTGGTCTGGTCGATGGCGCGCAGGGCGCGGGCGCGCAGGGTATCGCCGCTCTGCCCGATGTCGCGGTCCATATAGACGAACCATTGCGGGGTATTGCGGAAGATCACCGGCTTCTTGGAACGCCAGGAATGGGGATATTGGTGCTTGACGCGGCCACGGGCGACCATGGCGTGCCGCTCGGCCAGCGCGGTGATGACGCGCTGGTTGGCGTCGCCCTTCTTGCCATTGTCGTCGATGACGCGGGCGCCGTCGAAACCGGGGGCATCCTTGGTGTAGAAGCCGTCATCGGCCACCGGGAAGGGGATGGTGCTGTCGATGCCGCGCTCGGCCAGCAGGCGGAACGAATTCATCCAGATCTCGAAGTCGTCGAGACCATGGCTGGGGGCGGTGTGGACAAAGCCGGTGCCGGTATCGTCGGTGACGTGATCGCCATCGAGCAGGGGCACGTCAAATTGATAGCCGCCTTCAAGGCCGCGCAGCGGATGGGCGCAGGCGGTGATCATGCCGGGATCGACATCGTGCAGGCGGGTGAAACCGGTGACCTTGGCCTTGGTGAAGACTTCGGCGGCGAGATTATCGGCCAGCACATAGCGCTCGCCGACGCTGGCCCAATTGCCTTCGGGCGCCTCGGTGATTTCGTAGAGGCCATAGCTGATCTTGGACGAATAGCTGACGGCGCGGTTGGCGGGGATGGTCCAAGGCGTGGTGGTCCAGATGACGACGAAGGCGCCTTCGAGGCCACGGATAGCGTCGGCACTGGCGGCAAAGCCGGTTTCGGACTTGGTATCGACAGCCGCAGAAGCGCCCAGAACCGGGAATTTCACCCAAATGGCGTCGCTCTCATAGTCCTGGTACTCGATCTCGGCTTCGGCCAGGGCGGTGCGCTCGACGACCGACCACATGACGGGCTTACTGCCGCGATAGAGCTGGCCGGACATCGAGACCTTCATCAGCTCGCGGGCGATCTGGGCCTCGGCATCAAAGCTCATGGTGAGATAGGGCACGTCCCACTCGCCCAGCACGCCGAGACGTTTGAATTCCTCGCGCTGGATATCGACCCATTGCTCGGCAAAGGTGCGGCATTCCTGGCGGAATTCGATGATCGGGACTTCGTTCTTGTCCTTGCCCTTGGCGCGGTACTGCTCCTCGATCTTCCATTCGATGGGCAGGCCGTGGCAGTCCCAGCCGGGGACATAGGCAGCATTGTTGCCCAGGAATTGCTGGGACCGGCTGATCATGTCTTTCAGCGTCTTATTGAGCGCATGGCCGATATGGATATTGCCATTGGCGTAGGGAGGGCCGTCATGCAGCGTGAACAGGGGCCGGTCGGCGGCCTGCTCGCGCTGCAGCTTGTAAATATCCATGTCTGCCCAGCGCTTGAGCCAGATGGGCTCGCGCTCGGGAAGGCCCGCGCGCATGGGGAAAGCGGTTTCCGGGAGGAAGAGCGTCGACGAATAATCGGTTTCGGCGGCGCCCGCAGCGGTATCGGTCATGGGGTAAGCAATCGAATGGGAAGAAGTGGCCGCCTTTTAGCAAGGCGGGGGCGATGGGGCAAAGGATGATTTTGGGTGGGGGGCTGCCTTCCCTTCTCCCCTTGAGGGAGAAGGTGCCCCGAAGGGTCACCGAATTCGCTAATGCGAATTCGGTTGGGATGAGGGGCTCCGCGCCATCCGCGGAGACGGAAGCATGGGATGGGCCGGAACCCCTCACCCTCAAAAATCTGCTGAACGCAGATTTTCTCTCCCTCTCCCTCAAGGGGAGAGGGAAGGTCTGGGGTCAGCCCACAAACCCCAGCCGCGCATCGAGTTCGCTAATGGGCTTGCCCTCGGCAATGAGCGTGCGGGCTTTACGGCTGTCGCGGTCCATGGCGGCAATCAGCTCGTCGAGGCCGGAAAAGACCTCCTGGCCGCGGATGTGGCAGATCAGGGCCACTGACAGGGTCTGGCCGTAAATGTCGCCGGAGAAATCGAAGAGGTGGGTTTCAAAAGGCGGGCGTTGATTATCGAACATGGGCTTGCCGAAGGCGGCAACGCCGTCGAGCAGGCGGGAACCCAGGCGGGCGCGGACGGCGTAGACGCCCTGGGCGAGGCCGAAACCAGTGGGGGTGGCCATATTGGCGGTGGGATAGCCCAACTCGCGCCCGCGCTGATCGCCCTTTTCGACGACGCCGTCGAAGAACCAGTGGTAGCCGAGCAGGCGATTGGCGGCGGTGACGGCGCCTTCGGAAAGGGCAGCGCGGATGCGGGAGGAGGAAATGGGCTCGTCGCCCTCATCCATCAGGCCCAGGGTTTCGACGGCAAAGCCGAGGCGGTCGCCTTCGGCCTTGAGGAAAGTGGGGGTGCCGCGGCGCTGGCGGCCGAAATGGAAATCGGTGCCGACGATGACGCCGGTGACGGCCAAAGCATCGACGAGGAAACGGGAGACAAAGTCTTCCGCCTCGATCTGGGAGAAGGCGCGGTCGAAATTGGCGATGATGATGGCGTCGAGCCCCAGTGCTTCGGCGAGACGCGCCTTGGCGTCGCCCTGGGTGAGGCGGAACATGAAGGGAGCCGGCGCGAAAACGTCGCGCGGGTGGGGCTCGAAGGTGAGCACCACGGCGGGGACGCCGGCCTGGGCGGCGCGGGCCTTGAGGGCTTCGAGCACGGATTGATGGCCGCGATGGAAGCCGTCGAAATTGCCGATGGCGACATAGGCGCCGCGCAGGGCGGCGGGCACTTGGGCCAGATCGGAGAGGCGGAGAAAATTGGTCACGGCGGCTACCAGGCGAGGCGCGGCAGGAAGCCGGCCATGCGGGCGCGGCTGGGGGCGACGAGATCGGCAATGGCCTGCGGATCGGGCTTGCCGAAGGCGTCGAGTTCGGCGGCGTGGATGGAGCCGGTGATGAACAGCAGATCGAGGCCGAACTGGGCGGCGCCGGTGGCGTCGGTTCTGACGCTATCGCCGATGGCGAGGACGCGGGATTTGTCGAGCTTGCGCCCGGCGGCGACTTCGGCGAGGCGGAAGGCTTCCTCGTAGATGGGCTGATAGGGCTTGCCGGCCATGAGCACCATGCCGCCCATGGCGGCGTAGAGATCGCCCAAGGCGCCGCCGCAATAGATGATCTTGTCGCCATGCTCGACCACGCGATCGGGATTGGCGCAGATCATGGGCAGCTTGCGGGCGAGCCAGAGCTTGGCGCGCTCGCGATACATTTCGGGGGTGTCATCATCGGTATCGAGATCGGTGACGATGACGGCTTCGGCCTCTTCGGGGCCGGTGCGGCGGACATTGAGGCCTTCGTAAAGGGCGTCATCCTCGGTGGCGGGGCCGACATGGTGGATGGCGCGGCCGGAATATTTGGCGATCATGGTGCGGGTGGCATCGCCCGAGGAGACGATGGCGTCATAGGCGTCGCGCACGACGCCGAGCCGGTCGAGCATGTCGACAATGGGCGGGGACGGACGCGGGGCATTGGTGATGAACACGACCTTGCCCCCTGCCCGGCGGAATTCGGCCAGCGCATCGACGGCGCCGGGGAAAGCGGCAACCCCGTTATGCACCACGCCCCAGACGTCGCTGAGGACGGCATCATAGCGGCCCGCCAGATCGGACAGACCGGCGATGTTGGGAATGGTGTGGGGCATGGCAGCAGTTCCGGCGCGGGTGGAAGGCACGTCCTATGTGGCAGCTTGGGCGGCAGGATCAAGCGAAAAGCGGCGCGGGGCCGGTTTGCGGCTACCGGAGACCTCATGGTGAGCTTGTCGAACCACGAGGTCGAGCGAGTGGAGGCTTGGGTGCCACGACCTCGTCCTTCGACAAGCTCAGGATGAGGTCTACTGGGGCTTAGGTCTGCGTTAGACCTCGGCCCGCTGGCGGGTGACCTGGCGGAGGGGTTCGGCCATGAGGTCGGGGCGGATGGGACCGGGGGCGGCGATATAGGGGCCCTGGATCAGAGTGATGCCGGTATCGAGCAGTTCGACGATCTGGCTTTCCCCGACAATGCCGGTGGCCAGCAGGGTGATATCGAAGCGGGCCAGGTAACTGGCGATGTCGGCGGGGTGGTAATCGGAAAAGTCTTCCGGACGCTCGATGAAGCGGGCGGCGTCGATGCGCAGGGTGCGCACGCTTTGGGCGGCCAGTTCGGCGAGGTCGATGCGCAGGGACGTAACGCCGGTCAGCGAAAAGCCGGCGCCTTTTTTGGCTATGGCATCGGCAATGGCGCGCTCGCCGGTGGTGAGCAATTGCCACTGGGTTTCGGGGAAGCGGAAGGTAAGCGCGGCGGCGATGGCGCGATTGGCTTCGAGCGTGGCCATGAGCTGGGCCGAGGCATCGGAATCGCCTAGGGTAGCGCGCGAGAGGGGCACATAGAGCTTGACCGGCTGGCCGCCTGTGCGGGCGCGGCGGGCAATGGTCACCGCTTCGACCAGGCCGATGGCCTCGATATGGATCAGCACATCCTCACCGCCCTGGCGGGGCAGGAAATCGGCGCTATCGGCGAGATCGCCATCGTCCAGCATGAGGCGGGGCACCAAATCATAGCCCTGGGGGCGGCGCTGGGGCAAAGTCACCACCGGCTGCACGTGATAGATGAGCCGGTTTTCGGCCACCGAGCGGCGCAGGGTTTCGAGCGGAATGACCGGTTCGGGCTCGCGGGTAACGGGCGGGAGTGGCGCCGTGCCGATGGGGCGGTCGCGGTGGGCGGGAGTAGTGCGGGCGGCCCGTTCCTCGATTTCGGAGACGGCTTCGGCGACCTGGCGGATGACGGTGCCTAGAACGGAAATATCGGCCTCGACGCCTTCGAGGCGCCCGCCGGCATCGATATCAGTGAGGCTATTGATGCGCTGGCTCAGCACGGCGCCGGCCTGGGCATCGGTGGCGAGCAGGCGCGAGAGGTCTTCGATGGCTTTTTCCAGCCGGGCCTCGGCGCGCTGGCGCAGGCTGCGTTCGAGCAGCACCACGCAGACGCAGCCGAAAACCACGGCGGCGAGGATGGCCTCGGCAGGTGTGAAGGTCAGGCCGAAATAGGCGATGGCGCCGACGCCAGCCGCTGCAAGCCCGATGAATGTATAGACCAGTGCCTGCACGGGCGGACCTGCCCCCCTTCCACGCGCCGGGATTCGGCTTCTTCTTCTAGCATCGCCCTCCCCCATGCAAAAGCGGCGTGGCGGGGTTTTGCAGGGTGTGGTGCACCGGACCTGCCTCCCTCCCCCTTGAGGGGAGGGATTGAGGGTGGGGGTGTCGAGTTCTCCGCCTGCATCGAGTTTGTGGAAGCCGCGACACCCCCACCCTAGCCCTCCCCTCAAGGGGGAGGGGACTGCATCGGGGCTTCCCGT
>DATMSY010000173.1:0-5497 GCA_035565135.1 Devosia sp.
GGCGGGGCGGCGCACCCAAAAAGGCCCAGACCTGGCTCGCCCTGCGCCTGCGCGACCTGCTGCTGCCCATTTTCGTGCCGCTCGGCCAGAAGGCGCAGGAGCAATTATTCGCCTATCGCGCCGACCTCAATCCCCTGTCGCCGCCATCCTGACCGCGGTTGACAGGGCGAGGGTGAGAGAGCCTCCCGGCGGCGAAGGGAGGCTCTCTCATCAATAGACCGGCAATGCCGGCAATTTGCGTGATCTCCACACACCCTCAATTCTCCCTCGGGCTCGACCCGAGGGCCACTCGTCGCTCGCGCCGGGTTGCGAAAGGCCCTCGGGTCAGGCCCGAGGGAAATGCGGTGGGTGGGGAGGTGCTGGTGGCCTTCTCAGGAATCCGGAGAGTCCCTAAGGCGCCCGCACCACGGCGTAATATTCCACCGGCATCCGAACCTTGCCGTCGAGCAGGTCGGAAAAAGGAATGACGATCTCCGCCGCCGTGCCGTCGGCCGAAAGCTCCATATTGGTTTCGGTAACGGCCAGCCCCGAAAAGCGCAGACTGATGGCGCGCTTGGCAAAAAAGCCGTCCAGCATCGCCTTGGTTTCCGCGTCCACGTCCGCGCCCATATCCAGCTCGGCCCGGATCGGGGCGCTGGGCACCGCAATGCGCACCAGGCCCGGCCCGGCGCTGCGGAACGAAACCGGCGCTTCATCCGCGCCCAGATTGAGGTCGGCAAGCTGTCCCGCCTGCGTCACCGTGCAGGTGGCGCTGCCATCGCTGTTTTCGGTCAGCTTGCCCCTGGGGCAGAATTCATTATTGCCCGGCGTCGAATTCATCTTGAGCATGGCGTAGAAATCGGCGCCCATGGTCTGGGTCAGGCTGGCCTCTGCGGTGGTGGGACCGGTCAGCGCGACATCGAGATTGACATCGACGCAGCCGGTGAGCAGCAGGCCCAGCCCCAGCATGGCGGCGAGCTTTCCAAACATGATCGTCCTCCTGGCCGGCATCAACCGGCCGAAAGCAGCACCCGCGCGGTCGCCACCACGAAAAACACCGTGCCCGCCGCCGCCACCAGCAGCAGCGCCCAGCGCGTCAGCCGGTCGGGCGGGCGCTTATTGGCGTGGTAATCGGCAAGCGCCAGTTCGGCCTGCCCCAGAATGACCGGCACGCGCTGCGCGGCCTCGGCAAAGATCGAGATCTGGTCGCGGATATCCTGCACCCGGCCCAGGGGCCCCTCTTCCTTGCGCAGCCAATCGCCCACCACCGGCTCGGCCACGGTCCAGATATCGAGCGCCGGATCGAGCGCCCGCGCCACGCCTTCCACCAGCACCATGGATTTTTGCAGCAGCACCAGTTCGGGCCGCGTCTGCATGTTGAAGAGATCGGTGATGACAAACAGCTGCCCCAGCACCCGCGCCATGGAGATATCCTGCGCCGTGCGGCCATGCAGCGGCTCGCCGATGGAGCGGATGGCCAGGGCAAAATCGTCGACCGACTGGTCCTTGGGCACATAGCCGATATCGAAATGCCGCTCCGCCACCAGCCGATAATTGCGCGTGATGAAGCCATAAAGAATATCGGCCAGGAACCGGCGTTCCCGCCGATTGATGCGGCCCATAATGCCGAAATCCACCGCGATCACGTCCCCGGTTCTGGGATCGGCAAAGAGATTGCCCGGATGCATGTCGGCATGGAAAAAGCCGTCGCGAATGGCATGGCGCAAAAAGCTCTGCAGCACTTTTGCCGCCAGCGCCTTGCGATCCACCCCGGCCGCGTCGAGCGCGGCATGGTCGCGGATCGGAATGCCTTCCACCCAGCTCGTGGTCAGCACATTCTGCGCCACATGGTCCCAGGACACGGTCGGGATGACAAAGCCCGTATCATCCTTGATATTCTCGGCCATTTCCGAAATCGCGGCCGCTTCGAGCCGCAGGTCGAGTTCGAGCCGGGCCGAGCGATCGAGCGTTTCCACCACCTGGGTGGGCTTGAGCCGCTTGGTCGAGCGCACGAAACGTTCGGCCAGAGCGGCGCCGGCATAATAGCTCTCGATATCGGCCATGAAGCGCTGGGCGACCCCCGGCCGCAAAATCTTGACCGCAACCGTGCGCGGCAGGCCATTGGCCGGCTTGAGCCGCGCCTTATGCACCTGGGCGATGGAGGCCGCGGCGATGGGCGGGCTCAATTCGGTCAATTCGGCCGCCTTGCCATCCAGCGCCGCGTTCAAAATGCCCGGCACCAAAGCGGGGTCGAACGGGTCCATCTTGTCCTGCAGCCCCGCCAGGTCATTGGCAATCTCGGCCCCCACCACATCGGGGCGGGTGGCCAGGGTCTGACCGAATTTGACATAGGTCGGCCCCAAAAGGTTGAGCGCCTTGTTGAGGCGTTCCACATGCCCCGTCTTGCGCACGCTGGGCCGCTCGATCAGCCGCCCCAGCCACAGGCCCAACCGCAGCGGCCCGGGCAGGTCTTTGGCCGAAACAATCGACAACGCCCCCTCGCGCGCCAGCACATAGCCGGCGCGAGCCAGACGGAAATAGGCGGAGATCAGCATTCACCTCTCCCTTCGGGGGAGAGGTCGGGCTTCGCAAAGCGAAGACCGGGTGAGGGGGGCAGTACAACCACCATGTCATTCCCGCGAAAGCGGGAACCTCAGTTTACCGGGCTCCCCAAGCAAACAGAGGTCCCCGCTTTCGCGGGGATGACATGGTGGGTTTGAGGGGCATTTGGGGTGATAAGATCAATCACTGGCAACATCACCACCTAAATCTTCCACCCGGAAAACAGCGCCGCCACATTGCCGGTATAAGGCGTATGCTTCACCCGCTTGAAGCCCGCCTGCGCCAGCATGCCCGAAAACAGCGGCGGGCTGGGAAACTTGCGGATCGATTCGACGAGATATTGATAGGGCTGCCCATCCCCGGTGACCATCTTGCCCATGGGCGGGATGACCCGGTCGGAAAAGGCCCGATAGATCGCATCGAATCCCGGCACGTCGACCTGGGAAAATTCGAGCACCAGAATGCGCCCGCCGCGCTTGAGCACGCGATGCGCCTCGCCAAGGGCCTGCTGGATGCGCGGCACATTGCGGATGCCGAAGGCGATCGTATAGGCGTCAAAGCTGTTGTCCGCGAAGGGCAGCTCCTCGGCATTGGCCTCGACGAAACTGGCCTGCGCCGGAAAGCGCCAGCTTTTGGCCCGCTCCGCGCCCACCCGCAGCATATCGGCATTGATGTCGGAGACGACGACTTCGGCATAGCCCACCGAGGCATTGATGATGCGTTCGGCCACGTCCCCCGTGCCGCCCGCCATGTCGAGCACCTTATAGGGGCGCGAGCCGGTCTTGGGCGGGGCGAGATCGGCCACCATGGCATCCTTCCAGATGCGGTGAATGCCCCCGCTCATCAGATCGTTCATCAGGTCGTAGCGGTCGGCCACGTCGTGAAAGACCTTGTTGACCAGGCCCTGCTTGTCCTCGAGCGCCACGGTCTGCTCGCCGAAATGAGTGGTCTCGCGCGCCTCGGTCATGGCAAATGCTCGCTTCTCTTTGCGTTTCGCGCGCACCATATAGAAGCGCTCCATGCTTTGCCAATTGCGCAAAGCGGCACAGGATCAACGAGGTCGACATGCCCGAACTGCCCGAGGTCGAAACCGTTCGCCGTGGTCTCGAACCCTGGATCGATGGCGCGACCATCGAGCGGGTTACCCTCAACCGTCCCGACCTGCGCTTCCCCTTCCCCAAGGATTTGAAAAGCGCGCTCGAGGGCCAAACGATCACCTCGGTCGGCCGCCGCGCCAAATATCTGCTGATCGGGCTCTCCAATGGCAAGACGGTCCTCAGCCATCTGGGCATGACCGGGAGCTATCGCTTCGCCGAACACGGCATCGACAAGCCCCCGCGCTATTATGAAGTCGAGCCCGTGCCCAAGCACGACCACATGGTCTGGGACATTTCCCATCCCAAGCATGGCAAGTCGCATTTGATCTATGCCGATCCCCGCCGCTTCGGCTTTGTTGATCTCTATGATGATGTCGAACAGAGCCCCTATCTCAAGGGTCTCGGCCCCGAGCCGCTGGGCAATGATTTCAACGCCGAGGAAATGGCCGAAAAATTCAAGGGCAAGAAGACCCCGATCAAGGCCGCCCTGCTTGATCAGCGCGTGGTGGCGGGCCTGGGCAATATCTATGTCGCCGAGGCGCTGCACCGGGCGCACATCCTGCCCACGGTGCTGGCCGGTACGCTGGTCACTGCCAAGGGCCAGCCCAAGCCGGTGCTCGAAGACCTCGCCCATGCCGTCCGCCAGGTGCTGACCGAAGCCATCGAAGTGGGCGGCTCCACCCTGCGCGACTTCCGCAATGCCGAAGGCAGCTCGGGCTATTTCCAGCATCGCTTTGCCGTGTACGACCGGGAAGGCGAGCCGTGCCCGACGCCGATGTGTACGGGGACGATTGAGCGCATCGTGCAATCGGGGCGGTCGACGTTTTTTTGTCCGGTGTGTCAGAAGAAGGCATGATCTGTTTCAATCTCGCAGTCGGGTCACCCTCCCCCTTGTGGGGAGGGAAGCGAGATAGGACTTAGCCCTTGCTAAGTCCGTGATCGAGCAGGGTGGGGGTATGTCTCCGCATACTCGAACATCGTGGCTTCCCCCACCCCACCCTTCCCTCCCCATCAAGGGGAGGGTGAATCCGGTGGGGCGGGAGGGGATGGTGCCAAACGTGCTAACGGGTTTGGCGAGCCCGGTAGCTGTGCTCGCATCCACTACCAACATGGCAAGCATGCATCCCCGCACTCCCCCTGAATCCAGTTGACGCTTCCGCCCCTTTCCCCTATAGACCGCCCCACTTGGCGGCACGACGTAAGGCCGCCGCTTTCATTTCATCCCGGATGGTTGCGCCGCTGCGCATTCGGCCGGTTGGACGCCCAAGAGGACTTTTATGGCCAATACGCCGTCAGCCAAAAAGGCTACCCGCAAGATCGAAGCCCGCACCGCGGTCAACAAGTCGCGCCGTTCGCGCGTCCGCACCTTCATCCGCAAGGTCGAGGAAGCCATCGTGGCTGGCGATCATGCATTGGCCTTCGCCGCCCTCAAGGCTGCCGAGCCCGAGATCAACCGCGCCGCGACCAAGGGCATCGTCCATGCCAATCTGGCGGCCCGCAAGGTCTCCCGCCTCAATAGCCGCGTCAAGGCTCTCGCCTGACCCTCTCGGCCCTGCGCGGCGTGGCTGCTGCAGGATGGTAATGGGCTCCCTCGGGGGCCCATTTTCTTTGTCCCATTCCATAGCCGGAATCGGGCAAGGATTTTCCGTCTTGACGATTTCGTGTCATCCCGGTGACGGGATTGCGACAGAGCGGTGTTTTCACCAATACCGCTCGAAAACTCAGCATCTTCAACGGTTTGTGAGGATCGGCCGGGTTTTTGAAATTGTCACGAAGGGCCGCGAACAACTCCAGAGCGTGGTTTAGGGAAATATAATTTTGGCGGGGGCCGCCGCTTTGTGACGAGAATCTGCATTGAG
>DATMSY010000174.1:0-19993 GCA_035565135.1 Devosia sp.
AGCTTCGTCTCCATCCTGCAGCGAGATCGCTATCTACTCGACTTCGTCCACGCCTATAACCGAACCCGCCTCAGAGCCATCCAATATCAGACCCCGCTACAGGCCCTCACCAATCTGACGGAAGACTACACTTTCGCGGGGGTCTTATGCGCAGCAGCGAGCCGCTTAATTGTCCGTGTCGCTCTTGAGCGACTTGAGTTTGGCGAAGACCGAATCCGCGTCGAACTCTTCCTGGGCCGGGCTATGCGGGCGATGATCGCCTTCGGCGAATTCCTCGCCCTCTTGCTCGCTATGGCCGCGGCTGCCGGAGCGGGCCATGGCTTCTTCGGCGGTCATCAGCGTGGTGCCTTCATAGGCTTCGTCCACGCCCGGGCCGCCCTTGGAGGCGCGCTTGACTTCGAGATCGAGGTCGATCTGGCTGCAGAGGCCCAGCGTCACCGGGTCCATGGCCGTCAGGTTGGCGGCATTCCAGTGGGTGCTTTCGCGCACCGATTCAATGGTGGACTTGGTGGTGCCCACCAGGCGCATGATCTGCGCGTCCTTGAGTTCGGGATGGTTGCGCACCAGCCATTTGATGGCATTGGGGCGCTCGTTGCGGCGCGAAATGGGGGTGTAGCGGGGGCCTTTGCGCTTGGCGGCGGCCACGCGCACCTTGGGTTCGCTCAGCTTGAGGCGATAATTCGGATCGGCCTCGGCCTTTTCGATTTCCTCGCGCGTCAGCTGGCCGTTCTGGATCGGGTTCACACCCATGATCCCGCCCGCGACGTCGCCGTCGGCAATGCCCTGGACCTCAAGCGGATGCAGCGTGCAGAAAGCCGCGATCTGCTCGAATGACAGCGCAGTGTTGTCGACGAGCCAAACGGCGGTCGCCTTGGGCATCAACAGGGGCTGGGTCATGATAAATAACTCCTCGTGGCGCGGCCGGTATTCCTCCGGACCGCTCCGCCTCGTGCTTCATTGCTGAGGGGAACAGAGCCTAATATATGGCTTGCGCGGTCAATCTGCAATGAGATTGTAACTATGTTCCGCCCCGAACGGGGTCACCAGCACGATCTTGCCGATATGGCCGCGCGATTGCATGACCCCATGGGCCGCCGCCGCGTCGGCTAGCGCAAAGCGCGTGATACGCGGACGCGGGCAATCGGGCCGGTCGAGCGCGGGCAGCAGATCGGCGCGGATGCGGGCGGCGATGGTGGCCTTGGTCTCGGCACTTTGCGGCCGCAGGGTCGATCCGGACAGGGTTAGCTGTTTGGCCATGAGCAGGGCCAGCGACAATTCGGCCTTGCCGCCATCGAGGGTCGAAATCTGGACGATATGGCCGCCCCTGGCCGAGGCGGCGATATTGGTCTGCGCCATGGCGCCGCCGATAATGTCGACGATCCGGTCAACGCCCCGGCCATCGGTCAGCTCCAGGGTGCGGGCGGCGATATCCCCGCCGCTGTCGATGGTGGCGACGGCGCCGAGGCTGCGCGCATAGGCGGCCTTTTCCGGCGAGGAGGTGATCGCAATGGCCTTCGCGCCCAGAATGGTTGATATCTGGATGGCGGCGCCGCCAATGCCGCCGGCCGCGCCATGCACCAGCACATTCATGCCGGGCGCCAATCCGGCCCGCATGACCAGGGTCTGGGTGATGGTGAACCAGGTTTCGGGCAGGGCGGCTGCGTCGATCAGGTCCCAGCCCCCGGGAACCGGCAGCGCCTGTCGGGCGGGCACGGCGACATATTCGGCATAGCCCCCGCCATTGGTCAGGGCCATGACCCTGTCGCCCAAGTGCCAGCCGGTGACATCGGCGCCGATAGCGGCGATTTCTCCGGCTACTTCCAGCCCGGGCAGGGGCGAAGCGCCCGGAGGTGGATCGTAGCGGCCCTGGCGCTGGGCGAGGTCGGGGCCGTTGACGCCGGCGGCGGCGACGCGGATGAGGATGTCACCCGGCCCCAGAGCCGGCAGGGGCTCACGGCGCGGCGCGAGGACTTCGGGGCCGCCGGGCTGGGTGATGGCGATGACAGTCATGGTATCGGGAGGGATCATGGCCCCATGCTCACCGAACTGGTCTTGCCCGGCAAGAGCGGCGCGCTAATCTGGGGCAAAGAACGAAAGGATAGCGGCGATGGATGACGAGGAGATCAAGCGGCCCAAGACCCATGAAGTGGGCATGGCGATCGATACCATGTCGGTGGAAGAGCTGAGCGAGCGGATCGGCCTGCTCGAAGCCGAGATTATCCGGCTGCGCGCCGCCATCGAGGCCCGCGGGATGACGCGCAAGGCGGCCGAGGCCGCGTTCAAGTTCTAGGCGTTTGCGGCGTTCATCTTCGTGGCAAATCTGTGACAGTAAAAGCTGCATGGTTGCGCCTTCGGCTTGGTCAACAGGATGAAAACCTGCAGGGTTAAGAAATCGACACGCTTTAACCGGCAATTAATGTTTGCGCGGTAACCTCTCATTATTCAGGTTCTTCTGAATTTTTCAGAGTGGTTTCTCCCTCTGTTTGACGCCTCCCTGTTAACTTCGAGAGCCGTTCTTACGGCTCTTTTTCTTTTTCAGGGGGTCATTTTCCTGCCGCTATCGGACTGTTCTTAAAGGTCTTTTCAGTTTGATGCGAACTGTAAGATGACGGTCCCGGCTTTTGCGCCTAGCATGAGCCAAGCAGCCAGGAGGTCGCGTGACGGAACTGAACGAAAAGAGCGAGGCTATTGCCATCGGACCGCGCATCGTGGCGTCCGGGGGCTTCGATCTGCTCTATCGCGAGGGCATGGCGCTGATCGAGGAGGTCGCGGCCTATCTCGATGGCGAGGGGCGCGCCGATAGCCGCATCCTGGGCCGGGAAGCCTCGTTCCTTTACGCCACCGAATCGATGCGGCTGACCACGCGCCTGATGCAGCTGGCCTCGTGGCTCCTGTTGCAACGCGCGGTCAATGAAGGCGAAATCACCAAGGAAAATGCCCGCTCCGAAAAGGAGAAGGTCAAGTTTTCCGCGACCCCATCCGAGCGGGGTGGCCCCGGCTATGCGCAATTGCCCGCGCCCTTGCGCGACTATATCGACAAGGGCGATCGCCTGTTTGACCGGGTGATGCAGTTCGATACGCTGGAACGCGGCAAGATGCCGGAGCTCGATATCGGCGTCGCCAATGGCATCGCCGACCAGCTGGCGCGGCTCAAGGCGGCGTTTGGCCGGGCCTAGGCACTGCGCGGGCCGAAATAGATCACGGCGGCACCCAGCAGGCAGATCAGCACGCCGGCAATGTCCCACATATCGGGCCGGATGCGTTCGACTGTTACCATGAACAGCATCGAGGCGGCGATATAGATGCCGCCATAGACGGCAAAGATGCGGCCGGCGCTGTCGGTGCCGGCCAGGGCCAGGCACCAGGCGAAGAGGCCCAGCACGAGAAGGGCAGGGGCCCAGAGCCAGAGCTGGCCCAGGCGCAATGCCTGCCAGACCAGATAGCAGCCACCGATTTCAAAGGCAGCGGCGGCGGCAAACAGCAAAGCGCGCATGGTCGATCTCCAGATAGAGGCAAGGATAGGGGCCTGCGCGGGCAAAAGAAAAGCCCGGGGCGAAGACCGGGCTTTGCAAATCTGATCGAAGCGTTGGGCTTAGATGCCCAGACCCTTGAAGCGCTCCTTGAAGCGCGAAACGCGGCCGCCGCGGTCGAGCAGCTGGCCCGTGCCGCCGGTCCAGGCCGGATGGGTCTTGGGGTCGATGTCGAGCTGCAGCGTGTCGCCGGCTTTGCCGTAGGTCGAGCGGGTTTCGTACTTGGTGCCGTCGGTCATGACCACAGTGATGGTGTGGTAGTCCGGATGGATGTCAGCCTTCATCGGTATCGCCTCAAATCAAACGGGCGCCGTGGCGCCCGGAGAGCATCTAAAACTGGTGTTGGCCGCTTCATACAGAAAGCGTGTCCGCTCTGCAAGGGCATGGCCGTGGCAAAATTGCGCGGGATAAAGCCGTTGCGGGGCTTTGGGCCAGCGCCTATATCGGGGCACCGATATGGCCCGGACCCCGTCCGGACCCCAACTCCACCAGAGTGGCGTATCCGAGCGATGACAGATCAGGCGACCCAGGCGCCGACCGGGGCCGAAAAACTCCTTGAAACGCCCAGTGTCAACCCAAACAAGCTGCAGCCGCTGCGGCGCCTGTTGCCATTTGTGCTGCGCTATCCCTGGCGGCTGGCGCTTGCCGTGGTGTTTCTGCTGGTCTCGGCGATCTCCTCGCTGGCCATTCCCGCCATGCTGGGCGGAGCGATCGATCAGGGCTTTATCGAGCAGAATCTGGAAAATGTCGGCCGCTATGGCTGGCTGATCGTCGGCATTGCGGTGGTGATGGCGATTGCCAGCGGGCTGCGCTTTTATTTCATCTCGGTCATTGGCGAGCGCGTGCTGGCCGATCTGCGGCAATCGGTGTTTGCCCATCTGCTGGGGCTCGATGCCCGGTTTTTCGATACCCATCGGGTTGGGGAATTGACCAGCCGGCTCAATGGCGACGTGGTCACGATCCGCAGTGCGGTGGGGTCCAGCATGACGCTGGCGCTGCGCTCGATCGTCACCATTATCGGGGCGCTGATCATGATGTTGCTGACCAGCCCGGTGCTGACCATCGCTGTGGTTATTGCGGCCCCGGTGATCCTCTTGCCGCTGATCGCCTTTTCGCGGCGGTTGCGCGGCATGTCGCGCAAGACGCAGGATGCGCTGGCGGACCTCTCGGCCATGGCGACCGAAATGCTGGGCGCCACGCGCACTGTCAAATCCTTTACCCAGGAAGACGCGCAATCGGCCCATTACGACCGCCATAGCGAAGCCAGCTATAAGGCCGAAACCAAGCGCCTGGCGGCGCGCTCGGTGCTGGTGGGCATGGTGATTTTCCTCGGCACCGCGGCCATTGTGTTCCTGGTCTGGTGGGGCGCGCGCTCGGTCTTTGAAGGCACGGTCACTGCCGGGCAGTTGGCGCAATTTTTGGTCTATGCCCTGATGGCGTCGGGCGCGCTGACCAATGTCAGCGAAGTGCTGGGCACATTGCAATCAGTGGCCGGCGCCACCGAGCGGCTGACCGAAATTCTCGATACCCAGCCGAGCATTACCGAATTGGCCGAGCCGCTGGTTTTGCCTAGCCCGCCGCTAGGTACGGTGGCCTTCGAGCATGTCGATTTCGGCTATGATACGGGCGGCTATGAGCGGGTGCTGACCGATATGAGCTTTACCGTGGGACGCGGGGAAACCGTGGCCCTGGTCGGCGCGTCGGGTTCGGGCAAGTCCACAACGCTGTCGCTGCTGCAGCGCTTTTACGACGTCAAGGGCGGGGCGATCCTGGTCGATGGCATCGATATCCGCCAGGTACGGTTAAGCCAGCTGCGCCAGCGCTTTGCCTATGTCGAGCAGGAGCCGACGATTTTCGCCGGCACTATTGCCGACAATATCCGCTTCGGCAAACCCGATGCCAGCGATGCCGAGGTGGAGGCCGCCGCCAGGGCCGCGCTGGTGCATGATTTTGTCAGCGACCTGCCGCTGGGCTATGGCACCATTGTGGGTGAGCGCGGGGTGATGCTGTCGGGCGGGCAGAAGCAGCGCCTGGCTATTGCGCGCGCTATTTTGAAAAATGCGCCGATCCTGCTGCTCGACGAAGCGACCAGCGCGCTTGACGCGCAAAGCGAGCGGCTGGTGCAGACGGCGCTTGAGCATCTGATGCAGGGCCGCACCACGCTGGTTATCGCGCACCGGCTGGCGACCATTCGCGACGCCGACAAAATCCTGGTATTCGATGGCGGCAAGATCATCGACCAAGGCACCCATGACGAGCTGGTCGCCAAGGGCGGGCGCTATGCCGAGCTGGCTAAATTGCAGTTCAGGCTGGATGATCTGGCCTAGTGCCACGACCTCGTCCTTCGACAAGCTCAGGATGAGGTCTACTGCTGGGGCCACGGTTTAGAAGTAGACCTCATGGTGAGCTTGTCGAACCACGAGGTCGTGCCACCTCACCCCTCGGTCAGCTTGAACTCGATGCGGCGGTTGCGGCGATAGGCTTCGTCGCTTTCGCCGGGATCGAGCGGGGTAAATTCGCCGAAGCCGGCGGCGACCAGCCGGTTGGGCGAGACGCCCTTGGTCACCAGATATTGCGCCACCGAGATGGCGCGGGCGGCCGAGAGTTCCCAGTTCGAAGGGAAGCGGGCATTGGAGATGGGCCGCTTGTCGGTGTGGCCGTCAATGCGCAGTACCCAATTGATATCGGGCGGAATTTCGGTTTCGAGCTGCAGGATGGCCGCGGCCAGGGCGTCGAGATCGGGCGTGCCGCCGGGCTGGATATCGGCCTGGCCGGCATCGAACAGCACTTCGGACTGGAAGACGAAGCGGTCGCCGACCACGCGCACATCGGCGCGGCCTTCGAGGATTTGCCGCAAGCGGCCGAAGAAATCGGAGCGGTAGCGGCTCAGGTCCTGCACGCGCTGGGCCAGCGCCAGATTGAGGCGGCGGCCGAGATCGGCGATCTGGGTGCGCGATTCGGTGTCGCGGGTTTCTGAGGCTTCGAGCGCCGATTCTAAGGCGCCGATCTGGCTGCGCAAGGCGGCCAATTGCTGGTTGAGCAGGGTAATCTGCGCATTGGCCTCGTCGGACAGATCCTGGGCCTCGGAAAGCTGGGATTGAAGGCCGGCAATGGTTTCGTCCTTGGCGGCCAGGCCCGCGCCGATGCCCGATAGCTGGCCGGTCAATTCGGCATTGTCCGATTGCGCGGTGGCCAGGGTTGCCGTCAGATTGGCGATCTGGGAGGTCAGGTCGTCCGAATTGGCGCGCTCGAGCTGCAGCAGGTCGGTCAATTCGGCGATCTGGCTATTGAGGCGGGAGAGCGCGGTGTCGCGGCCCTGCAATTCCTGGCCCAGAAAGAACTGGGTCAGCATGAAGAGGCTCAAAAGGAAGATGATGACGAGCAGCAGGCTCGACAGGGCGTCGACGAAGCCGGGCCAGTAATTGGCCTCGATGCGCCGGCGGGAGCGGGCTCCTGGCATTAGTTCCGCCGCTCGGTATCGGCCTGGGAAAGGACCGCTTCGATCAGTTCGCGCAGCTTCTGATTGGTCTCGGCCTGTTCATTGATGTGCTTGCGCAGATCGTCCTGCTCGGTGCGGATATGCTTGACGAGGCCATCGATGCCGCGGGCCAGTTCGGCCATGGCGCGAATGGCATTTTGCGAGGAATTCTGGTTCTGCATTGAGCTGCCGAGCTTGTCGAACATGGCTTGCATGTCCGGCCCGCCGGCATTGGCCTGCATGGCCGAAACCGGATGGTCGAGCTCGGTCATCGAGGTCATCCAGTCCTCAAGGTCGGTATAGAAGGCGTTCTGTGCCTGGCTGGTTTGCAGGTCCAAAAAGCCCAGCACGAGCGAGCCGGCAAGCCCGAAGAGCGAGGAGGAAAAGGCGGTGCCCATGCCGCCCAAGGGCGCTGCGAGCCCTTCGCGCAGGCTCGAAAATTGCGAAGCGCTATCGGTGTTGGTGACATCGAGCGAATTGATCACGCCGGCGACGCTGGTGACGGTTTCGAGCAGGCCGTAAAACGTGCCCATCAGACCCAGAAAGACCAGGAGCCCCGTGAGATAGCGCGAGGTGTCCTTGGCCTCGTCCAGCCTATTTCCGACGCTATCGAGAATGGAGCGCATGGAGGATGGGGTGATGATTGCTTCCCCGATCCGCTCGCGCAGCAGGCCCGCCACGGGGGCCAGCAGCACCGGCGGGCGGACATTGGACACATTGCCGTCCTGCAGGGAATTGACCCATTTCACCTCGGGAAAGAGGCGGAATATCTGGCGGAAGCTCAAAAAGATGCCGACGAACAGGGCCAGGAAGATCATCGAATTGATGAAGGGATTGGCCCAGAAGAAGGTGACGATGGTGGTGAACAGAATGGCTGCCACCAGCGCTACCAGCACCAGGAAAATCAGGATCTTGATGAGATAAACCGTTGGGCTGGCGAGATGGTATGGATCATAGCCTTGCGTCATCTTTGCCTGAACCTTGCCTCACGCGCGCAAATCACCGCCAAGACTAGTCAGTGCGGCGTGGCAGGGCAATGACAAAGGTTTGTGTGCGGGGCCGCTGTCACAGAGGTTTCGTTTAGGGCGCGTAGCCAAGTGCCGAGCCGATCTTGCCCGGAGCCCGCCATGTCGATGGCCATGATTTCCCCCGAACTGCAGAAATTCTCCCGCAGGCAGCAGCCCGCTGCGCCCCGTCACCTGGGAACGCGTTACGATCGCGACGGCATTTTCCTGCCGGAACCGGGCAATACAGTGGTGTGCCATCTTGAGGAAGGCTCGGAGACCGAACGGGTCCTGCGCGCGGCGCGGCAACGGTATCTGGCCATGCCGCAGGCGCGGCAATTGGCCTTCACGGCGCCTGAGAGCCTTCATATGACGCTGTTCCAGGGCATTCTGGACGGCCGCCGGGAGCGTCCCTATTGGCCCGATGGCGTACCGCTCGACGCGCCCATGGACGTCATGACCGAACTCATGCTCGAGCGGCTGGCGCCTTATTCCGGTGGCGCGCCCTTTGGCGTGGAAGTGGTCGGGGCTGCGCCCACTGGCCTGGTGGTGCAGGGCGCCACCGAAGCCGATCGCCGCGCCATGGCGGGCTGGCGCGATGATCTGGCGGCGCTGCTGGGCTATCGGCATCCCGATCATGATAGCTATATCTTCCACATCACCTTTGCCTATCTCATCGATTGGCTCGACGATGCGGCGCTGCTGGACTGGCAGGATATGCTGGACGATGTGCTGGCGATGATCCGCGCGCAGGCGCCGGTGCTGGAATTGCGGGCGCCGGCCTTTTGCAGCTTTGCGGATATGAACTGGTTCGAGGAATTGCTGCCGCTCGGCTGAGCGGCAGTGTCCTTATTGGATCGGCTTGAGCTGCTTGAGCAGCGCTGCATGCAGCGCCTCATTGCCCGCGACGACCTGGCCATTCCAGACCGAACCGGGGCTGCCGGCAAAGTCGGTGACGGTGCCGCCGGCTTCCTTGACCATGAGCAGGCCCGGCGCCACGTCCCAGGGCGCAAGCCCGGCTTCCCAGATGGCGTCATAGCGGCCGGCGGCGAGCCAGGCCAGGTCCATCGAGATCGAGCCGGAGCGGCGGATGCCGGCCACGGCGGGATTGATGGCGGCCAGCTGGCGCAGCTGCAGCGTATCGTTGGCCGTGCCCTGGGTCTTGATACCGGTAGAGACCACGGCATCGGCCAGGTGACGACGGCCGCCAATGCGCAGGCGGCGACGATCATTGACCCAGGTGCCGCCGCCCTTTTCGGCGGTATAGAGTTCGTCCAGCACGGGATTGTAGATCACCGAAGCCACGATCTCATTGGCGCGCTCCAGGGCAATAGCCACGGCAAAGAGCGGAATGGAGTGCAGGAAATTGGTGGTGCCGTCCAGCGGGTCGATGATCCAGCGGTGCTGGCCATCGGTGCCGGTGACTTCCCCGCCTTCTTCCATCAGGAAGGCATAGGTGGGGCGGGCCTTTTTGAGTTCGTCGAAAACGATCTGCTCGGCGCGCAGATCGGCCTTGGAGACGAAATCGGCCGGCCCCTTGCGCGAGACCTGCAGGTTTTCGACTTCGTTGAAGTCCTTGGTCAGCGATTTGCCGGCCTTGATGGCGGCATTGACCATGACGTTGAGAATTGCTGAACGGGCCATGGATCAGTCCGCCCGGCGCATATAGGTGGCTTCGGCCGTATCGACCACGATGCGTTCGCCCACGGCAATGAAGGGCGGCACCATGACCCTCAAGCCATTGGAAACCTTGGCGGGCTTGAAGGAATTGGCCGCGGTCTGGCCCTTGACCACCGGGTCGGCCTCGATGACTTCGAGCACCACATTGGGCGGGAAGCGCACGCCGAGCGGGGTGTCCTCGTGCATTTCGAGGGTGATCTTCATGCCGTCCTGCAGGAATGCGGCGCGCTCGCCGACAAAGTCCTTGTCGAGTTCGACCTGCTCATAGCTGTCCTGGTCCATGAAGACGAGCTGGTCGCCCTGCTCGTAGAGATAGGTGAAATCGCGGAATTCGAGTTCGACCTGTTCCACAGTCTCGGCGGAGCGGAAGCGCTCATTGAGCTTGGTGCCGGTCAGGATGGCCTTGAGTTCGACCTGGGCATAGGCGCCGCCCTTGCCGGGCTTGACGTGATCGACCTTGACCGCGACCCAGAGCCGGTCCTGGTGATTGATGACGAAGCCGGGGCGGATTTCGTTGCCGTTGATCTTGGCCATTGGGAGTCTTTTCTAGCTGGAGCTGCGGCCGGCAACAAACCTCATCCTGGGCTTGCCGGACGGACAGGCCGGGCGGCATTTATGCCCATGCGGTCCGCGACAAGCTCGTCATGAGGCCGGATAGCAGCCTGAAGCGCGTCATTCGTGTGTGGCGGGCTTATTGCCCCAGAATGGGTAAAGGTTCAAGGGTCTTGCGGTTGCGGGGCCGGATCGGTGGGCTGGTCACTGGGGCCGGATGGCGCTTCCTGGGCATCGGTCGGGGCCGGCAGCACGGGTTCGCTGGGCTGTGCCGGCGTGGTCGTGGGGATGGTGGCGATGGTCTGGGCGGTGGGGGGCGTAGTGGGCCAGAAACGGGCGCGTTCTTCGGCCTTGGCCAATTCATCGGCGGGTATCGAGACCAGCAGGCGATCGAGCGAGGGGTCGGAAAGCCCCTGGCGCCGCGCCAGGGCGCGCCACATGGCCGCATCCTCAAGGCTCAGCGGCACGCCTTCGCCGACCGCCAGGAGCTTGGCATAGCGGTTCTGCGCCACGGCATTTCCCGCGTCGGCGGCGCGGCCATACCAGCGCGCGGCTTCCTCGATATTCTGCTCCACGCCCTGGCCGAGATAGAGCAGGGTCGCATAGTCGATCTGGGCGGCGATGAGGTCCTGTTCGGCGGCGAGCTTGATATATTTGGCGCCTTCGACATCATTGGGCGCCAGCCCCGCGCCTTCGATCAGCATGGTGCCATAATCATATTGCGCTTCGGGCAATTCGGCGTCGGCGGCCTCCTTCATCAGGCTGGCCGCTTCTGTCAGGCTGGGGGAGGCATAGATGCCTTCGACATGGAGCAGGGCCATATTGTATTTGGCCGGGATGTAGCCGCCCTCGGCCGCCTTTTTGAACAGGTCGGCGGCGCGGGCGCGGTTCTTGGGCACGCCGATCCCGTCCTGGTAATAAAGCGCCAGTTCGAACATGGCGAGCACGCCGCCATTGTTGACGGCGAGTTGGTACCAGCTGGCGGCGCGCTCATCATTCTGGGCGACGCCCAGGCCCTTGGCGTAGATTTCGGCGATCAATGTCTGGGCGGCGGCATCGCCCTTTTCGGCGCGCGGCAACGCATATTCCAGGGCGGTCAGGAAATAGCCGCGCTGGAAGGCGCCGAAGGCATAGTCGACATTGGCGCGGGGTCCGAAAATCTCGGAGCTGATGGTCTCGGCCGCTTCTTCCTGGGCGAAAGCCGGGAGGGGAGACAGGGCCAGCAGCAGAGCGATGGCGGGGAGCAGCCGGGTCATGCAGTTTCCTCGAGCGAAGCGGCGATCGCGGCGAGGGCGGCGGCCGGAGAAGGGGCGGACCAGATGCTGGTCGAAAGGGCGAGGAATTCGGCACCGTGATGCTCGCCCGTGGCGGCAGCGGGGTCGCTGAACACCGCGGGAATTTCAAAGGTCTCGGCCCACCATTGCGCCAGATCGGACGCAGCGGGATCGGTCGGGCCATCGAGCGGACCGAAAAAGACGTAGTCGACGCCGAGCTCGCCCATGGTCATGGCGTCGTGCCGGCCATGGAGGTCGCCGGCGCCTACAATGGCGGCGGGCTTGAGCGCCGCGATGGCAGTCTGCACATCCTTGCTGCCGGTGGTGACATGTACGCCATCGGCGCCGATCTTCTTGGCCAGCGCCACGTCGTTTTCCACCAGTACGGCGCAGCCGGCGCCCTGGCCGATATTGACGATTGTTTGCGCGAGCGCCGCATAGGCCGCGTCATCCAGCTCGCCGCGGCGCACCAGCAGCGCGGCGATTTCGGCAGCGCTCAATGCGGCCATCAGGAGGGCGGGAAAGCTCTCGGGATCGGCGGCAGCGGGGGTGATGAGATAAAGCTGAGGGGCCATGGGCTTCCGGATACTCGACGCGCGTGCTCAGTAAGCCGCCATTTTGGCGACAAAAGGGACGGCTTCTGCAATAGGCGAAGTGACATGGCTCGCGCAAAGGAAATGCGCGCCCCGGGAGGGAGGCGCGCATTCATGGCGCAAAAGTTACGCCGCAGGGAGCTTTATAGGGCGACGGCTTATGCCGCGCGGTCCAGTTCGCCGGTCCAGGTGCCCCGGGCGGCCAGGGAGTTCATATGGGCGCGGTGGGTGAAGGCGGCCTGCGCCTGGGGGAAATTCTCGCGGCGGCCGGCCCAGGTGCGCAGCGCGACATTCTGCAGCGCGCGGCCATAGGAGAAGGTCAGCGGCCAGGGCTTGCCGCCGATCTGGTTCATCGCGGAAAGGTGTGCGGTGGCTTCTTCATCGGTCTGCCCGCCCGAGAGGAAGGCAATGCCGGGCACGGCGGCGGGCACATGTTCGCGCAGCACTTCGACCGTGCGTTTGGCGACATCCTGCACCGAGGGGCGCTCACGCGAATTGATGCCGGGCAGCACCATATTGGGTTTCAGCAACATGCCGGAGAGATCGACACCGGCCAGCCGCAATTCCTTGAAGACGTTTTCGAGCACTTCGCCGGTTACCGTGGCGCAGCGTTCCATCGAATGGTTGCCGGGCTCGCCATCGCCGACGACTTCGGGCTCCACCACCGGCACGATGCCGGCTTCCTGGCAGAGGATGGCATAGCGGGCCAGCGAATGGGCATTGGCGCGGATATTGTTGCGGGTGGGGGCGATGTCATTGATGGTGATGACGGCGCGCCACTTGGCGAAACCGGCGCCGAGGGTCGCGTAACGCGCCAGCCGCTGGCGCAGGCCATCGAGACCTTCCGTGATCTTCTCGCCGCTATCGCCGGGCATGGGGAAGGCACCACGATCGACCTTGATGCCGGGAATGACGTCGGCATCGGCCAGAATGGCGCGGAACGCCGTACCGTCGGCGGCCGATTGCTCGAGGGTTTCCTCGGTGAGGATGACGCCCGAAATGTAATTGGTCATCGCATTGGTCGAGCGGAACAGCATCTCGCGATAGTCGCGGCGCAGATCGAGCGAATTGGGCAGGTTGATCTTGGCAAAGCGCTTGGCGATGGTGCCTTCGGACTCGTCGGCAGCCAGGATGCCCTTGCCGGGCTCCATCAATTTCTGGGCGATGGCATTCAGCGACTTCGTCATGGATGAGCCTCGGAGTGTGAACTTGGAGGCAGATTAGACTTTCGTTTCCAACGCCGCGATTAGACCTGTGGTTATAAGACGAAAGGTGTATCTTGTATGGTAGGTCAGGCTGCCAGTGGCGGAATTAGTCCGGCTCCGGCCAAACGCGGGCGGTATGCATGATCCGAAGCACCCAAACATGGTCGGACTGCACCCGATAGACGAATATGTAGCTGCTTCCGGCAATCGAAAGCTCGCGCGTTCCCGGCACGCGCCCTATTCGTCCCAGACCAGGAAGTTGTCTTAATTGTTCAGCACGTTCCTGAAACCGCTCGTCGAGCTGCAATGCGGCAGCCGCATTGCTGGCTTCGACATAGGCATAGATGAGGTCACGGTCCCGTCTTGCAGCCTTCGTCCATCGCAGCTTCATTTCGTGCGGAGCGTACGCAGCGTTGCCGCTCTTTTCTCGGCGAAAAATGCTTCTACTTCTTCAGAAGAATAACCCGGATGCGGGTCATCCAGCGCTTCCTGCACCTTCGCGCGGAACCACTTGTCGTAAGCCTCCGGGTCGGTGGTAAGGCCTGCGGGCAGTGCGCCCTCATTGGCAACGCGCGTCAGCAGAATCCGCACCGCATCGGAGACCGTCAAACCCATAGTGTCGAGAACCGCCGTTGCTCGGTTCTTGATGTCGGCATCAATGCGAGTCTGGATGAGTGCGTTCGTCGCCATGAGAAAGCTCCTTTGCGAATAATGTAATGCAGTCGCATTACATTATCTAGTGGGAGCCCGCGTTACCAATAGCGGAATACCAGGCACGGATCGCCATTGGGCGTTGCCGCCCTCTTGTCTTGCCGGCCGCCCAGCCGTTGGGCCAGCTTGATCGAGGGGCTGTTGTCGGGGTCGATATAGGAGACCAGGCTGGTAGCGCCCAGCGTGTTGCGGGCCCAATCCCGGGCGGCTGTCGCGGCCTCGAAGGCAAAGCCCTTGCCCTCGAAGCCATCGAACAAGACCCAGCCTATTTCCGTCTCGGGGTATTCGGGTGGCTGGCATACGGCGACTTCGCCAATGCATTGGCTGGTGGCCGAAATATCGATGGCCCAGCCGCCCATGCCAAGGATGGTCCAATGGCCCGCTGAGTTCATGAAGTCGCGCCAAACCTCGGCCCTGGACCTGCGGCCGCCGACAAAGCGCGAGCGATCCGTCGTATAGAGCGCGGCCAGCAGATCAAAATCGCTGCGCCGTTGCGGGCGCAGCGTCAGGCGTTCGGTGGTCACGATTGGTGCGACCGAAAATTGGGGCAATGAACCTTACTTCTTGAGCGCTTCGACGCCCGGCAGGGGCTTGCCTTCCATCCATTCGAGGAAGGCGCCGCCGGCGGTGGAGACATAGGTGAAGTCGTCCTTGACCCCGGCATGGGCGAGGGCCGCGACCGTGTCGCCGCCACCGGCCACCGAGATCAGCTTGCCGGCATGGGTGCGTTCGGCGGCGTATTTGGCGATGGCGACGGTGCCGGCATCAAAGGGGTTCATCTCGAAGGCGCCCATGGGGCCGTTCCAGACAATGGTATGGGCTTCGTCGATGGCGCCCTTGATGCGCTCGATCGAGGAGGGGCCGATATCAAGGATCATGCCATCGGGATCGATGGCGTCGACGCCATAGAGGCGGGTGGGGGTGTCGGCCTTGAAATGCCAGGCAACGACCGCGTCGATGGGCAGGATGATGGCGCAGCTGGCCTTGTCGGCCTTGTCCATGATGCGCAGAGCGGTTTCCGCCAGGTCCTTTTCGGCCAGCGATTTGCCCACGCCATAGCCCTGGGCATGCAGGAATGTATTGGCCATGCCGCCGCCGATAACCAGGCCATCGACCTTGGTCACGAGGTTTTCCAGCAGATCGATCTTGGAGGAGACCTTGGCGCCCCCGACCACGGCGATCACCGGCTTTTTGGGCTTGCCGAGGCCGGCTTCGAGCGCTTCGAGTTCGGCCTGCATGGCCAGGCCCGCCGCGGCTGGCAGCAGATGGGCCAGCGCTTCGGTCGAGGCATGGGCGCGGTGGGCGGCCGAGAAGGCGTCGTTGACATAGACGTCGCCAAGGCTGGCCATGCGCTGGGCCAGTTCGGGATTATTGGCTTCCTCGCCGGGATGGAAGCGGGTGTTTTCGAGCACCAGAACCGAGCCGGTCGGCGCCTCGTCGATGGCCTTTTTGGCGGCCGATACATCATTCCAGTCCGTGGCGACGAAGCCGACGGGATGGCCGGTTTCGTCAGCGACGGCGGCGCAGACCTGTTCCAGCGAGAATTCGGGATCGACCTTGCCCTTGGGGCGGCCGAAATGGCTGAGCAGGATGGCCTTGCCGTCATGCTTGACGATTTCGCGGATGGTGGGCACCAGCCGCTCGATGCGGGTGGCGTCGGTGACCTTGCCGTCGGCGACCGGCACGTTGAGGTCGGCCCGCAGCAATACGCGCTTGTTGGTCAGGTCGAGTTCGTCGAGGGTCTTGAAGGTTGCGGTCACAGTCGGGCCTCCGGGGAAATACCAGCCGTGGCGTAGCAGAGCAGGCGAGGAGGGGGAAGCCGGGACGGCAAAAATCTGGCGATCAGGCGCCGAGCAGAATGCCCCGCAAAGCGTTTCCGCAGAAAAAGAGCGGCAGGCCCGCAAGGGTCAGGAACAGCAGCCAGCCCAGGTCGTCCACCAGCACATGGCGGGCAAAGCCATCGCTGGGCCAGGCGGCGAGGCCGACGCGACGGCGGATGATGCGGTCGCGGATCAGCACGAAACCGGCGGTGAGCGCGGGCGGCAGCACGAGCGCGGTCGGTTGCCCGGCAAAGCCGATCAGGACCGAAGCGAGCGGCAAGCCCGCAAAGATGTGCCGCATGATCTGGAACATGGTTGCTGGCGTCCCCAACGACATGAACGAGACCGATTCTGGGCTGATTTGATGAAACTGCGATGACGCCTATGGCGCCAGCGTGAAGAGGCCAGGATAGTCCACCACAAGGCCATCCGCATCGACTTCGAGGACGCGCTCAAAGCCATTGGCGCCCTCGAAACGGAAGTGGTCGTCGTCGAGCTTGGTATAGATCTGCTCGTTGCGCTGCACGCTCATCTCGTCGCCATCGATCCAGGCCATGGCGAAACGCTGCGGGGCGCCGATGGTCCATTGGCTGCGCCAGATGGGCAGCGAATTGGTCAGCGGGGTGGGCCAGATATCGATGTCGATGCAGCCGGCCAGATTGGGCAGCGGTTCGGCGCGGTCGTCCGACCAATTGCCCGCGCCATCGGAAAACAGCTCCAGCCCCGCCCCGTCGGTACGCTCGAGCCTCACCGTACGGACCCGCTCGGTATCGTCGAGCTTGATGCGGTAGAAGAGGCCATAGCCGGGCGTAACGATGGCGCCGCGAATGCGGGTATCACGCGGCGTCGAGATGACGTGGCAATGCTCGATTGTCACCGGGTCGAGCCCGCGCCAGCGGATGGATCGATCTAGACTCATGGGCGCGTCTCGCTGATAGGGCCACGCCATCATCGCCTTGCGCAGCAGAAAAGCAAAGGCCCCGCCGTGGATCACGACGGGGCCTTTGGTGCAATGCGGAGAAAACTTTAGAGCGTCTTGCCCAGCGCCACGGCGGTATCGGCCATGCGGTTGGAGAAGCCCCATTCATTGTCGTACCAGCTAAGGACAGCGACGAAATTGCCGTCCATTACCTTGGTCTGATCGAAGGCCACGGTCGAGGAATGGCTATCGCCATTGAAGTCGATCGAGACATTGGGGTGCAGCGTATAGCCCAGAATGCCCTTGAGGGCGCCATCGGCATAGGACTTGATGATTTCGTTGATCTCATCGGCCGTGGTGTTGCGCTTGGCGATGAACTTGAAGTCCACCAGCGACACGTTGGGGGTCGGCACGCGGATCGAAACGCCGTCCAGCTTGCCCTTGAGCTCGGGCAGCACCAGGCCAATGGCCTTGGCGGCGCCGGTCGAGGTCGGGATCTGGCTCAGAGCCGCAGCGCGGCCGCGATAGAGATCCTTGTGCATGGTGTCGAGGGTCGGCTGGTCACCGGTATAGGAATGGATGGTGGTCATCATTCCCTTTTCGATGCCGACGGTCTCGTTCAGCACATAGGCGAGCGGGGCCAGGCAATTGGTGGTGCAGGAGGCATTGGAGACGACGATGTGCTCCTTGGCCAGCTTCTGGTGGTTGATGCCATAGACCACGGTGAGGTCGGCGCCTTCGCCGGGGGCCGAGATCAGCACCTTCTTGGCGCCGGCCTTGAGGTGGGCCGAGGCTTTTTCCTTGGAGGTGAAAATGCCGGTGCATTCGAGCGCGATATCGACGCCCATGGCGGCATGCGGCAGCTCTTCGGGGTTGCGGACGGCGGTGACCTTGATCGGGCCGCGGCCCACATCGATGGTGTCGCCATCCACCTTCACTTCGCCGGGGAAACGGCCATGCACGCTATCGAAGCGGAACAGGTGGGCATTGGTTTCAACCGGGCCGAGATCGTTGATCGCAACGACTTCGATATCGGTGCGGCCGGATTCGATGATGGCGCGCAGAATATTGCGGCCGATACGGCCAAAACCATTAATGGCGACGCGAACTGCCATAGGAGGCTCCTCAGAGGTGGGAGGTGGGAAAGAGAGGCGGGGCTCTCTTACAACTGTGCGGTGACGGCTTCAACAACGGCTTTGGCCGTAAGACCAAAGTGCTCGTAGAGCGCCTCGATCGGGCCGGAAGCGCCGAAGCTGTGCATGCCGATAAAGCGGCCCTTGTCGCCCAGCAGCTTGCTCCAGCTCATTTCGATACCGGCCTCGACGGCGACGCGCACCTTGGCATTGCCATAGAGCTCGGCCTTGTAGGCGTCGGACTGCTTGGCCAGCAATTCCATCGAGGGCACCGAGACGACCTTGGCGGCAATGCCCTTTTCGGCCAATTGCTTCTGGCCCTCGACGGCGATGGCCACTTCCGAGCCGGTCGCGAAGATCACGACATCAGCGTTCTTGTCGCCGGCGATGACATAGGCGCCCTTGGCCGAGAGGTTTTCCGCCTGGTATTCGGTGCGCAGGGCCGGCAGGTTCTGGCGCGACAGGGCCAGGATCGAGGGGGCATGGGTCGATTCCAGCGCCAGCTGCCAGCATTCGAGCGCTTCCACCGCATCGGCCGGACGGAAGACCAGCAGGTTCGGAATGGCGCGCAAAGCGGTCAAATGTTCCACCGGCTGGTGGGTGGGGCCGTCTTCGCCCAGGCCGATCGAGTCATGGGTCATGACATAGATGGCGCGCTGTTCCATCAGCGCGGCCAGGCGGATCGAGGGGCGGGCATAGTCGGTAAAGACCATGAAGGTGCCGCCATAGGGAATGAGCCCGCCATGCAGCGCGATGCCGTTCATGGCGGCGGCCATTTCATGCTCGCGGATGCCGTACATCATGTAGCGGCCAAGGTAATTATCGGCCTGGAACGGCACCATTTCCTTGGTATTGGTCAGGTTCGAATGGGTCAGGTCGGCCGAGCCGCCCTGGGTTTCGGGCAGCACGGCATTGATCACGTCCAGCGCCATCTGGCTCGACTTGCGGGTCGCGACCTTGGGCTTGTCCTCGACGAGCTTTTTCTTGAAGGCGTCGATGGCAGGCTTGAACGCGGCGGGCAGGTCGCCCTTCATGCGGCGTTCGAACTCGGCCCTGTTGGGATGGGCCGCGAGGCGCGCCTGCCATTCACCGCGAATATTCTGGCTGCGGGTGCCGGCAGCGCGCCAGGCGGAGAGGATTTCGGCGGGAATTTCAAAAGCCGGATAGGTAATGCCCAGCGCGGCCTTGGCGCCAGCCAATTCCTCGGCGCCGAGCGGGGCGCCATGCACCTTTTCGGTGCCGGCCTTTTTGGGCGCGCCAAAGCCGATCGTGGTCTTGGCGGCGATCAGGGTCGGCTTGTCCGATTTCTTGGCGGCGAGCAGCGCCTTTTCGATGGCGTCCTGGTCGTGGCCGTCGATCTCGATCGTGTTCCACTGCACCGCCTTGAAGCGGGCGATCTGGTCGGTCGAGTCGGCGTTCGACACGGCGCCGTCGATGGTGATCGAATTATTGTCCCAGATGACCGTCAGCTTATTGAGCTTGAGGTGACCGGCGAGAGCAATGGCTTCCTGGGAAATGCCTTCCATGAGGCACCCATCACCGGCCAGCACCCAGGTATGGTGATCGACGATGTCGGAGCCGAATTCGGCGGCGAGCTTGGCTTCGGCAACGGCAAAGCCGACCGAATTGGCAAGGCCCTGGCCGAGCGGGCCTGTCGTGGTTTCGATGCCGGTGGCGTGACCATATTCGGGGTGGCCGGCGGTTTTGGAGCCGAGCTGGCGGAAGTTCTTGACCTGGTCGATGGTCATGTCCTCGTAGCCGAGCAAATAGAGGCTCGAATAGAGCAGCATCGAGCCGTGGCCGGCCGAGAGGATGAAGCGGTCGCGGTCAGCCCATTTGCTGTCGGCGGGATCGAACTTCATCACCTTGGTGAACAGGACCGTCGCAATATCAGCACAGCCCATGGGCAGGCCCGGATGGCCGGAATTGGCTTTTTCGACCGCGTCCATGGATAGGGACCGGATCGCATTGGCCAAATCGTTCTGCTGGGCTGTATTCGTCATCGCGGCTTCCGCTCTCTTGAATTGCTCTAAAACTGGGGAGAAGAGGCGTGGGGCGCCTCCTCCCAAAAGGCGGTTCGAGGCATAACAGGTT
>DATMSY010000175.1:0-12692 GCA_035565135.1 Devosia sp.
CGATCACGGGCTGACTCTGCCCGCCCTGCCGCAAAACCCCATAAACCCCCAGCTCAAACACCCCAAGGGCCTGCACAAGCCCTGCCAAACAGCCCAAACTGCAATAAAGGCTGATTATGCAACAGGCCCTTGAGGGGAGGGCTAGGGTGGGGGTGTCGTGGCCTCCATGAGCTCTATGCTGGCGGATAGCCCGACACCCCCACCCTCAATCCCTCCCCTCAAGGGGGAGGGAGGCAGATCGGGGCTCCCGAACATGCTCGCTTCCCCAAGCGCGGCGGGTTATGGCTAGCGCACCTTTGAACGCGCGGAAATGCCATGCCCTTCCTCCCCGATCTCCCCGTCATCCTCGCCTTTGCCCTGGCCACCGTGATCCTTGCCATCACGCCGGGCCCCGACATGGCGCTGCAGCTCAGCCGGGCGATCAATTATGGCCGCGCCCATGGCCTGGCCTCGATGGCCGGGGCCATGGCGGGAATCATGGTCCACACCACCTTGGTGGCCCTGGGCATTTCCGTACTGATCATCGCCGCCCCGCCGCTCTTTCTGGGCCTCAAGATCGTCGGCGCGCTCTATCTGCTCTGGCTCGCCTATCAGGCCATCATGCATGGCGGGGGCCTGCGCCTTGCCGAAGCCAGCAAGCGCAAGCCAACCCTGGGCCAGAGCTTTGCCACCGGCGTGGGCATCAACCTGCTCAATCCCAAGGTCGTGCTGTTCTTCGTGACCTTCCTGCCCCAATTCGTCGACGCGCATGATCCCGCCGCCACGGGAAAACTCTTCTTCCTCGGCGCCGAATTCGTTGCTCTCTCGATCCCGCTGGGCATTGTGACGGTCTTTGCCGCCGAATGGCTGGCCGCCGCCTTCCGCCACAGCAAATGGGTGGAACGCGCGCTCAACTGGAGCTTTGCCGCCATCTTCACCGGCTTTGCCGTGACCATCCTCACCGCACAAGCGCGGCACTAGCCATGGCGATCGCCTTCCAATGAATTACCGCCACGCCTTTCACGCCGGCAATTTCGCCGATGTGGTCAAGCACCTGATCCTGGTTCGCATTCTCGACTATCTCAAGCGCAAGCAAGCCGCCTTTCGCGTGCTCGATACCCATGCGGGGGTCGGGCTCTATGATCTGGAAGGCGATCAGGCCGAGCGCACCGGGGAATGGCTCGAGGGCATTGCCCGCCTGGTGCAAACCGGCCTGCCGCCCGCCGCAGCGGAGCTGGCAAAGCCCTATCTCGACGCCGTCCGCGCCCAAAACCCCGACGGGCAATTGCGCTTCTATCCCGGCTCGCCCCTGATCACGCGGAGCCTGCTGCGCGAACAGGACCGCCTCTTTGCCCTCGAACTGCATCCCGCCGATGCCGAGGCCCTGCGCGAAAACTTCGCCGGCGATATCCAGACCCGCATCACCCATCTCAACGGCTGGGCAGCCCTGGGCACTCATTTGCCGCCCAAGGAAAAGCGCGGCCTGGTCCTGATCGACCCGCCCTTTGAGGAAAAAGGCGAATTCACCCGCATGGTCGATGGGCTCGTCAAAGGCCATCGCCGCTGGCCGGGCGGGATTTTTGCCTTCTGGTATCCGATCAAGGAGCCGGCCGAGGTCGAAACTTTCGTGGCCGATCTCAAATCCACCGGCATTCCCAAAATCCTGCGCCTCGAACTCACCATTCGCGCGCCCTCCACGCCGGCCCGGCTGCACGGCACCGGCATGATCGTGGTCAATCCACCCTATGCGCTGGAAGCAGACATGCGGGTGCTGCTGCCGGCACTGGCACAACTGCTGGCCGATGAGGGGCGGGGCGGGTTCAGGATTGAATGGGTGGCGGGGGAGTAACACTCCCCCGGTCACCCAATTTCAACCCACCCACAAAGTCATCCCCGCGAAAGCGGGGACCTCTGTTTGCGGTCGTTGAAGAAAAACGGAGGTTCCCGCTTTCGCGGGAATGACCCGGTGGGAGTTGGAGAGTTCGCAGCGCTGAAGCAAAATTCAGAGCTTGAACTCGTAATATTTGATCGTGTCCTCGTCCCCGCCGAACCGGCGATAGAGGCCATTGGCCGCGTCATTGTCGAGTTCGGTACCCAGCCAGGCCTCCTGGCAACCCTTTTCGCGCGCCCAGGCGAACAATTGATCCAGCATGGCGCTGGCAATGCCCTGCCGTTGATAGGCGCTGGCCGTGCCGACTTCATCGACATAAAGCTCGGTGACCTTGTCGGGATGGTAATGCACGACGCCCACGCATTGCCCGACCACCAGATCGCCATCGAAAGCCAGCACCATCAGATGCCCGGGCGCCTCGAGATAGGCCGCGAGGCGATCGGGCCGCACGGGTTCGTCAAACACACCATCGGCAATATTGGCGAGCAGCGGCGCATCGGCCGGGCCTATGCGGCGATAGGTAATAGTCATCAGTTCGGTCGGACCTGGCTCATAATGGCAAGCGGGCGCCCTTCATTATCGGAAAAGAACGCCATCCATTCCTCCAGGCCATCGGCATGGCGATGGATCATATGCGGCCCTTCGATAAAAACCACGCCCCGCCCGCTCAATTCGGCGTGGCTGGCCGCGATATCGGACACGCGGAAATAGATGACATTGGCCTGCGCCTGGCCGGCCTCGGCACTCAGCATCAACCGCACCCCGCCGCAATCGAAAAAGGCCAGCGGCCCATAGGTATAAAGATGAGGCATGCCCAGGACATCGCGCCACCACGCCTCGGCCGCCCCGATATCGGCAACGCCGCGGCTGAGCTGGCCGATGGTTCCGAATGTATCTGTCGTCATGGCGATCCCTCCTCGGCGCGCAAGCCTAAGGCGGGGAGGTTAGCACGCTGAGAGGCGAGTTTCTGCCCTGAAGGAACACTCGATGACGCCCACCCACCGGACGGCACCTCCCCCTTGACGGGGAGGTTGGGAGGGGGTGTTGGGAGCCCGCATATTCGGGCCAACCGTCCCTTGATCCCTCCCCGCAAGGGGGAGGGTGACGACTGAGAGATCAGTCGGGAAAACTCATACCCCCGCCAGCGCGTCGCGGTCTTTCTTGCTCAGGCGTTCGCTTTCGCTCTTGAGCTGGCCGCAGGCGGCAAAGATGTCGCGGCCGCGCGGGGTGCGGACGGGGCTGGCATAGCCGGCGCGGTTGACGATATCGGCAAAGCGCTCGATGCGGCTCGAGGGCGAGCAGCCGTAATTGGTGCCCGGCCAGGGATTGAACGGGATGAGGTTGATCTTGGCCGGAATGCCGGCCAGGAGCCGCACCAGCTCGCGCGCATCGGCGTCGCTATCATTGATGCCGTCCAGCATCACATATTCGAAGGTGATGCGGCGGGCATTGGAGAGGCCGGGATAATTGCGGCAGGCTTCGAGCAGCTCGGCGATCTTCCATTTCTTGTTGATCGGCACCAGCACGTCGCGCAGATCGTCATTGACCGCATGCAGCGAAATGGCCAGCATCACATCGATCTCGCGCCCGGTCGGCTCGATATAGGGCACGACGCCCGAGGTCGAGAGCGTGATGCGGCGCTTGGAAAGGCTCATGCCGTCGCCGGCCGAGGCGATCAGCAGCGCCTGCTTCACATTGTCGAAATTGTAGAGCGGCTCGCCCATGCCCATCATCACGATATTGGTGATGGCGCGGTTTTCCCCACCGGGGACCAAGCCCCCATCGTCCGGCCGCTTGCCGCCGGGGAAATCACCCAGCCGCTCGCGCGCCATCAGGATCTGGCCCAGGATTTCGCCCGCGGTCAGGTTGCGAACCAGCTTCTGCGTTCCCGTGTGGCAAAAAGTGCAGGTCAGCGTGCAGCCCACCTGCGAGGAGACGCACAGTGTGCCGCGATCTTCCTCGGGGATATAGACGGTTTCGATTTCGACCGGCGGATAGTTCGGATTGGCCGGATCGCGGAAGCGGAACAGCCACTTGCGGGTGCCGTCCGAAGACACCTGCTCGGAGGCGATTTCGGGACGGTCCAGAATGAAGGTATCGGCCAGCTTCTGCCGCACCGGCTTGGCCACATTGGTCATGCGGTCGAAATCGGTGACCCCGTTCACATAGAGCCAGTTCCACAATTGGCTGGCGCGCATGCGGGCTTCCTTGTCGGCGGCGATGCCGGCATTGGTCAGCGCCTCGGCAAGCTGCAGCTTGCTCAGCCCGATCAGCGACGGCCGGCTCACCGCCGCGGGGCGGAGGGCAGACGAATGATCAAGATTAAGCGCAATGCTCATGGCAATAGGGGTCCGGAAATGCGGGAAACGCGCGGCCAATAGCATATAGGGCGGATTTAGGCAAAGTCACCGGGTGGGGAGGTGCCTTGCCTGCAGCGCAGGAGGACGAACGCCTCGCCCCCAGTAGACCTCATCCTGAGCTTGTCGAAGGACGAGGTCGTGGCGCGCTTGCCTCCACTCGCTCGACCTCGTGGTTCGACAGGCTCACCATGAGGTCTTCTTGGGAAGGGCACTCATCGGCGCCTCAGCACCCGCTGCTGATCGACTGCGACGCCGCCGTCGCGCCGGAGAGCGAATAGGTCTGCACCACCTTGATGCCGCCCGACGTGGTGCCCTCGATGGTCAGGGTCGATCCGGCGCGGATGGCGCTGGCCAGCGCGCCGGACTGGCTGGCATCGTCGAGCCAGGCGGCGTCGTTCTGGGTGAAGAGGTTAAAACTCTGCCCGCTCACGGTCACCGTCGCCATGCTGTCGGGCTGGAAGGCGAAGCCGGCGACCAGGTTGAATTCATTGGCGACATTCTCGCCCGGCCGATTGGTGATATAGAGATAGGCCTGGCTATAGCCATCGGGCTCGGGCTGCACGCTGGTCGGCTTGGTCATGGCAAAGCAGACCGCCCCCGATCCGTCGCTGGCCGCATAGCTCGACCAGGCCCGATGCTCGCCCAATAGCCGCACCGACTGCGCCATGGCCGCGCCAGGCAGGACCAGACTGGCGGCGAGAGCAAGTGCAACGGCGGATTTTCTCATCATGGCCTCTTGATATGCAATTGGGGCGAGCCCCTTGCAGGGCCGCCCCAGTTATGGCGTTTCGCCCGAACCGGGCAATGACAAAATTACTTGCAGGCCGCGTCGATGGCGTTCATCGCTGCCGTCGCGCCGGAAAGGGAATAGGTGTCGGTCGTATTGGTGCCGCGCTGGCTGGTGCCCTTGATGACCAGGCTGTTGCCCGCCTTGAAGGCCGCCACGAACCCGGCCTCGTCGCCGGTCGAAGCCAGCCAGGCCGCCGAGCCCTCGGTGACCATGGGATAGCTCTTGCCATCCACGGCCGCGCTCGCCCCGGCATTGGTCGTGTTATAGGGATAGCCGATGATCGTTTGCACCTCGTTCTTGGTGCCCATGCCCTTGCGGTGGATGATCATGAAATGGATGGGGTCGCGATTGGCCCCGGCCGGCTCGCTCTTTTGCGGCGTCGCCGACACATAGCAGATTACGCCGCTCGCATCGGTCGCCTGCCAGGCGGTCCAGGCATTGAAGGTGCCCAATTCGGTCGCCTGCTGCGCCTGGGCGGCCGGAGCCAGAGCCATGATTGCGGCGACCGCGAGCCCGAGCGTGAGGCCACCGGTTTTCGTCGTCATTGCCAATTCTTTCCTCATCATCAGATCCGGTTGGGAAGAGCTTGCCCGCGTCCAACTTGCCCCAACATGGTTACCAAGGTGTCAAACGCCGCCGCATCCGACCGATTTGTCTCAAATGCGAGCCAATCGCGGCGGCAATTTGACACCGGCGCCGTCATAGGCCCCGGTTTGCGCCGTTGGGGTTAACAATGTGCTAACACTTGCGTGACTTCAGGCGGCCAGGGGATAGCTCTGTTCCACCACATAGGGCCCGCCGCCCACCGAATCCTTGCTCGAATAGAGGACGAACCGCCCCACCGGAAAACTCAGCGGCTCGAACCGTCCGGCCTCGGCCATGAAGCGCGCCGCCTCCCCCGCGCTGCAATTACGCAGCCGCGCCAGCGAGACATGGGGCACGAATTTGCGCCCCTCGGGCGGCAGGCCGGCCCGCTGCAAGACCCGCTCCTGGGCGGCCTGCAACCGGGTCAGCGCCTCATTCATCTCCACCCCGGCATAGAGTGCCCGCGGCTTGTCGCCGCCGAAAATACCCAAATGCGTCAGGCGGATGGAAAAGCGCAGCGAATTGGACAGCCGGTCGAGACTGTCGGCGACCTCATTGGCCGTCTGGTAATCGACATCGCCGATAAAGCGCAGCGTGATGTGGTAATTTTCCGGGTCGATCCAGCGCGCCCCGGTCAGCCCGCCCCGCTTGAGCGAGAGGGCAAATCCCACATCGGCCGGGATTTCGAGGCCGGTAAAGAGCCTGGGCATCGGCTCCTCCTCTGGTGGATCAGACAGGCGATTCGTCCCTCGACCCTAACACAAGCGCGTCATGTCGCCAGACGAAACGTCGCGCCGGCCCCTTCGGCCTTGTAAACGACTGGCGGGCCATCCATATTGTGCGGCAAGTGGCCAACAATGCCCACCGGCGGTGCTAAAGGACCGCGCCATCAATTGGGAAAGGAAACCGACTATGGCTGAATATGACCGTCAGACCCTCAATGCGCGGGCCGGCTCGGCCTTGGCCATCGACGAGGGCCTGCGCAGCTACATGCTGCGTGTCTACAATTACATGGGTGTGGGTCTTGTCGTGACGGGCCTGGCGGCCTGGTTTGCCGCCGCGGCCGCCATCACCACCAATCCGGATGCCGCCGTGGGCCAGCTGGCCAATGGCCAATATGTGACCCAGTGGGGCGCCCTGCTCTATGCAAGCCCGCTGCAATGGGTCGTGATGCTGGCTCCCCTGGCCTTCGTGCTGGTACTCAGCTTCGGCATCAACAAGCTCTCCGTGGGCGCGGCACAGGCCGTGTTCTGGGCCTTCGCCGCCATCATGGGCGTGTCGCTCAGCTCGATCTTCCTGGTCTATACCGACGCTTCGATCGCCAAGGTGTTCTTCATCACCGCCGCGACCTTTGGTGCCATGAGCCTTTACGGCTACACCACCAAGCGTGACCTGACCCAGATCGGCAGCTTCCTGTTCATGGGCCTGATCGGCCTGATCATCGCCTCGCTGGTCAATATCTTCATGCAGTCCTCCATGCTCGAATTCGCCATCTCGGCGGTCGGCGTGCTAATCTTTGTGGGCCTCACCGCCTATGACACGCAGAAGATCAAGGAAGGCTATTCGGAGTCGCACGGCGCCGAAGTGCTGGCCAAGGGCGCCATCATGGGCGCGCTGAGCCTCTATCTCGACTTCATCAACCTGTTCATGATGCTGCTCCGCCTGTTCGGCAATCGCGAGTAAGCACCAGCTTGCTTGATCGCAGGATCAAGGAATTTGGTTGGACGAATAATCGGGCCGCATCCTAAAAGGGATGCGGTCCTTTTCTTTTGCCGAGCCCTGCCGTGACCGAATTTTCCCTGCGCCCCTTCCAATGGTCCGACATTCCCGCGATCACCAATATCTATCGCCACTATGTCGAGAACACCGCCATTACTTTCGATACCGAGGCGCCGGACGAAACCGCGATCGCCGAGAAATATGCCGGCCTGCAACGGCTGGGACACCCGGTCATCATCGCCGAACGCGAAGGCAAGGTGCTCGGCTATGCCTATGCCAGCTTCTACCGCCCCCGCGCCGCCTATCGCTTCACCTGCGAGGATTCGATCTATCTCGATCCCGCTGAAACAGGAAAAGGCCTGGGCAAGGCGCTGCTGACCGAGCTTTTGCTGCAATCGCGCGCCTTCGGCTTCAAGCAGATGCTGGCGGTCATCACTGCCGATACCGCCAATTCCATCGCCATCCACGAAAAATTCGGCTTCACCCATGTCGGCCGCTATGAGGCGGTGGGCTATAAGTTCGATCGCTGGCACGATATCGTCCATCTCCAGCTTTCGCTTTAGGCATGACGACGCTTCACCTCATGGTGGGACTGCCTTGTTCGGGCAAAAGCACGCGGGCAAAACAGCTCGAGGCCGAATTCGGCGCCCTCCGGCTGACGCCTGACGAGTGGCACATCACCCTCTTCGGCAATGACACCGCCGACCCCGACCATGACCGGCGCCACGATGCGGTCGAGGCGCTGATGTGGCAGGTGGCCAGCGCGGCGCTGGCCAAAGGCGTCGACGTCATCCTCGATTTCGGCTTCTGGGCCCGCGCCGAGCGCGAGGATTTTGCCGCCCGCGCTGCCGGCCTGGATGCACAAACGCGCATCCATTTCATGGACGTCTCGCGCGACGAGCTGCTGGCGCGCCTCGAACAGCGCAATGCCGAGGCCCCCGAACATGCCTTCATCATCACCGCCAATGAATTGCTGGGCTGGATGGCCCGATTCGAGCCGGTGACGGAAGATGAGCTGGAAAAGCTGCAGCCGCCCTCAGCGCCATGAGGACGGAGCGAAAGACGCTGGCGCATGACGCCTGGAGCCCCTGGCATCCGCGCGAACTGGCGCAGCGGCTGGAAGGCGTGTCCAGGCCCTGGTGCATTGTCGGCGGCTGGGCGCTGGATCTCTGGCATGGCCATGAGACCCGCGCGCATGAGGATATCGAATTCACCGTGCTGCGCGGCGATCTCGGCCTGTTCCGGGCGGCGCTGTCGGACCTCGAATTTTACGCAACCGGCAGCGGCATGGTCGATTACCTGCCCGACGGGCAGGAGCCGCCGGAGGACATTTTCCAGATCTGGTGCCAGGACGTGGCGGCGCAGCGTTGGCGGGTCGATATGATGATCGAGCCCGGCACGCCCGATATGTGGGTCTATAAACGGGACCCCGGCATCAGGCGCCCGCGCGCTGACATGGTCGCGGTGACGGGCGATGGCCTGCCCTATCTCAAGCCCGCCGCCATCCTGCTGTTCAAGGCCAAGCATGCACGGGACAAGGATGAAACCGATTTCGCCAATGCCCTGCCCAAACTGGAAACGGCGGAGCGGGCCTGGCTGAAGGCCATGCTGGAGCGGACGCTGCCGGGCCATGACTGGATCGGGCGGCTCTAGGTGCCGACCTCGTCCTCCCACAATGTGGGAGAAATGGCGAAAATCACCCCACCACCACCAATTGCGGATCGAGCACGCGCAGCACCTGGGCCAGGTCGTGGCCGCGCTTGAGGATGCGGCCCTGCTGGTTGGTGACCGAATATTGCCCCTGGCGATTGCGCAGCCTGGGGGATTTTTCGACGATGAAGAGGGGGCGCTCGGAGACGCGGGCATAGATGGAAAAGACGGCACGTTCGCGCAAAAAATCCATGGCGTAGTCGCGCCACTCGCCCAAGGCCACCTTGCGGCCATAGACCGACAGGATCAGCATCAGCTCGCGGCGATCGAAGGCGACGATGGGCAAGGCCTTGGCTGGTGGCGCGCTTGCTTGCGCCTCCCCGGAATGGACCAGAGCCAGGCTGACCGTCTTGTCATGCGGCGTACGGCTCTGCACCGGTTACGCTCTCTCCGCTTGTCAACGCAATGTCATGATTGCGGTATTCGCGCCTTCGCGCAAGGGCGGATGGCCCGGCATTTGGCGCAAGGACCAAATACCCAAGTTTGGACACAGTTTCTCCCTCACCGCGCCCGATTGGCCGATCACTCTCTCACCATTGCCTCCAGTGGTTGGCAACCGGACCGAACGAGCCCCCAAACCATGACGTCCGGTTGCCAACCGTCCTTTAGTTGACCAGTCAGCTAGCTCCCGTTCCTGCCCCCAGGAGCGGGAGTTTCTTTTGGCGCTAGCGCTCGAAGGCAGCGGCGCCCAGGATCGGCCCGGGCAGACCATTGTTTTCCTGCTGCACGATGACGGCCATGCCGGTATTTTCCGCCAGCATTTCGGGCAGCGGCAATTTGAGATCGGCGCCGGTATCGCTTTCCCACATGCCCAGCGCCTGCCGCCCGGTCACCACCTGGGTATAGACCATGGTCTTGCCGGCATTTTCGCCCTTGTCGATGGCGACATCGGCCCGGTCGAGATAGGTCACCAGCCACACCACCGCATCGGAATAATCGGCATTGGGCGGCACGGCGATCTTGAGCATGTCGCCCTGCTTGGTGATATCGACGGCGAGCGGCAGCGTGGCGGCATCGAGCGCACCATGCACTTCATTGCGGCGCGAGCCGACCACGCCCTTGTCGCCATTGACCACCATTTGCGGGGTATAGATGCGCGAAGAGCCCCAGCTTTTGGCATAGGCGCGCTGGCGATCAGAATAATCGGCTTTGCCGAACGTGTCTTCCCAGCCCACATAATCCCAATAATCGACGTGATAGGCGAGCGCGATGACGTCGCCCTCTTCGGCGAGGCTGGTCAACAGCGCATCGGCCGGCGGGCATTGCGCACAGCCTTGACTGGTGAACAATTCCACCACGGCCTTGGGCCGGTCATGCACTTTTTCCGCACCGGCCGGAAGGGCCAGGACGGCGAAAGCGGCAAGGCCGAGGGTGGTGGCGGGAAGGAAACGAAGGATCATGGGGAGAACTTGTAAGCTGGCCCCTGTCAGCCCCGCCAGTCAAAAGAGGGTGAGAGCGGGAAAAACGCCGCCACCGTTTCCTTCATGCCACGGTCAAAGAAAATGGCGGCCCGAGGGACCGCCATCGTCAAATCGGTGATGTGAGCAGCGCTTACGCGGCTACAAGGCTGCGCAGCACATAATGCAGGATGCCGCCATTCTTGTAGTAATCGAGCTCATTGGCCGTATCGATGCGGCAGCGGGTCTCGACATTGAGCACCGAACCGTCGGCGCGGGTGATCTTGACCACGACCTGGGCGCGCGGCGCGATCTCGGTGACGCCTTCGATATCGACGGTTTCAGTGCCGTCGAGACCGAGCGCCTGCCAGCTCTCGCCATCCTTGAACTGCAGCGGAATGACGCCCATGCCGACCAGGTTCGAGCGGTGGATACGCTCGAAAGACTGGGCGATGACGGCGCGCACGCCGAGCAGATTGGTGCCCTTGGCAGCCCAGTCACGGGACGAGCCCGTGCCATATTCCTTGCCGGCAAAGATCACCAGCGGCGTGCCGGCGGCCTGATAGGCCATGGCGGCGTCGTAGATCGCCATCTGGCTGCCATCGGGGCCCTTGGTATAGCCGCCTTCGACGCCATTAAGCATCTGGTTCTTGATGCGGATATTGGCAAAGGTGCCGCGCATCATCACTTCATGATTGCCGCGACGGGCGCCATAGGAGTTGAAATCGCGCGGGGCGACCTGGCGTTCTTCCAGATATTTGCCGGCCGGGGTCGAAGCCTTGAACGAACCGGCCGGGGAAATGTGGTCGGTGGTGATCGAATCAAGGAACAGCGCCAGCACCTTGGCCTTTTCGACATTGGTGATGGGCTTGGGCTCCATCGACATGCCTTCGAAATAGGGCGGGTTCTGCACATAGGTGGAGGCCGAATTCCACTTATAGGTCTCTCCGCCATCGACAGCGATGCCCTGCCAATTGGTGTCGCCCTTGAACACGTCCGAATAACGGGCGCGGAACATTTCGGCGGTCACGTGCTTGCGCACGATCTCGGCAATCTCGTGGTTGGAGGGCCAGATATCCTTGAGATAGACCGGCTGGCCATTGCTGCCAATGCCCAGGGGTTCGCTGGTGACGTCGATATTGAGCGAGCCGGCCAGGGCATAGGCCACGACCAGCGGCGGGGAGGCCAGGTAATTGGCGCGCACGTCAGGATTGACGCGGCCTTCAAAGTTGCGGTTGCCCGACAGCACCGAGCAGGCCACGAGCTTGTTCTCGTTGATGCAATCGGAAATGGCCTGCGGCAGCGGGCCGGAATTGCCGATACAGGTGGTGCAGCCATAACCGACAAGGTTGAACCCGAGCGCGTCGAGATCGTCCTGGAGGCCCGCCGCGGTCAGGTAATCGGTCACCACCTGCGAGCCGGGGGCCAGCGAGGTCTTGACCCAGGGCTTGGAATTGAGCCCCAGCGCCCGCGCCTTGCGGGCGACGAGGCCGGCGGCCACCAGAACCGAAGGATTGGACGTATTGGTGCAGGAGGTGATGGCCGCGATCACCACATGGCCGTCATCAAGGCCATATTTTGCGCCCTTGACGGGGAAAGCGGCTTCTTCGGGAATGTCGTCGACGCCGGTGGCGCCTTCATCGACAAAGCGCGATTCCTGCTTGTCTTCGGGGAGGCGCGTGCGTTCGGCACGGCCACCGGCCAGCTCGGGCAGGGCCTTGGCGAAGGATGCAGCGGCATCCTTGAGGGCCACACGGTCCTGCGGGCGCTTGGGGCCGGAGAGCGAGGGCACGACGGTCGACAGGTCGAGCTCGAGGGTCGAGGTAAAGACCGGGTCGGGCGAGCTGGTCTCGCGGAACATGCCCTGGGCCTTGGAATAGGCTTCGACCAGTGCCACGCGCTGCGGATCGCGGCCCGAGGTGGTGAGATATTTGAGCGTATCGGCATCGACCGGGAAATAGCCGCAGGTGGCGCCATATTCGGGAGCCATATTGGCAATGGTCGCCTGGTCTTCGAGGCTGAGGTAATCAAGGCCCGGGCCGTAGAATTCGACGAACTTGCCGACCACGCCCTTCTTGCGCAGCATTTCGGTGACGGTCAGCACCAGATCGGTGGCGGTGATGCCTTCATTGATCTTGCCGGTGAGCTTGAAGCCCACGACTTCGGGGATCAGCATGGTGATGGGCTGGCCCAGCATGGCGGCCTCGGCCTCGATCCCGCCCACGCCCCAGCCGAGCACGGCCATGCCATTGACCATGGTG
>DATMSY010000176.1:0-5370 GCA_035565135.1 Devosia sp.
ATCGACCGCGGCCTCGTCGCCCCCCAGGCCGTCGGCCCCGAACTCGCCCCCGGCATCGCCCTCACCGACCGCGGCCTCCGCATCCGCAACGGCCTCGCCGACCACTGGACCCAACTCGAGGAAGCCCTCCTGGGCGAACTCAAACCCAAACACCGGAAAAGGCTGGCAACAACGCTGAAACGGTTCGTGGATTTGCTGAAGCTCTGACGTCTCGTTCAGCCCCAATCTCACCTCCCCACGATGTCACCCCGGCGAAGGCCGGGATCCATGCTGAAGACCATCAGCACCATCCAGTGTGGGGAGAAGGCACAGCATGGATTCCGGCCTCCGCCGGAATGACACCGTGGGTAATTGCAAGATCAATGCACCACTCCCCCCACCCACATTTCTCCCTCGGGCTCGACCCGAGGGCCACTCTCAACTCGGCACAAGCGGCGAATGGCCCTCGGGTCAAGCCCGAGGAAGATGCGGTGGGTGGGAGGGTTTAGTGATCCACAATCACCCCACACCCACCGTGTCATTCCGGCGAAGGCCGGAATCCATGCTGAAGACCATCCCAGCGCTGGATGTGGTGGGGCGCTATCTGACCCCCATCGCAGGACGCCCTGGCGCACTCATCACTCCCCCCACCCACCGTTCTCCCTCGGGCTCGACCCGAGGGCCACTCACCGCTTGTGCCGAGTTGAGAGCGGCCCTCGGATCAGGTCCGAGGGAGAGCCGGTGAGTGGGGCAGAATTGAACCCATGAACGCGGCTCCTGCGTCTCCCTCCCCTTTGTGGGGGTGGATTGAGGGTGGAGGTAACCAACGCCTCCCCCCACCCCCACATGACCAACCCATTCAGCTCCAGTTCATCGACAATGGTGTTTTCTGTGCTCACAGGCACAGAGGTGCTTAACAGGGATAAGGAGTTCAACAATGGCTTTGAGGAACAAACTCATCGCTGGCGGACTGGCGGCGTTTGCGATGCTTGCAACAGCCACGGTCGCTATGGCTGCCCCGGCCTATGTCACCAGCAATGTTAACGTCCGGTCCGGCCCGGGCACCGGTTACGGCGTCGTCGATACACTGCGCCGTGGCGAGCAGGTCGATGTGCAGCAGTGCCGCGGCAGCTGGTGCTATGTGCAGAAGCGTGGCCCCGATGGCTGGGTTTCCGCCAATTACCTGAGCGCCGGTGGCGGCTGGGACAATGGCTGGAACCGTCCGCCTCCGCCCCCGCCGGTCTGGAATCCCGGCCCGCGTCCGCCCCATTGGGGTGGTGGCTGGAACCGGCCCCGTCCGCCCCATTGGGGTTGGGATGGCCGCCCGCCGCGCCCGCAGCCCATCTATCCCGGTAACCCCGGCGGCGGCAGCGTCTGCTTCAACGGCCCCAATGGCTATGTCTGCATGGGCAACTAAGCCCCCCAAAAACAATATAACGCCGCCCTCCGGGGCGGCGTTTCTCATTCATGGCCCGGCAGCCCCGGCTCGGACGCTACAGGCACCTTGCGCATCCGCTCCCGCGCCATCACCACCAGCCCCGCCACCACGATGATCACCGCCCCGATCAGTGATATCCCGTCGATCCAGTGCCCGAACACCAATGCGCTCAGCACGATCGCCCAGGGCAGCGAGAAATAGTTGAACGGCTGGATCACGCTGGCCGGCGCCATGGAGAGCGCATAGATCATCAGCCCATGGCCGGCACAGGTGGTGACCATGATGATGCAGATCAGCAGCACATCCACCCACCCCATCGGCTCCCAGAAGAACACGCCCACCGCGCTCGACAGCACCAGCCCCACCACCCCGGTATAGGCCATGCTGGTCGCCGCACTGTCATATTGGCTGACCTTGCGGGTGATCACGAGATAAAGCGCATAAAGCACTGACGACAGCCCGGCAAAAGCCACGCCCCAATCGAGCGGCAAGCCCCCCGGCCGCACGATGATCATCGCCCCGATAAAGCCCACCAGCACCGCGACGAAGCGGAATATGCCCACCTTCTCGCCCAGCAGCGGAATGGCGAATAGCGTCACCAGCAGCGGATAGACCAGTGAAATGGCCTGCAGCTCGCCCAGCGGCACGCTTTGCAGCGCCCGCGCAAAACACCAGATTTCGATGATCAGCAATGAACCGCGCAGCACCTGCAGCAGCGGCACTTTCGAGCTCAGCGCCTGCCGCAGCGGCGCCTGGCGCATCACCAGCCACAGCGAAAAGGCGGCAAAGCCCCAATAGCGCATCATCGTGACCTGGAAGGTCGAATAATTCTGCACCAGGATTTTGGAGATCGCATCCTGCGCGCCGAATACGGCAATGGTCACAAGCGTCAGGAAAATGGCGCGGCCGACAAGATCGCTGCGCCCGGCTGCTATAGTAACGGACATGAAAAAGGTCGCTGGCAGTCATGAAATGGCGCCCCGATTCAGGCCGAACCGGAGCGCGGGAAGGCGCAGGCGCTAGCGAATGCTTAGCCCTTGGCAGTAGCCGTCTTGATCATGCCGGCAATGGCGGTCAGGATGCCGCCACCCACCAGGCCCGTCGCGCCCTGGCCGACCAATGCGCCGATATCGAGCCCGCCTGTGGCAGCGCCCGTCGCTGCTGCAGCCGTTGCTCCGCCCACCAGGCCGCTCAGGCCGGGGATCAGGCTGGCGAGCCAGGTACCGCCGACGCCACCAACAGCGCCAGCGATCGTGTTGCCGGTCGGTCCGAGATTGAGACTTTTGACGATCTGGCCGATCACGTTTCCGCCGGCCCCACCGGCAATCAACTGCACGAGAATAGGTACGATGACTTCCATGATGTCCCTCTTCTGGACGCCGTGCGAGCCCTCCGCCCCACGGACATTCACAATGTACTGCCGATTGTTGCGCAACAAAAGGACATGACTACTGTCTAATTCTGTCAGGATGCTTGGCTAGGGATTTAGCAAATATTTCAGCGTTCCCCATATGTACGCGGAGATTGATGTGCCAGCCCAAAGCGGCCTATGGTCCCGCAAAACCACCGAATCCAGCCATCCATGACTCTGCCAATACCCGAATCGCTGCCCGCTTCCGTCGCCCTGGTCACCGGGGCCGGCGAGCGTATCGGCGCGGCCATTGCGCTGGCCCTGGCCGGGGCCGGGCATGCCGTCATCGTCCATTATCGCAGCAATGCGGCCGGCGCCCGCCGAGTCGCGTCCGACATCGAAGCCATTGGCGGCCGCGCCGCGATCGTGCAGGCCGACCTCGCCGATCGCAGCCAGCGCGCCCGCCTCATGGCCGACGCCATCCAGCCCTTCGGCCCCCTCAGCATCCTCGTCAACAATGCCTCGCTCTACGAACGCGACAGCGCCCGCGATCTCGACGAAAACCTCTGGGACACCCATTTCGCCATCCACGCCGAGGCCCCCGCCTTCCTCTCGCGCGACTTCGCCGCCCAACTGCCCCAGGGCGCCAAGGGCAATATCATCAACATCATCGACGAGCGCGTGCTCGATCTCTCCCCCGCCTATTTCAGCTATACCTTGAGCAAGTCGGTGCTCTGGACCATGACGCGCACCCTGGCGCAATCGCTGGCGCCCGCCATCCGCGTCAACGCCGTCGCCCCCGGCCCCGCTGTCGCTCCGCCGCATATCCCCCAGGACAAGTTCGACCAGCGCCGCGCCGAATTGCCCCTGCAAACCGCCGCCGACGCCGAAGGTATCGCCCAGGGCGTCATCGCCATTCTGGGCCTGCCCGCCATGACCGGGCAGATGATCGCCCTCGATGGCGGCGAACACCTCGAATTTCCGGCCCGCCGCGGGCCGACGCCACGATCATGACCGACGCCACCGCCACTCCGCCCCGGCCCAGCGGCCACGAAGTCATCCGCGCCTTCGTGCGCACCCTGCCCGCCGCCCCCGGCGTCTACCGCATGCTCGATGCGGAAGGCGAGGTCATGTATGTGGGCAAGGCCCGCAACCTCAAGGCCCGCGTCACCAATTATACCCGCCCCGATGGCCTCGAAGTGCGCCTGCAACGCATGATCGCGGCCACCGTGACCATGGAATTCGTTAGGACCGAGACCGAGTCCGAAGCGCTGCTGCTCGAAGCCAACATGATCAAGCGGCTGAAACCCCGCTTCAACGTCTTGCTGCGCGACGACAAGAGCTTTCCCTATATCCTGATCGCCACCGATCACGAGGCGCCCGAACTCACCAAGCATCGCGGCACAAGACGCCGCAAGGGCCATTATTTCGGCCCCTTCGCCTCGGCCACCGCCGTCGGCCGCACCATAGCCAGCCTGCAAAAGGCCTTCCTGCTCCGCAACTGCTCGGACTCTTTCTACGCCGCCCGCACCCGCCCGTGCCTCCAATTCCAGATCAAGCGCTGCGCCGCCCCCTGCACCCGCGAAATCAGCCTCGAAGGCTATGGCGAGCTGGTCGAAGACGCCCGCCAGTTCCTCTCCGGCAAGTCCCAGGGCGTGCGCGATCACCTGCAGCGCGACATGAACCAGGCCGCCGAACAGCTCGATTTCGAACGCGCCGCCCTCATCCGCGACCGCCTCTCCGCGCTAGCCCTGATCCAGTCGCAAGGCGACGGCACCGCCAAGACCGTGGAAGAAGCCGACGTCTTCGCCATCCACCACGAAGGCGGCCAGTTCTGCGTGCAGGTTTTCTTCTTCCGCGCCTTCCAGAATTGGGGCAATTACCCCTATCGCCCCCGCGCCGATGCCAGCCTTTCCGACGCCGAAGTGCTCGAGGCCTTTATCGGCCAGTTCTACGAAAACCGCACCCCGGCCCGCCTCGTCCTTATCAGCCACGAACTGGCTGAGCCTGACGTCATGGCAGAAGCCCTCTCCACCCGCGCCGGCCGCCGCGTCTATATCGAACAGCCCAAGCGCGGCGAAAAGCGCGACCTGGTCAATCACGCCCTCAACAATGCCCGCGAAGCCCTCGGCCGCCAGCTCGCCGAAGGCGCCACCAATCGTAGCCTCCTCGAAGGGGTCGCCGAAACCTTCGGCCTCGACGAGGTCCCCCGCCGCATCGAAACCTACGATAACTCCCACATTTCGGGCACCAACATGGTCGGCGCCATGGTCGTGGCGGGCGAGGAAGGCTTTTCCAAAAAGCACTACCGCACCTTCAACATCAAATCCGACATCACCGCCGGCGACGATTTCGGCATGATGCGCGAAGTGCTGACCCGCCGCTTCACCCGCCTCGCCAATGAAAGCGAGGACGACGCCGAAGACGAAGCCACCGGCATGCCCGATTGGCCCGATGTAGTCTTCATCGACGGTGGCGCCGGCCAGATGAGCGCCGTGCGCGAGGTCATCGCCCAGCTCAACCTGCCCAAGCAGGTAACCTTTATCGGCATCGCCAAGGGCGAGGAACGCGATGCCGGCCGCGAAAAATTCTTCATGGAAGG
>DATMSY010000177.1:0-12779 GCA_035565135.1 Devosia sp.
CTCGTCGCCACCCAGCGCCAGCGGCTCGATCATGCCGCCAGCAATCTCGGCTCTGCCCTGCGTCATTCCGTGCAGGCCCAGCGGGTGCAGTTCTCCCGCATCGAGCCGCGCCTTGGCCCGCAATTACTGCGCCGCCGCCAGACCGAAATGGGCGAGCGGCTCGCCAATCTGGCCTTGCGCGGCGAAGCCGGCCTGCGCAAAACCGTCGAGCGTGCCCGGCTCACTCATGATCCCCGCGCCGAGCGGCTGGCCAATGCCGCCACGCGCCTGGTCGAACGCAAGCGCGCCCAGCTCGACGCCATCGGCCCAAAGCTCTCGCCCAATGCCCTGCGCGCCGAATTGCGCCATTCGCGCAGCCAATTGGCGCCGCTGGCGGCAAGCCTGCTCACCAGCGTGACCCAGACCATGGCCGACCGCCGCAATGCGCTCAGCCAGGCGTCCAAGCTGCTGGTGTCGCTGAGCTACAAAAGCGTGCTGGCGCGCGGCTATGCCGTCATCAAGGACGAAGCCGGCAATCTCGTGCAGGACAGAGCCGCGCTCAATCCGGGGGATGCGGTGGCAATCGAGTTTGCCGATGGCGCGGTGGGGGCTACAATAGCGGGCAGCCCGGTCATAAAAAAGAAACCGCGTCCGCCATCGGATGACGGATCACAGGAAAGTCTCTTTTGAACGGTCGAATTGGGCGCTATATCCCGAGATAGATTGTCAGGAATTCGACGATGAATATTTTCGATAAAGGCTTCACCCCCGCAGAAGCGGTGGTGCGCTATCTCGATGGCGACTATGTCGTGCTCAAGCCGGGCAGCTTCGTGCGCTGCGCCATTACCGGCAAGCCCATTCCCGTCGATGAACTGAGCTATTGGAATGTCGACCGTCAGGAAGCCTATGCTGATGCAGCGACCGCCCATACGGCGTTCGAGCGGTACGGCATCGGGGCCTGATCGTGGCGGAAGCGTCGGTCCGCCTCAGATATCTCTTTATTTCTAACGGGCATGGCGAGGATTGGATATCCGCCGCCGTGGTTGCGCGCCTGCCCAAATGGATCGAGGCCGAAGCCTATCCCATGATCGGGGCTGGCAATGCCTATGCCAATGTCTGCCGCATTGTCGGCCCGCGCGCGGCCCTCGCCTCCGAGGGCTGGCGCAATGTGAAGGGCTCGCTGCGGCGGGACCTCGCCACCGGCGGCTTGCGCACAGTGCCCCCCGCCCTCTCGTTCCTCCGCCGCATGCGCGGCAAATATGATCGCGTCGTCGTGGTCGGCGATATGGTGGGGGTATTGGCGTGCCTGGGCACCGGGCACCGCAACCTCATCTATCTCGATGTCTACAAGACCGGCTCGGCCCGGCTTTATTCCGGCCCCGAGCGCTGGGCCATCAAGCAGGCCTGCGCCACCGTCTTCTGCCGCAGCGACAATCTCGCCCGGACCCTCGTGCATATCGGCGTCGATGCCCGCTGCGCCGGCAATATCATGATGGATACCATCCCCAGTGGGGATTACGACGCTCGCGCCCGCCGCACCCGGCCCAATGCCGTGACCCTGCTGCCCGGCAGCCGCGCGCTGACCGCCGAGAGCTTTGCGCTCCAGGTCGATGCCCTGCGCACCCTGCCCGAAGCCTTGCGGCCCGATGTGTTCCTCGCCGTCGCCGGCAGCATCAATGTCGATGATCTCGCCAAAAAGACCGGCCTGCGCCGCACCGCCATGCTCAGCGCCGAAGCGGCCGATCTCGGTGAACTGTCCGATGGCACGCTGACCATCCACATGGCCAAGGGCAGCGCCATGGGCAACCTGCTGGCGGCATCTGACCTGGTCCTATCGCAAGCCGGCACGGCAACCGTGCAGGCGCTGGGCCTGGGCAAGCCCGCCATCACCGTGGTCAATCCCCGCGACCGCCGCTCGCGCTTCACCGATGAGCAAATGCTGTTCGGCGAAGCCCGCACCGTAGTGCCCCCCGAGCCCGCCGCCATCGGCATCGCCCTGCGCAACCTGCTCGAACATGGCGACGAACGCCGGCGCCTCGCCAATATCGGCCGCGAACGCATCGGCGGCTCGGGTGCGATCCATGCGGTGCTGGATCGGCTGATGGAGCAGTAAGGCTCTTCAAGTCGTCAACACACACGGTGTCATTCCCGCGAAAGCGGGAACCTCCGTTTAGCAATGCCAAGAAAGCAAACAGGGGTTCCCGCTTTCGCGGGAATGACATTGTGGAGGAATGGACATGGCGCAAACCACACCCCTTCTCGGCTCCTACTTCTTATCCGTCTCCGGATCCAGCAACCGGTGCAGATGCACGATGAAATACCGCGTCTGCGCGCTGTCCACCGTCAGCTGCGCCTTCTGCTTCCACACCGCATAGGCCGCGGCATAATTGGGATAGAGGCCCACGATATCGACCTGATCGAGATCGGCAAAGGTCACGCCCTCGATGCTGGACAGCTCACCGCCAATCACGAGATGCAGAAGCTGCTTGCTGGGATCTTCTTTTTCGGCCATTTGGCGCTCCGTCAGGTCAGGGTCGTTTCCTGCGGCGTCTCGGTTTCGGCGGGACAGCCGTAAACCTTGATCAAGGCCGCATGTACGAGCGGTTTTAGGCTCATGTCGCCAAGCGCCGCAAGCGCTCCGTGGCGCGTATCTCGTCTGTTAAATTGTGGGAAGCCGCTGCATACATCGGCAAAGCCGATCCCGGCTTCGTCAAGGATCAGCGCCGCCGCGGCAATATCCCAATCCTGGCTGCCGCGCCGCGACACGGCAGCATCGAGCTTACCCGTCGCCACCTGCACCAGCCGATAGGCCAGCGAGGGATACATCGGCCCCCGCGAATAATGCAGCCCCGCCGACTGCATTTCCTGATGCACCGCCCCCGGCGCCGGGATCAGCGGCGGCGCCCCCGCCCGCCGGCTGCGCACGATGGGACTGCCGTTGAGCCGGGCCCCGCCGCCCTTGAGCGCGTCATACATTTCGTCGCGCACCGGGGCATAGACCACCCCGGCCACCGGCACGCCGTTTTCGACCACCGCCAGCGACACCGTCCAGCTATCCTCGCCGCGCAGGAAGCCGCGCGTGCCATCGATGGGGTCGACAACGAAAACCCGCTCGCAATCGAGCCGGGAGGGATTGTCGGCGGTCTCCTCGCTCAGCCAGCCATAGCTGGGCCGCGCGGCCAGCAGGGACGCGGCGAGATACCGGTCGACCAATATATCGGCCTCGGTCACCGGGGAATCGTGATCCTTGGTCCAGCTCTTTACATCGCGGCGGAAAAAGCCGCTGGCAATAATACCGGCCGCCACCGCCGAAGAGCGGAGCAATTCAAGATCGTCACTGTAAATGCTGGAAGGAAGCGTCATTTTCCCCGCGCTTTTAGGCTGGCGGCGGGTTTTGAACAAGGCCGGTGCGAACACATTGCTTCGAGCGCTGCCGATAAGTGCTTTGCCCTACGGCATAATCGCCGCCGCGGCCGGTGGCGCGGGCTGGTTAACGCCACCATTCCGCATTCGGTTAATCGCCTCCTACACCGAGTCAGGTCCTGCTAACCCTCTCGGAAAACAAGATAAACTTAACCGAACCGATTAAGGAGGCAGGTAAGGGGACGCGCTAAGGTGGGGCCATAAAAGAGAGCGCAAAAAACCAGCTCTTGAAGTTGACAGGTATAAGGCGGAACAAAATGGTTCATGGCGTTGCGATGGAAGGTTCATCGGTCGTTCTGGCGTTCGGCAAGCCCGTGCTGGCTGAACGCCGCTTCGTGGCCGCCAACGACAATGGTCCAAAAGACCCGGTCAAGACCGTTACCGTTCGCAGAATGCTCGAACAAAGCGGCGTCTCGATCAAGATCAAGGTGCCCGTCACCGAATTCATCGGCGTGGCCGTCGCCACCTCGATTTCCGAGGAAGGCGTGCTGCTCAGCTCGATCGAGCTGGTTCATTCCGATAGCGAATTGAACTATCGCGTCTTCGAAGAACAGGGCAATCACAACGTCGTCGCCGAATGGCAGAACTGGGGCAAAAAGCTCCGCCTGCCGCTATTCATCAAGGCCGGCGATGGCCAATACATGCCCTATAGCCAGCAGGTCGATGGCGTCATGCTGGGCAATTCGGCCGGCCGCCGCAAACTCGCCGCCGACGCCAACCGCCGCCCCCGCTTCCTCAACCGCCGCAAACCCGGCCAGAGCGAAGCCAACTAATTTTTTCGCCTCCAAAGCACGATAAAAGGGTTAGCCAGTGGTGCGGTTGGCCCTTTTGTCGTTTTTTTGGTTTTTTTGCGTGTGGTGGTTGCGGGGCGGGCCTGCCCATCCATGGACTGTCTCTCAGTCACGAGGGAACCCCAATCTCCCCACACCGTCATTGCCCGGCTTGTCCGGGCAATCCATCCTTCAACGCATGCGGAACAATGGTGGAGGTATAGTGGCTCAAAATAACTCCTTTACCCACGATGTCATTCCCGCGAAAGCGGGAACCTCCGTTGGCGATGCCGGGACAGTAAACAGAGGTTCCCGCTTTCGCGGGAATGACACTGTGAAGTGACGATGGCACGCCACACGCCATCGCCGGTCTGCCCCTAACCTACCAAACCCACTCCGCCAGTAACGCCAACACCAGCGCAATCCCCACATAATGATTGCTGTAAAACCGCGTCCCCGGATTGCCCGGCATATCGGCATCGAGCGTCCACACCTGCCAGGCCAAGATCCCCGCCGCGACCAGCGACAGCGCGAAAAACACCAATCCCGCCCCCACCATCACCGCGCCCGCCAGCCACAGCACATAAGCGCCGGCATAAAACCCGGCCACAATCGGTTTGGTCCGGCTGCCGAATAGCCGCGCGGTGGATTTAACCCCGATCAGCGCATCGTCCTCGATATCCTGCACGGCATAGATGGTGTCATAGGCGATGACCCAGAGGATGGTGCCGAAATAGACCAGCAGGATCGCCACCGAAAAACCGCCGGTCTGGCTGCTCCAGCCCACCAGCGCACCATAGGAAAAGGCCAGCCCCAGAAACGCCTGGGGCCACCAGGTGACCCGTTTCATGAACGGATAGATCGCCACCAGCACCAGCGAGGCCACCCCCGCGATCACCGTGAAGCGGTTGAACTGGAACAGCACCAGCGCCCCGAGCAGCGCCTGGACAATCAGAAAAGCCAGCGCCTGCTTGGCCGTCACCTGCCCCGCCGGGATCGGCCGCGAGCGCGTGCGCGCCACCTGCATATCGATATCGCGATCGACAATGTCGTTGAACGTGCAGCCGGCGCCGCGCATCAGCGTCGCGCCAATGGCCATGAGGATAGCGGCGATCCAGTCAAAGCCCCGCGCGGGATTGGCCACCGCCGCCAGCGCCAGCCCCCATGTGCAGGGCCAGAACAGCAGATAAATGCCGATCGGCCGGTCCCACCGCGCCAACCGCGCATAGGGCTTGAGCCAGGCGGGCGCATAGCGATCCACCCAATTGCCGGCCCGTGCATCGGCGACCGTGCCGGAGGGAGAAGGAATTTGATCGGAATTGGTCATCGCAGCTCTCGACACTGTGCCACGACCTCGTCCTTCGACAGGCTCAGGATGAGGTCTGTTGCTAATTCTGTTGCAGGTCTACTGCGTTCGTCAGGTTTAGAGTAGACCTCATGGTGAGCTTGTCGAACCACGAGGTCGTGGCACATTGCCACTCCAGCCATGCCCCGCACCCACGTATCCCTGCCGCGCCTGCACATCGCACCCGATCTTGCCCCCAACGCCCAACTCACCCTGGGCAAGGACCAGTCGCTTTATCTCGCCGCCGTGCTGCGCAAGTCGGTGGGCGATGAAGTCGTACTGTTCAATGGCCGCGACGGCGCCTGGCTCGCCCGCCTCGCCAGTGATTCCAAAAAGTCCGTAACCCTCGACCTGATCGAACAGATCGCCCCGCAGACCCCGCCCTCCGACCTCTGGTACGGCTTTGCCCCGCTCAAGACCGAGCGGCTGGATTATGTGGTGCAAAAGGCCGTCGAGATGGGCGCCGGTGTCATCCAGCCCGTCCTGACCAAATTCACCCAGGTCAGCCGCCTCAAGCACGAAAAGCTCGTCGCCAACGCCATCGAGGCCGCCGAGCAATGCGAAGTGCTCAGCGTTCCCACAGTCGCCGCCGAGATCACGCTGGACCGCCTGATCGATAGCTGGGCTGCCGAACAGGGCCAGCGCAAGCTCATCCTCGCCGACGAAAGCGCCGCATCCGCCTCTCCGATCGAGACTCTCACCGCCCTGCACGGCCAGCCCGTCGGCGTGCTGATCGGCCCCGAAGGCGGCTTCTCCGACGACGAGCGCACCAGGCTGCGCGCACAAGATTTCGTCATCCCCATCAGCCTCGGCCCGCGAATCCTGCGCGCCGACACCGCCGCCGTGGCCGCTTTGGCCGTGATTCAAGCGACCATCGGTGATTGGCGATAAAAGCCGATTGCTTTCGGCTTGCGCCTCGCTATGTTCGCGCCAACAATGACCCCCTCATAGCAAGAGGACTTTATGGCCGGCGCCGAAACATTTTCGCCCCTGATTGAATCGCGGGCCGACCTTATCGACGGCATGGCGCGGGGCAACAAGCCCGCCGAGCAATGGCGCATCGGCACCGAGCACGAAAAGCACGTGTTCCACACCAATCCGCTCCGCCCCGTGGCCTATGAGGGGCCAAACGGCATCCGCGCCCTGCTCGATGGCGTCGCCGCCCGCACTGGCTGGGAGCCCTTTTTCGACGCCGGCAATCCCATCGGCCTCTGGGACAGGGAAACCCATGGCGGCATTTCGCTCGAGCCGGGTGGGCAGTTCGAACTCTCCGGCGCCCCCCAACCCGATCTGCATGCCACCGCCGCCGAAACCGCCGAGCATATGCGCGTGGTGAAGGAAGTCGGCGGCCCGCTCGATATCCATTTCCTGGGCCTGGGCGTCACTCCGCTCTGGAGCGTCCCCGAAATCGAGGTCATGCCCAAGTCGCGCTATGGCATAATGGCGCCCTATATGGACAAGGTTGGCACGCTGGGCACATCGATGATGTTCCGCTCGGCCACGGTGCAGACCAATCTCGATTTCTCCAGCGAAGCCGACATGGTCAAGAAGTTCCGCGTCTCGCTGGCGCTGCAGCCGGTGGCCACGGCGCTCTTTGCCAATTCGCCCTTTGCCGATGGCAAGGACACCGGCTATCTCAGCTTCCGCAGCCATATCTGGCTTAATACCGACAATGCCCGCACCGGCATGTTGCCCTTCGTCTTCGAAGAAGGCTTCGGCTTCGAGCAATATGCCGATTATGCCCTTGATGTGCCGATGTATTTCGTCATCCGCGACGGCAAATACATCAATGTCGCCGGCGAAAGTTTCCGCGCTTTCCTCAAGGGCGAGCTGCCCCAGCTGCCCGGCGAAAAGCCGACACGGCGCGACTGGAATTATCACCTGGGCACCATCTTCCCCGAAGTGCGGCTCAAGCAATTCCTCGAAATGCGCGGCGCCGATATGGGCGACGAAAAGTCGGTCACCGCGCTCTCGGCCTTCTGGGTCGGTCTGCTCTATGACGATGTCTCGCTCGAAGCCGCCTATGAGTTGATCGAGCCCTGGACCGACGAAGAGCGCGAGCATATGCGCCGCGAGGTACCGCGGCTGGGCCTCAACACCCCGCATGACCGCTCCAATCTCTACGACATCGCCGCCCAGGCCGTCGGCATTGCCGAAGCGGGCCTCGTCCGCCGCAACCGCCGCAACGCCAAGGGCCAGGACGAAACCATCCACCTCGCCCCCCTCGAAGAAACCATCCGCCTCGCCAAATCCCCCGCCGAACGGTGGCTGGAGAAATTCCACGGCGAATGGCATGGGGATGTGACCCGGATTTTCAAAGAAGCCGAGATGTAAGGCGGGCCTCGAACCGACAACACCCACGGAGTCATTCCGGCGCAGGCCGGAATCCATGCTGAAGGCCATCCCAACGCTGGATGAGTGCGGATAACCACGGACATGGATTCCGGCCTGCGCCGGAATGACTCCGTGGGTGAAATGGATTGGGGTAGCAAAAAACCCAAAACCCTTGCCTCCCAGCCCCATCTCGTGCATCACCCCGCCCATAGCGGCGGAGGCAACAGCATGCGGGTTCTGGTCATCGGTGGCGGCGGGCGCGAGCATGCCCTGGCGTGGAAAATCGCGCAGTCGCCCAAGCTCACCAAGCTCTTCATCGCGCCGGGCAATGGCGGCACCGGCGAAGTCGCCGAAAACCTGCCGGTCGATATCACCGACCATGAAGCCGTGATCGCCCTCTGCCACCAGCACAAAATCGACTTCGTCGTCGTCGGCCCCGATGCCCAGGTCGTCGCCGGGCTGGGCGATGATATCCGCGCCGCCGGCTTCACCTGCTTCTGCCCCAGCAAGGCCGCCGGCCAGCTCGAAGGCTCCAAGGGCTTTACCAAAGCCCTCTGCGACGAGATGGATATCCCCACCGCCGCCTATGGCCGTTTCGACAATGAAGCCGCCGCGCTGGCCCATATCTACACCCATGGCGCCCCCATCGTGATCAAGGCCGATGGCCTGGCCGCCGGCAAGGGCGTTACCGTGGCGATGAGCGTCGAGGAGGCCGAAGAGGCCGTGATCGACTGCTTTGCCGGGGCCTTCGGCGCGTCGGGCGCGGAAGTGGTGATCGAGGAATTCATGGAAGGCGAGGAGGTCAGCCTCTTCGTGCTCTGCGACGGCGAAAACATCCTGCCGCTCACCACCGCGCAGGACCATAAGCGCGCCTTCGACGGCGATACCGGCCCCAATACCGGCGGCATGGGCGCCTATTCGCCCGCCGATGTGATGAGCCGCGAGCAATATGACGAGGCCATGGCCCGCATTATCGAGCCCACCGTACGGGGCCTGGCCGCGCGCGGCACGCCCTATCAGGGCGTGCTTTATGCCGGGCTGATGCTCACCGAAACCGGCCCAAGGCTGGTCGAATACAATGCCCGTTTCGGCGACCCCGAAACCCAGGTCCTGGTGATGCGGCTCGAAAGCGACCTGCTGGAGCTGCTTTTTGCCACCGCCACCGGCACGCTGGCGGGCCGGAACGTGGTCTGGAAAGACCGATATGCCCTCACCGTCATCATGGCCACCAATGGCTATCCCGGCGATTACGGCAAGGGTAGCGAGATCCAAAACGCTGAGGATCTCGATACCACAGATCTGCATGTCTTTCATGCGGGAACGCGGCGCGATGGCGCGCGTTTACTGGCTGCCGGCGGGCGCGTGCTGAATGTCACCGCGCTGGGTTCGACGGTGAAAGAGGCGCAGCAGCGTGCTTACGCAGGCGTGGATCAGATTGTTTGGCCAGAGGGCTTTTGCCGCCGAGACATCGGCTGGCGGCAAATTGCCAGGGAAACCACCACATCGGCGTGAACCCTTTGGCAAGGGCCTGCCCCTACCCTATCCCTTGTCCGGGAAGAAGCCGCCGCGGCACCCGCTGACCCCGCTACAAATCCGGGGCCAGGCGATTGCGGATCGGCTACACCCGAAGGACACGGAGCAGGCCAGCAAGGAGCGGGCCAGAGTGAGCACGGTATCCGGACCAAGGATCGGCGTGGCCCTGGGCGGCGGGTCGGCACGCGGGCTGACCCATATTCCCTATATCGAGGCCATGGACGAGCTTGGCCTCAAACCCTCGGTGATTTCGGGCACCTCGATCGGCGCGCTGATCGGCGCCGGCTGGGCGGCCGGCATGACCGGCGCTGAATTGCGCGAGCATTCCTTCAACGTGCTGGGCACCATGAAGGTCATTGCCACCAAGCTTTGGGCCACCCAGATTCGCGGCATTAGCGGCATTCTCAAGAACGGCATTTCAATGCAGCTCGATGCCACCCATGTCGTCGACGCCTTTACCCCAGCCTATTTCCCGCGCGAATTCAAGGACCTCAAAATCCCGCTCTATGTGGTGGCGACCGATTTCCAGTCCTGGCATCAGGTGGTGTTCAATTCGGGCCTCTTGCGCCCCGCCATTGCCGGCTCGATCGCTATTCCGAGCCTCTTCCGGCCCGTAGTCTATGCCAATCACATCCTGGTCGATGGCGGCGTGGTCAATCCGCTGCCGCTCGATCAGGCCGATATCGACACCGATTTCCTGATCGGCATCGACGTCAATGGCGACCCCTCCGAAGGCATCGCCAAGACCGATCACAAGCCGCTCGATATCTGGTTCGGCTCAGCCCAGATCATGATGCATTCGCTGACCGCCCATATGATGGCGGCCTATCCCCCCGACATTTATATCCGCCCCCACGTCGCCAGCTTCGGCGCCCTCGAATTCTGGCGCGTCCGCGAAATCGTCGCCAATGCCGAACCCGAAAAAGAACGCTTCAAGCGGCTGCTCGAGGACAAGATCGAGGCCTATATCCAGGGCAAGGTGCCGGTGATCGAGAGCAATTAAGGCTCACGCCCCGCGCTCGCCCCACCCAGTTCTCTACGCACCATTCTTCACCCACCCACCGTTCTCCCTCGGGCTCGACCCGAGGGCCACTCCCCGCTTGCACCGGGCATAGTGCGCAACCTTGCAGGCCCTCGGGTCAGGCCCGAGGGAAAGCCGGTGATTGGAATAGAAGCGGGGCCCCGAAATTGAGGGTGAGGCGCGAAACCCGCCCCAACCACGATACGGCACCCTCCCCCTTGCGGGGAGGGCTGGGGAGGGGGGCGGCTGGCCCGGCACATCGGGGCTCCACGCACCCCCTCCCAACCTCCCCCGTCAAGGGGGAGGTGCCGCTCCTTGGCTTACAAAGCCATATGCAAACACGGCGCGATGGCCAATGGTTTAAACCTCGCGCGGGTCCACATCCGCGCTATAATCCACGCCACCCAGCCCAAACCCGAAGAGCTTCAAAAACTCCTCGCGATATTTCGGCAAATCAGCCAGGGCGGGCAGCGTCTCGGTCGACAGCAGCGGCCAGCGGCGCGTCATTTCGGCCTGTACCGTCTCGGACAGCTCCCAGTCATCGACGCGGATGCGATGCGCGTCATCCAACGCCGGATTGTCCAGCTTGGTGCGGAACAGGCGGTCGATCTGCTCGATCGTGCCTTCATTCACGCCCATCTCGGCCATCACCTTGAGCAGCAGCGTGCCATAAAGCGGCACCACCGGAATGGCCGAACTGGCCTGGGTCACCACGGCCTTGAGCGCCACGACATAGGCGCTCTGGTCATTGAAGCGAGCGCGGATTTCCCCGGCCGCACGATCAAGATCGGCCTTGGCCACGCCCAGCGTGCCCTTGTGGTAGATCGGCCAGGTCAGCTCGCTGCCCAGATAGGTGTAATTGAGCGTCATAAAGCCATCGGCCAGCACACCGGCATCGGCCAAAGCCGAAATCCACAGCTGCCAATCCTCGCCGCCCATGACCTTGACGGTGGCCTTGGCTTCCTCGTCACTCGCGGGCTCGATCACCACCTGGGAGACTTCGCCCGTAGCGGTATTGAGCGTCTTGGCTTCGACGGCGGCGCCAAAGGGCTTGATGGCCGAGCGATAGACCTCGCCGGTCGCCGGATCGGTGCGCACAGGGGAGGCCAGGCTATAGACCACCAGATCGACCTGGCCCAAATTGCTGCGGATCGCCTCGATAGTCTCGGCCTTGATGGCGTCGGAAAAGGCATCGCCTTCGATGGTCAGCGCCAGCCGTCCGGCGGCCTTGGCGCGCTGCTCGAAAGCGCGGTTATTGTACCAGCCGGCGCTGGCGGTCTTGTTTTCCGCCGGCGGCTTTTCGAAGGACACCCCGATCGTATCAGCATCGCTGCCGAACGTGGTCACGATACGCGAGGCCAGCCCATAGCCGGTCGAGCAGCCCAGCACCAACACCCGGCGCCGCGCCGAGGGGATCGCGCCCTTGACCACGACATGGTCGATCTGGCGCTGAACATTGGTCGCACAGCCGGTGGGATGCGCAGTGGTGCAGATGAAGCCGCGGATTTTGGGCTCGATGATCATGGGCGAGGGCTCCGAATGGTCGTGACTTCCGCAATAGCGCGCCAAACGCCGCGCGGCTAGGGTCACATGCGATTCTGGTGTGGGTTAGGGCGGCGATTGTGGGCCCCCTACTCCCGCAGCCCCTTGAAAAACGTCTTCAACAATGCTTCCGACCGGCTCGCCCCAATGCCGCCGATCACTTCGGGATGATGGTGGCAGGTCGGTTGTTCAAACAACCTGACGCCGTTTTCCACCGCCCCGGCCTTAATATCCTCGGCCGCGAAATAGACCCGCCGCAGCCGCACATGGGCAATCGCCCCGGCACACATGGCGCAGGGCTCAAGCGTCACATAGAGATCGCAGCCATCGAGCCTTCCGGTGCCCCGCCTGGCCAGGGCCGTGCGGATGGCCAGCATTTCGGCATGGCTCGTGGGATCGTTCAGCGCCTTCATCCGATTGCGCTCGGCGGCGAGCACGATATCGCGCTCCATCACCACCGCCCCCACCGGCGCTTCGCCATGCGCTGCGGCCTCCTCGGCCAAAGCGAGCGCCAGATCCATGGGTGAGCGTGAAGGGGTCATGGCCCTTTCCTAGCCGTTTGCCTCTGCGCTGCCAACCATGGCCAGAAACGCCTCGGCCGCCTTGGTGCGATAGCGCTCCTTGTGCCGCAGCAGGTAGAAATTGCGCTGCACCATGGGCAGATCGACCACGCTCAGCAGCCCCGCCACCACCCGCGCCCGCGCCACGGCCCGCGACACCAGCGTCGCCCCCAGCCCCGCCTCGACCACGCCCAACACCGCCTCATTGCCCGGCAGCACCATGGCAATATCGAGCTTCTCCGCATCGATCCCCGCCCGCGCGATCATGCCAT
>DATMSY010000178.1:0-19288 GCA_035565135.1 Devosia sp.
GGCGGCGCCCGGCGAGCCGCGATCCTATCCCCTCCCCCTTGAGGGGAGGGCTAGGGTGGGGGTGTCGCGGTCCCAACGAACTCGATGCCGGTGGAAAGCCCGACACCCCCACCCTCGATCCCTCCCCTCAAGGGGGAGGGAGGCGAAGGAGCCGCCGTCCTCATTCCACCCCCACAAAAACGAAAAAACCGGAGCCGAAGCCCCGGTTCTTCCATGTCGTGCCGATGGAGGTCAGTGCACGATGAGCGGCCGCGGTGCATCGCGGCCGTTTTGCTTTAGAAGCGGTAGTTCACGCCGACAGTGATGGCGTGGTTGGTCAGATCGTCCGTGCGGCCGATGCCGGCAACGGCGCTGTCCACGTCGAAATAGCGGGTCTGCAGATATTCGGCGCGCACGCTGATATTGTTGCCCAGGTTCTGCTCGATACCGGCGCCGAAGACCGCGCCGGCATAGGTGTCCTTGCCCGAAGTGGTCGTGCCCTGCGGCTCCAGCTCGGCGACCGAAACACCGGCTGTGCCATAGAGCAGCGTATCGCCCAGCGCCACGCCGGCGCGGCCCTTGGCGGCTAGCGACCAGTTCTGTGTCAGCCCGGCATCGGGGGTGAGTTCGTAGCGCAGCTCATCGGTCAGCGTGCCCGAGACTTCGCCACCCAGCACGAACTGGCCGAACTGCTGCAGGTAACCGGCCTGCACGCCGCCCGTGAACGAGCTATTGTCGAAATCGTCGGCGCTGACCATGCCGGCATGCGCACCGGCATAAAAGCCGGTCCAATTGTCGGTGGCGACGGCCAGGCCGGCATCCGGATAGGAGATGGCGGGGGCCGGGGTATAGAGGTCGGCAGCCTGAGCGGCGGAAACTGAAGCTACGGCGACGGTGCCCGTCAGCAGGGCGGCGAGAGTGGTGCGAAGGGACACTTGGTCATACTCCTGAAAAACAACGCTAGCGGCCAATTCTGGCGGCCTCGGCATGAGGCGGCTTGACCGCTTTGCCTGATGCCAGAATGTGCCCCCAAGCTTGCGTGGGCCTTACAGGGCCGGAACCGGTTCCGGTTTTTTCGCCGCCTGCCGCAAGACGGGCAGGGAGATGATGATGCAGGCCCCGCCAGAGGGCGCATCGGCAATGGTGATATGGCCATGGTGGCGGCGCACGATGGCCTCCACCAGATTGAGGCCGAGCCCGGCCCCATGGGCCGCCGGCTTGACGCGATAGAAGGGCTCGAACACCCGGTCGCGCTCGCTGATCGGAATGCCCGGACCATCGTCGCTGACCGAAATCGAGCCATCGCGGCCGACATCGACGGTGATTTCGCCCTTCTTGCCGCCATAGGCGATGGCGTTCTGGATGACATTGGTCAGCGCCCGGCTAAGGCTGCTGCTGTCGCCGTCGATCATCACCGGATCATCGGGCGCATTGAGCGAGAGTTCGTAGCCCGCCGCGATGGCGAGCGGGGCCAGATCGCCCACCACATTGCCCGCCAGATCGCCCAGCTCGAGCGGTTCGAAATCGGTATTGCCCAGATCCATCCGTTGCAGATCGAGCAATTGCCCGGCAAGGCTGGCCAGCCGCGCCGCATCGACCAGCAATTGCGCCTGTTCGGGGAAGGGCTCGGCCATTTCGATCCGGGTCTGCAGGATCGCGATGGGCGTGCGCAATTCATGGGCGGAATCGGCCAGGAACCGCTCGCGCTTGGCATAGGAATCGTCGAGTCGCGCCAGCCCGTCATTGACCGCCTTGACCAGCGGCTGCACCTCGTCGGGCAGTTCATCGGTTGGCAGCCGCGTGCCGCGCGCATTGATATCGATCAGCTGCGCCTGGTTGGCCACCGCCTGCAGCCCCCGCATTTCCCGGCGCACGATGCGCGGAATGGTGATGGCGCTGGCCAGCCCCAGCACGAAGACGATGGCGAGCGCCAGCGTCCCCGACACCCGCTTGATGATGCCGGCGACGCCCACAGTGGGGCCGCCGCCGGTCATCACGCGGACCGTGCCGACCGGGGATTGCTCGGTGCGCACCAGGAGCGAACCATAGGCGGGGTCGGTCGTGCGCACTTCGACCGCTTCGAGCAGCCAGAGATGGTCTTCGATCTCGCGATACATGTCCGGCACATTGCCCAAAATGGCCGTGGCGCCCGATTGGGTGCGAGCCAGGAACCAGATGCCGGGGGTTTGGGCCCGCAACTGTTCGAGATCGCGCGTGGCGACGTAATTGATCTGGTCGCCCTCCACATCGACAATGCTATGGGCGAAGGTGGCCGTCACCTTGGGGTCGAGCGGCTGCGCATCGCCGAGGAAATCGATGACCGGGGCAACCACGGTGGGAAAGACGCCCAGGCCGAAAAACAGCGCCAGCGTGATCAACTGCACGTGGATCATCTTGCGCGTCAGCTTGCGGGCGAGGGAGGTGCGGGTGAGTTTCACGTCAGTTTCAACAAATAGCCGACCCCGCGCACGGGGTGGATGATGACCGAGGCGCCCGCATCCGCCAGCTTGCGGCGTAGGCGCGAAATATGGGCTTCGAGCGAGTTGGACTGGATTTCGTCATCCGAGCCATAGACTTCTTCTTCGAGCAGATTGCGGCGCACGGTGCGCCCGGCGCGGCGCATCAGGCTTTCGAGCACCAGATATTCCCGCCGCGGCAGGTCGAGCCGCTCGCCGTCGACAAAGACTTCGCCCTGGTTGAGGTCAAAGGCCAGGTTGCCCAGGCTCAGCGGCTTGGACGTCACCTGGCTGGGCCGCCGCAATATGGCGCGCAGCCGGGCCACCAATTCGCCGACGACAAAGGGCTTGGGCAGATAATCGTCCGCACCAAGATTGAGCCCTTCCACCCGATCGTCGGCCGAGCCGCGCGCGGAAAGGACGACAATGGGTACATTGGGGCGCTTCTTGCGCAAAAAGCCGATCAGCGAAGCGCCGTCGCCATCGCCCAGTTGGCGGTCCAGGATCACCAGGTCATGCCCGACCATTTCGATGGCTTCGCGGGCGATTGCAATCGAAGGCGCGTGATCGGTCACAAAATCATGCTTTTCGAGCGCGCTGCGCAGTAGAGCCGCCATATCGGGCTCATCTTCGACCAGCAATATTCGCATGCAGACTTGCCTCCTGGCTCCTGTGACAGTCGATTGTCCGCGATAACCCTTGCCGCAACCTTGCGTTCCCAGTCTGCGTAATTTGCAGGCCATTCCTGCATTTCATGCTTCCGCCGCCTGCGCAATGTTGACGCAATCTTGTCGGGTGAAAAACGACACGTTGCTGGGTCCTGCCGTCGGCGTCGTGCCGGACCGGTTCTGCGTGGGCGGGTCCAGCGACATTCCGATTTTCCCTATTCTCGAGCCGGAGCAGTGCCGTGAACGTTCATGTGGAACGCCCCGACAATACCAAACCCGAATGGGCGCTGACCCGGCGCGAGCGCAAGCGTCAGGCGCTGCTCGATGCCGGTCTCGCCCCCCGCAAGTTTCCCTGGTTCTGGGCGCTGGCCATCGTCATCGTCGGCGGCGGCGCGGCCTATGTGCTGGTGCCGCAACTGACGGCAACCGAAGCCTCGACCCCGGTTCCGGTCGCTGCCGCACCCGATCCGGTCAAGCTGATCCTCAGCGCCGATGTCACCACGCTTGCGCCCCAGACCATCACCGAAACGCTCAAGGCCACGGGCTCGCTCGCCCCGCGCCGCACCATTGCGCTGTCTTCCCAGGTCAATGGCACGGTCGATGATGTGCGCTTCCGCGTCGGCGACAGTGTCAAGGCAGGCGACGTGCTGGTGCAGGTCGATATCGAAACGCTCAATATCCAGCTGCAGCAGCAAAAGAGCACCGCCGAGGCCACGCGCGCCCAGCTCGCCCAGGCCGAAGCCCAGGTCGATCGCAGCGAGCGCCTTAATACCCGCGGCCTCGTCGCCAGTGCTAATCTCGATAGCGAGCGCGCCAATGTCGATGCCCTGCGCTCCAATCTCAAGGCGCTGGAATCCCAGGTTGCCGCCGCCGAAATCGGCCTGCGCAATGCCACCGTCACCGCCCCCTTCGATGGCGTGGTGGCAGCCCGTTCGGTCGAGCCGGGGCAGGTGACCTCGCCCGGCGCCGCCCTCATGCAGATCGTTGATCTCTCGATCATGGAAATGACCGCCTATGTGCCCGTCAGCGCCAGCCCCAATCTGCGTCCGGGCCAGGCTGTGACCCTTACGGTCGAGGGCCTGCCCGGCCGCCAGTTCAGCGGCAGCGTCGCCGGGATCAGCCCCGTCGCCACCGAGGGCACGCGCACCGTCCCCGTATTGGTCACTGTCGACAATCCGGGCGGCGAATTGCGCGGCGGCATGTTCGCCACCGGCCAGATCGTCACGGCCGAGGCCGAAAACACCCTCGCCGTGCCTCCCGCCGCAATCCGCGAGGATGCCGAAGGCCAGTTCGTGCTCAAGATTGTCGATGGCGAGCTGGTCCGCCAGTCCGTCGAACCCTCGCGCAGCTGGCGCGCCGCCCGCGTCACCGAATTGTCCTCGGGCCTGGCCGTCGGCGACACCTTCGTCTCCGGGCGTCTGGATGACCTGCGTGCCGGCATGCAGGTTCGCGTGGTGGAGAACTGATCGATGTTCCTCACCCGTATCAGCGTCAATCACCCCGTCTTTGCCACCATGATCATGGTGGCGATCATGGTGTTCGGCATCTACTCCTACCAGCGCCTACCCATCGAGCAATTGCCCGACGTGGACCTTCCCGTCGTCGCCGTGCTCGTCAGCTATCCCGGCGCCTCGGCCGAGTCGGTCGAAAACGACATCATCAAGCCGATCGAAGATTCGGTGAACACCATCAGCGGCATCGACTCCCTGCAGTCGACCGCCCGGCAGAACCAGGCCCTTGTCGTCATCATGTTCGACATGGGCGTGAATTCGGTCGAAGCGCTGCAGGAGGTGCGCGACAAGATGGCCTCGGTCGAGGCCGATCTGCCGCAGAATTCCGACAAGCCGCAAATCCTGCGCTTCGATCCGGCCGCCATGCCGGTCGTGTCGCTGGCCGTGCGCTCCGATACCATGTCGCCCACCGATCTGACCAAACTGGCCGATGACGTGGTGGTCGAGCGCCTGCGCAATATCCAGGGCGTGGGCAGCGTGACGCTGGTCGGCGGCGTTCCCACCCAGATCGACGTGCAGGTCGATCCGGATCGCCTCGATGCCTTTGGCGTCTCCATGAGCGATGTGATGAATGCCATCGCCCAGAACAACCGCGATCTGCCCGCCGGCAGCATCACCGAAGGCTCGGTCGCCCGCTCGATCCAGATCGAGGGCAAGATCCAGGACATCGACGACTTCGACAACATCATCGTCGCCCGCACCGGCGGCCAGCCCGTGCGCCTGGGCGATGTGGCCACGATCCGCTCCGGCGCCGCCGAGGACGAAAGCCTGGCCTTCATCAATGGCGAGCGCGCGCTTTCCATCGATATTCTCAAGGTGCAGGGCGCCAATACGGTCGGCGTGGCCCACGATATTCACAAGACGCTCGCCCAGCTCGAACAGAACGAACTGCCCGAGGGCGTGCATCTCGATGTGGTGCGCGACAATTCCGTCTCGGTGGAAAATTCCTTCCACACCGTGCAGTCGATGATCATCGAGGGCGCGGTCCTGGCCGTGCTGATCGTCTTCGTCTTCCTCAATTCCTGGCGCTCCACGGTCATCACCGCGCTGACCCTGCCGATTTCCATCATCGGCACCATGGTCGTGCTCTACATGCTGGGCTTCACGCTCAACATGATGACGCTGATGGCGCTGTCGCTATCCGTGGGTATCCTCATCGACGATGCCATCGTGGTGCGTGAAAACATCATGCGGCACCTGCATATGGGCAAGGGCCACTTCCAGGCTGCGGTCGATGGCACCAACGAGATCGGGCTGGCGGTGCTGGCCTCCACCCTCTCCATCGTCGCCGTGTTCCTGCCCGTGGCCTTCATGGAAGGCATGATCGGCAAGTTCTTCCTGCAATTCGGCGTCACCGTGTCGGTCGCCGTGATGATCTCGCTCTTCGTCGCTTTCACCCTCGATCCGATGATGAGCAGCGTCTGGTATGATCCGGCCTCCGAGCCCAACGCCAAGCGCGGCCCCATCGGCCGGGTCATCGCCAGGTTCGACGATTTCTTCTCCTGGCTCAGCGACCGCTACCGCAGCCTCCTGCGCTGGGTGCTGCGCCATCGCATCACCACGCTCGCCACCGCCCTGGTGCTCTTCTTCTCGAGCTTTCTGCTGCTCCCCATGGTCGGCGTCGAATTCATTCCGCCCAGTGACGATAGCGAGTTCACCGTCGAGGTCGAAACCCCGCAGGGCTCCTCCCTAGCCTATACCGGCGACAAGGTGCGCCAGATCGAGGCCCTGTTGCGGCAAATGCCCGAGGTGGAGCGCACCTATGCCACCATCAATGCGGGGCAAAGCGCCACCGGCGAAAATTCGGCCAGCATCCTGGTGTCCATGGTGCCGCCCGGCCAACGCGACCGCATGCCCCACGAAATGACCGCTCCGGCCCGCGAAGTGCTGGCCCAGGTTCCGGGCATTACCAGCGTCGTCGGCGTCGCCGGCGGCATGGGCGGCGGCGTCTCCAAACCCGTCCAGGTCACCCTTTATGGCGATAGCTTCGCCACTCTGGGCCGGCTGGCGGACGAGTTCAGCGCCAAGCTCTCGGGCATTACCGGGCTGGCCGATATCGAAAGCTCCCTGCAGGACGCTCAGCCGGTCGTCGGCATCCGCGTCAATCAGGACCTCGCCAGCGAAGTGGGCGTCTCCCTCCAGCAGATCGGCGCCGTGCTCCAGCCCATGCTGAGTGGCGAGGAAGTCAGCGAATGGACCTCGCCCGAAGAGGATACCTATAAGCTGATCGTCCGCCTGCCGCCGCAGGAACGCGACCAGGTGGAAGCCCTCTACAACCTGCCCATCACCCGCAACGGCGCCTCCGTCGTGCGGCTGGGCGACATTGCTGACGTAGCCATGTCCACCGGCCCGGGCGAAATCTCCCGCAAGGACCTGACCCGCCAGATCACCATCGACGCCAATATTTCCGGCGTCACTATTGGCGATGTCATGCCCGCCATCCAGCAGGCCATGAACGAGATGGAACTGCCTCCCGGCTACCGCATCTCCATGGGGGGCGATGCCGAGCAATTGGGCGATACCGCGGCCTCCGCCGGTGCCGCGCTGCTGCTGGCGGTGATCTTCATCTACCTGGTGCTCGCCAGCCAGTTCGGCAGCTTCCTGCAGCCGGTGGCCATCATGATGTCGCTGCCCCTCTCGCTGGTCGGCGTTATCCTGGGCCTGCTGGTCGGGGGCTCCACCCTCAATATGATGAGCATGATCGGCTTCATTATGCTGATGGGGCTGGTGGTGAAAAACGCCATCCTGCTGGTCGACAATGCCAATCAGCACGTCAAGCAGGGCTGGAACCTCTATGACGCCCTGATCGAGGCCGGCGGCACCCGCTTCCGCCCCATCATCATGACGACCCTGGCCATGGTGTTCGGCATGCTGCCGCTGGCGCTCAGCATTCACGAAGGCAGCGGGCAGAACGCCCCCATGGCCCATGCCGTGATCGGCGGGCTGATCAGCTCGACCCTGCTGACGCTGGTCGTGGTGCCGGTCATCCTGACCTATACCGATAGCCTGGCACGCTTCATCAAGCGCCTGATGCCCGGCAAGCCCGCCCATCATGGCGACGGCCACGAGATCACTGATAGCTCGCCCGCCAAAGCCTGATGGCCACCCCGGCAGGCGTGCGGCCTTACCCTCCGGCCGCACGCCTGTTGCCGATCCGAAACGACAAGGACTGCGCCATGACCGCCAGCCAGGCCTTGCCCCTGTCCACCAGCGAAAGCCTGTGGACCGTGGGCCGCCTCGTTCATGCCCTCGAAACCGAACTCAACGCGCTGTTCCAGTCGTTCAATCTCTCCTTCAACCGCGCGCAGGTCCTCGTCCTGCTGCTCGATGCGCCCCATCTGCTCAGCCAGGCGAGGCTCACCGATGCCCTGGGCGTCGAGCATGCCAGCGGCGTCAAGATTCTGAACGGCATGGAAGATCGCGGGCTGATTTTCCGGGTCGTCGATCGCAACGATCGCCGCGCCCGCCTCATCGGTCTCACCGATGACGGCCTGTTGCTGGCCCAGGATGTCGCCCAACACGCCGAACGCCTCTGCGCCCGGCTGTTCAACATCCCCTATCGCCACAATATGCAGGCCAGCTACCAGCTGATCCGCCAGCTCTCCGCGACACTGAACGCGAGTGAGAGGCGCGTGGAAATCCATCCGGCCGAATAGGGCGGGGCGCCCCGCCAAACCGATTTGCCCCGCCATCCCCCAATTGTGGCGGCAATGTGCAAAGGCTTGCGCCCCACAATCATTACAATGCGTTCATGTTGAAATTTTAGCAATAAAATCAACGAACTAAGTGCACATAGAAAAATTTCGTTTTCCCGCTTTCCGCAAGCTTCGGGCAAGCTTGCGGATCTAGCTTGGCGTCACCTTCAGAAAGGAAGACCCCAAATGAAAACCATTACTTTTGCTATCCTTGCTACCGCCGCTGCTGCCTTTGCGCTGCCTGCCAATGCTGCCAGCCTGACCCAGAGCGACGACCTGTTCGGTCACTCCAAGTTCAATATCGAGCGCACGCTTGCCGAACGCGGCGTCAACGCTACCGGTCTCGAAGCCTGGGGCCAGTCGATCCGCGCCACCGTCACCAATCCCGATGGCACCACGACGACGCAGTTCTTCGACAAGGACACCTTCCGTCCGGTTCGTTCCGACGGCCTGGCCGAGCGGAATGCTGTTGGCTCCGGCGATATCCATGGCCGCGGCGACTTCGGTTCGAGCAACAACACGATCATCAGCCAGTAAGACGCAACGCAACTGGGGGCGGCCAATCACTGCCCCCGAGTGCCTTTGGAGCGTTTCCAGCAAAAGTGGCAACGGTTTTGCGGTTCGGAAACGCGACCAACAAGTATCTAGATCGAGCGGATCATCCCGCCATCGATCCTGATGCGAGAGCCGGTCACATAGCTGGCCCGCTCGCTGACCAGAAAAGCAACCACATCGGCCAATTCCTCGGGACGTCCATAGCGGCCCGCTGGAATCGTGCCGATGGACGCCCGGCGCACCGCCTCGATTTCGATGCCCTGCCGTTTTGCCGCCGCCGCGTCGAGTTCATCGACCCGGTCGGTGTGAATACGGCCCTGCACCACCACATTGACCGTGATCCCGGACGCCGCGACTTCGCTCGCCAGCGTCTTGGACCACCCCACCAATGCCTGCCGCAGCGCGTTGGAAATGGCGAGCCGCGGAATGGGCGCCTCCACCCCCGATGACGTGAGGGTCACGATCCGCCCCCAGCCGCGCGCCGTCATGGCCGGCAACAGCGCCTGGTTCAGCGCAATGATATTGCCCACCATCGATTCAAACGCGGCGTTCCACGCCGAGAGCGGCACCGTCGCGGCCTCGCCCGGCGCCGGCCCGCCCGAATTGTTGACGATAATATCGACGCCACCTTCCGCGACCAGCGCTTCGCCCAGCGCCGTCACCGATGCCCCATCCGCCAGATCGATCGCCCGGCCAACGATCGAGCCGCCAAGGCTTTTGTCGATCCTCCCATCAAGCGCTGTCACCAGGTCAACGCTGCGCGCCGCCCCGATGACACTGGCTCCTTCATTGGCCAGGGCCAGCGCAATAGCCGCGCCCAATCCCTTGCTGGCACCCAAAACCAGCGCGCGTTTGCCGTCCAGTCCCAGCTTCATGCGCCAATCTCCTTGAGCCGGATCGCCTGCCGCGCCAAAAGGCGCTCGACATCGGCGATATCTGCTGCGCTCAGCACCGGCCGCGGCTTGCGTAGCGCCCCCGATTTGATCGCCCCCCGCTTGGCCAGCACATATTTGCGCGCCGCCAGGCCAATGCCCTGCTGTTGCTCATAACGCGCCAGCGGCAGATAGGCGTCAAAAATATCATGCGCCCGCTCCACCTTGCCTTCGGCAAAGGCTTTGACCACGCCCACCATCATTTCGGGGAAGCAGAAGCCCGTCATCGCCCCATCGGCGCCGCGCGACATTTCCTCGGGCAGGAACAGCCCGCCATTGCCGCAGAGAATGGAAATCCGCCGCGTCTCGCCCTTGTCGCTCCCCGCCCGCAGCGCCGAAATCTTGGACAGCCCCGGCCAATCCTCATGCTTGAGCATCACGCAATTGGGCACTTCGCGCACGATCCGCTCGATCACCTTGGGCGCGATGGTGACATTGGTGGTCAGCGGATAATCCTGCAGCACGAAGGGAATCTTCCCCAGCGCCTCGCCTACCGATTGGTAAAACGCAAGGCTCTGGTCATCCGTCTTGGTCGTCCAGGGTGGCGCGACCATCACGCCCGCCGCGCCCTGGTCCATCACCTTTTCGGCCAGCTCCGTCATCGGCGCCAGACCCGGCGCCGAAACCCCCACCACTACCGGCAAGCGGCCATCCAGGCGCTTCAGCATCCGCTCCACCACCTGCGATGATTCCGCCGAGGTCAGCTTGGGCGCTTCCCCCAATTGCCCCAGCACCGTGATCCCGCTGACCCCGGCCGCTTCGTAGAAATCGACCATGGAGTCGACGCTTTCGAGGTCCAGCGCCCCCTCATCGGTAAACGGGGTGACGGCGATGACGTAAACGCCTTTTGCCTCTTCGGTGAGCTTGGCCATGGTGACCTCCAGAAAGTGCCGCGGTCAGCGGCTGAAAAACAGGGATTGGGGTGTGTCGACGAATATCTGCTGCCGCAATTGCGGGTCAGGGAGCCAGCTTTCATAGGCAGCGAGCAGGTCCGCATCGTCCGGCATGGTGGCCCACAATTCGGTATGCGGCCAGTCGCTGCCCCAGATCAGGCGATGCGGATGGCTCTCAGCCAGCGCCATGGTGGCCGCGCCGACCGCCTCATAGCTTGCGTCTTCCGTCAGCCGATAGGGGCCGGAAAGCTTGGCATAAATATTGGGCCGGTCGAGCAGCCGCCGCAAGGCATCGAGCCGCTCGGCCGTATCGGGCTCCCCGAAGCGGATGAACCCCATATGGTCGAGCACCAGCGGGGTGTCGCCATGCTGCAATGCCCCGACCGCCGCCAATTGCTCCGCGCGAATCTGGAATTGCACCGACCAGCCCAGCGACGCGACCTTGCCGAGCAGCTCATTGACCGCCTCGAACGCCACGCCAGCCCGGTTGCGCGTATTGATCCTTATGCCGCGTATCCCGCGCGCATCCAGCTCCCACAGGGCTGCCGGGGAAATATCGGGCGCCACGACGGCCACCCCGCGCAAATGCTGCGGATCACTCTCGATGCCGCGGAGCAGGACCGAATTGTCCAGCCCATAGACGCTTGGCTGCACCAGCACACCCCGGGCAATCCCGGCCGCCTCGGCATAAAGCCGCCAATCGGCGATGGTCAGCATCTGCGGCGTATAGCTGCGCGGCGACGCCAGCGGCGCCCCCGGCTCGAACACGTGGAAATGGCTGTCGCATGTCCCCGCCGGCAAACGGGGCAGGGCCCCCAGCGGCTTGGGCTTCAGGCATAGCGGCGCCTCGGTCTCGCTCACGGCCCGGCCTGCAAAAAGTCGAAATCGGCGCCTTCATCGGCCTGCATCACATGCTCATGATAAAGCCGGTCATAACCCCGCCGCGCCGTCTCCGGTGGCGGCGGTAGCGCGGCCATGCGCCGTTCGAATTCCTCGGCCGGAATATCGAGACTAAGCACCCGCCCCGGCACATCGAGCGTAATCATATCCCCGGTCTGAACGATAGCCAGCGGCCCGCCAGCCGCGGCCTCCGGCGAAATATGCAAAATCACCGTGCCAAAGGCCGTGCCGCTCATCCGCGCATCGGAAATCCGCACCATATCCTTCACGCCCTGCCGCGCGAGCTTGCGCGGAATCGGCAGATATCCCGCTTCCGGCATGCCCGGCGCGCCCTTGGGCCCCGCATTGCGCAGCACCAGCACATCGTCGGCCGCCACATCGAGATCGTCGCTATCGATCCGATTGGCCAGGTCCTCGACCGAGTCGAACACCACGGCTCGCCCTGTGTGCTGCATCAGCCCCTTGGACGCCGCCGATTGCTTGATGATCGCGCCGCGTGGCGCCAGATTCCCCTTGAGCACGGCCAGCGTGCCAATCGGCTTCAGCGGCGCCGCAACTGTGCGGATAATCGTCTGCCCCGGCTCATCCACCACCGCGTCGATCACCTCGCCAATGCTGGCGCCATGGATCGTCGGCGCGCTCAGATCCAGCTCGCCACGGATTTCCTTGAGCAAAGCCGGCACGCCACCCGCCTTGTGAAACTGCTCCATATAATGCTGCCCGGACGGCTGCAGATCGACCAGCAACGGCACCCGCTGTCCCAGCTCGTCCAGCAGCGCCATATCCAGCGGAATGCCCAGCCGTCCGCAAATCGCGGCCAGATGCACCACCGCATTGGTCGAGCCGCCCATGGCCTGCAAAGCCACCAGCCCATTGCGGATCGCCGCCGGCGTCAACAGCTCCCTGACCGTCGGTCCGCCCTCGCTGGCCAGCTTGGCGGCCAGACTTCCCGTGGCTTCCGACAGCCGCACCCGCTCGGCCTCGGTCGCCGGCGCCGAACCCGCCCGCGGCAGGCACAGCCCCATCACTTCGGTCAGATTGGCCATGCTGCTGGCCGTGCCCATCACCGTGCAGGTACCCACCGAGGCGACCAGCCTATTATTGACCTCGCCAATCTCGGCCTCATCGATCTCCCCAGCCCGGAACCGCCCCCAGAACCGGCGGCAATCGGTGCAGGCCCCCAGCCGCTCACCCTTGTGGTGCCCGGTCGCCATCGGTCCGGTCGGCAGGAACACTGCCGGAATCTCGCTGCTCGCCGCCGCCATGATCTGCGCCGGCAGCGTCTTGTCGCAGCCCCCGATCAGGATCACGCTATCCATGGGCTGGGCGCGGATCATCTCCTCGGTTTCCATCGCCATCAGATTGCGCAGATACATCGAGGTGGGTGAGGCGAAACTCTCGTGGATCGAGATGGTCGGAAACACCATGGGCAGCGCGCCATTGAGCATCACCCCGCGCTTGGCCGCCTCGATCAGTTGCGGCACATTGCCGTGGCACGGATTATAGTCCGAATAGGTATTGGCAATGCCCACGATGGGCCGGTCCAGCGCATCATCGGAATAGCCCATGGCCTTGATAAACGCCTTGCGCAAGAACAGGGAAAAACCCTGGTCGCCATAGCTGGTCAATTTCCGACGAAGGCCGTTTGACAACGCGATACTCCCGTTCCGGCTCATGCTTTGCCGTCTGTCGGTAAGCTAGTGCCTCCACCGGGATTGTCAATAAAGAAGCGCTGCGCTAAATCCACAATCGCGCCATATGGCCGAAATTTCTCGCTTCCTTCGGTGGGCGCGTTTCATTATTATTGATAAATCAGGCGAAGGATAAGGCATATGCAGAAGCGGCGAGTGGGTGTGATCGGTGCAGGATGGGTCAGCGCCTATCACCTCCCGGCCTGGCAAAAACGCAGCGCCCAGGCCGAAATCGTTGCCATAGCCGACCCCTCCGCCGGGGCCGCCCAGGCGCGGGCAGGGGCCTTCAACATTCCCGCCACCTACACCGACGCCGCCACGATGCTGGCGCACGAAAATCTCGACATTGTCGATATCTGCGCCCCGCGCGAAGCCCATGCCGATCTCGTCCGTCTCGCCGCGCAGGCCGGGGTGGCGATAATCTGCCAGAAACCGCTCGCCACCGACTTCACTTCCGCTGCCGCCCTGGTCGCCGACGTCGCCAACACGACTTTGATGGTCCACGAAAACTGGCGCTTCCGCGCCTGGTATCGCCGCCTGCGTGACTGGCTCGATGCGGGCGTGGCCGGCGATATCCGTCAAGTCAGCCTCGAATTCCTCTCCAGCGGCATGATCGCCGGCCCCGATGGCCAGCGTCCCGCGCTGGTCCGCCAGCCCTTCTTCCGCACCCAGCAGCGCCTCCTCGTCATGGAAGTGCTGATCCACCATCTCGACACGCTGCGCTTCCTGCTCGGGGAAATGGACGTCGTCGCTGCCCGCCTCGAGCGCAGCAATGCCGGCATCGTCGCCGAAGACATCGCCGCCATCACCCTGCGCCGTCGCAGCGATGGCGTGCTGATCCAGGTCACCGGCAATCTCGCCGTCCACGGCGCCCCACCCGCCCCGCGCGATCACCTGCGCATTTTCGGCACACGCGGCACCATCGAACTCGACGGCGTCAGCCTCACCGCCACCAGCCAGCCCGATCAGCATTTCGACGCCGACGCCGTCTATCAAGGCTCCTATGACGCCGCGATCGCCCATTTCCTCGATTGTCTCGACGCCAAAAAGCCCTTCGAAACCAGCCCGCAGGATAATCTCGAAACCCTCCGCCTCGTCGAAGCCATCTACGCGCTCGCGCAATTCGACCCGGCGCAAGAACCGCGATAGAATGGCCCATCAACCAGGAGCCGCCCTTGGATAGCTTGACCGAACACGCCGACGAGCACTACGATCTCTCCATCGCCCGCGCGCTGGAAGAGGACATCATCTTCGGCCGCCTCGCCCCCGGCACGCGCCTCACCGAGGATATGCTGCTGGCGCGTTTCGCCGTCACGCGCCATTTCGCCCGCCAGGCGCTGGTGCAGCTCGAATCCATGGGCATCGTGGTGCGCGAGCGCAATCGCGGCGCCACCGTCCGCTCGCTCACGGCGGCGCAGGTCAAGGAAATCTACGCCGTCCGCGAATTGCTGCAGCGCCAGGCCGCGCTCTGGATTCCCCTGCCGGCTCCCGAAAGCCTCATCGCCGAACTCAACGCCATCCACGAAGAACACGGCCGCCATATCGAAGCCGGCTTCCTGCGCGGCGTGCACGAAACCAATGACCGCTTCCACCTCACCCTGTTCGGCGCCTGCGGCAATGCGCATCTGGTGCAATCGATCGAACTCTACATGCGCCTCAGCCTGCCCGTCCGCGCCAATTCCATGGCCAGCACGGCGTCATTGCGGGTGTCGCATGAGCACCACCGCCTGATGATTGACATGCTCAAGGGCAGTGACAATTGGGTCCTGGCGCAGCTTTGTGTTGATCACCTGCAGCCGAGCAAGGCGCGCTATCTGGATCGCGTGGGGTAGGGCCGCAAGACCCCATTTACCCACGTCACTCCTCACACCCACAATGTCATTCCCGCGAAAGCGGGAACCTCTGTTTTGGATATTTAGGAAGGAAACGGAGGTTCCCGCTTTCGCGGGAATGACACCGTGTTGGTTGTGGCGACGGTGCGAGGCCCCCCAAAAAAACGAGCGCGCCCGGGAGGAAGGGCGCGCTCTTTGCCGTACTACCAGTCGAGACGAAGCAGGGAGACACCTTGCCGCGGCAGAGTAGTGCGGAGTTCGATTTTGCCGTCCTGAACGGCAACGCTTGCCTTATCCTCGATCTGCGCCAGCTTCCCGGCCGCTTCGAGCTTGGCGTAATCAGCCCCTTGCGGGTTCTCGGGCTTGCCCATGGCCTTCCACACGCCAAACGCATTGGAATGGCTCTCATCCATCCGGTAATGCTTGAGGCTCGGGGATTTCCCACTCCATCCCTCGATGGCAATCGACACCTCGGCATCCGGCCCCGCCGTATCGTCATCATGATAATGCCAGACCAGCACGCTCACGCCCTTGTCGTCGCGCGTCGCCACGATATTGACGTCGGGCTCCCCGCGCACGCCATGCTGCATGATCTCGGCAATGTCGCGGCGATGCGTGCTGGCCGTTTCCAGCCATTCCCCGCCCAGCATGCCCAGCATGCGGAAGCCGTTGAGCACCGCCTTGTCGACGCCATTGGTCGCCAGATCCCGGAACCCGTCAAACCACGGCTGTTCATCAAACATGAAGGCCCAGGTCACCGCGCCCTCGATCTCGATATTGGCGCGCTGGCTCAATTCATAGGTCCGGATCATGCTCTCGACCACATAGACGCCATAGAGCGGCCCGTTGCGATAGCCATTCTGCGGATGCACCCGCGCCGAACAGGCGGCGCACCCTTCGGGGTCGGATTCCCCGATCACCACCGGCAAATGCGTCAGCGAGGGGAATTCATTGACGATGGCCAGGTTCGCTTCGATATCGCGCAGATGCTTGTGCAGCCCCATCCGCACATAATCCTGCCAGATCACGGGATTCCCCTTGGCATGGAAGGCGATGAAGTCGATGGGTGAATTGTTCTCCACCACATGCTTCAAAAATTCCCGCAAAAAGGTCTGCGCCTTGGGGTTGGAAAAGGCCCCGCAGGTATGTGGTCCGCCCACCCGTGCATCGGGCAGCACCTTCTTCACCGCCCGCGCGCTCACGTCATACATTTCGCAGAATTGGGGGATCGTGCCGGTCCAGTAGGCCCCGTCCGGCTCGTTCCACACTTCCCAGGGCCAGGTGCTCACCTTTTCCTTGCCATAGCGATCCGCCAGGTGCTGCGCCCAGGCTTCGATCAGGGCGCCCCATTTCTTGAGGTCATTCGGTGGCGCTGCCCAGCCCGTCACGATGGTGGAGTATTTGTCCGCCGGCCGCCAATTATGCTTGTACGGCCCCGTATCGTCCGACAGCGCCTCTGGCGTGAACCCGATCTGCACCAGCGGCGTATTGCCCGCTTCGGCATAGGCGTCGAAAATCTGGTCCATGATGGTCCAGTCATAGACGGGATTGCCATTGGCATCCTCGGTATAGGCATTGGTCGAGCCCCATTTGAGCGCTGCCACGCCGTCGCCCGAGGTCAGCAGGTTATGCGTGCGGATATGCGGGGAGACCGGGCTTAGCTCGGTCAGTTCGCGCAGCAGCTTCTTGCCATGCTCGCTATAGGTGTAGTTCGGCTCGTCATAACCGAACCAGGCCCATAGCGGCTTATAGGCCCCCGTCGGGCGGTCGGCGCGCACACTCGTCTTCACATCGATAGTCTGGCTCATCTGTCTTCCTCAGGAGGCGGGGGCGCAGGGTTGCGCTGGGGCGGATATTGATGCCAGCAAACTAAGTCAGTCAGCCACTTTGTCAATAATAAGATGCGTGGATTATCGCCAATCCGTCCGTCGCCGTGCAAAAATCCGCGCAAAATATCGAATTATTGAAACTAGCGGTTGTGGTCTGCGCAAAAATTGTCGATAAAGACGCCGCAACGACGAAATCCGCGAGGAGAGGTTCAGCGTCTTTCGGGATGCGGCGCGGATAGGCGGAGCGATGGGGCGGAGGCCTCAGCGATCACGGGAATTCATCGCGTCAAAACGCGCTTAGGGAGGAGACCTATGACCTTGTTCAAGAAAATCGCCATCGCGGCGGTCGCGTCCATGCTGGCGCTGCCGGCGCTGGCGCAGGATTTCATCGCCGGCATTCCCCGCAACGAGGCGCTGATCGTGCAGGGACCCACCGCGCAGAATGCCGACTGGTTCAATGTCTGGGCGCCGGGCGGCGGCTCCAATGTCAATGGCCTGCAGCAGCTGACCACCGATACATTGTGGTTCATCAATCCCGAAGGCGGGCCGGACGCCTGGCAGAATGCCCTGGCCGCCGAACCGCCCATCTATAATGAGGACTTCACCGAAATGACGGTGAAGCTGCGCGAGGGCATTTACTGGAGCGACGGCGTCGAATTCACCGCCGATGACCTGGTCTATACCGTCCAGACCCAGATCGATCACCCCGGCATGGGCTGGAGCGCGCCATTCTCCATCAATGTCGCCAGCATGGAGCAGCCCGACCGCAACACGGTCATCTTCAAGCTCAAGGAACCCAATTCACGCTTCCATTCGATCTTCACCGTGCGCTGGAACGCGGCCTGGATCATGCCCAAGCATGTCTTCGAAAAGGTCGAGGACCCGCTGGCCTTCAACAACAACCCGCCCATTTCGCTCAGCGCCTATGTGCTGCACAATTACGACAAGGCTGGCAATTGGGCGATCTGGAAGCTGCGCGACGATTGGCAGCGCACCTCCATCGGCATGGATTGGGGCCAGCCCGAGGTCAAATATGTGGTCTATGCCGCCTCGGGTAATCCCGAAGCCCGCGTCATCGCCCAGCGCAATCACAACCTGGATGTGATCAACGACATCGCCCCCGAAGGCATGTTCTCGATCATGAAGGACAATCCCAGCGCCGCCGCCTGGCTGCCGAGCTTCCCCTATGCCCACCCCGATCCGACCCTGCCTTCGGTGATCTTCAATCTCAAGAAGGCCCCGTTCGACAATAAGGACGTCCGCTGGGCGCTGGCCTTGCTGATCGATATCCGCGCCGTGGCCCTTGGCTCCTATCGTGGCGCGGCAAATCTCTCCGCGCTCGCCGTGCCGCCCACCGGCTCAGCCCCTGACGACTACTTCGTGCCCATGCAGGATTGGCTCAACAATTTCGAGCTGAACACCGGCACGCGCACCATCAAACCCTATGATCCGAGCCTGGCTGGCCAACTGGCCAATATGGTCCGCAACCAGTGGCCCGATATCCCCACCGACGAAGCCCAGCTGCAACGCATGTTCGGCTTTGGCTGGTGGAAACAGGACGTGCAGGCGGCAACCGAATTGCTGCAGAAAGCCGGCTTCACCAAAAACGGCAACCAATGGCTCAAGCCCGACGGCACCCCGTTTGAAGTGCGCGTGCAGGTGGAAGGCGACGCCATCCCCACGCTGGCCCGCGCCGGCACCGCCATCGCCCAGCAATGGAGCCAGGCCGGCATCAAGGCCACGGTCGATGTGGCCGGCCCCACCAATGGGCAGCGCCTCGGCACCGGCGATTTTGAAACCGCCATCAGCTGGACGGTCGAAACCTGGGGCGGTCACCCCGATCTCAGCTTCTTCCTCGATAGCTATGACTCGGCCTTCATCAAGCCGCTGGGGGAAATCCAGCCGCCGCGCAACACCCAGCGCTGGGAAGATCCGCGCCTGGACGAATTGATCAAGCGCAATCGCTCGATCGCCTTCGACTCGCCGGAGATCGTCGATATCGGGCTCGACTTCCTCAAGCTCGCCGTCGAGGAAATGCCCATGATCCCACTCATGGCTTACAACAAGTTCGCCCCCTTCGACACGACCTACTGGACCAACTACCCCTCCGCCGCCAATCCCTACGCGGCCTCGGGCCCCAACTGGTCCAACCTGCGCTACATGGTGGTGAGCCTCAAAGCCAACCCCGATGCGCCCAAGCCGTAAGGGCAGGGGCCGGCTGGGTGATTTCAGCCGGCCCAAATGACCGAGAGCCCAATCCAGTCCCCTCCCCCTTGAGGGGAGGGCTAGGGTGGGGGTGTCGTGACCTCCACGAACTCCATGCTTGCGGATAGCTCGACACCCCCAC
>DATMSY010000179.1:0-5301 GCA_035565135.1 Devosia sp.
TTTCTGGGCGCCCTGGTGCGGCCCCTGCCGCCAGCTCACCCCGGCGCTGGAAAAAGTGGTCAATGAAAAGGCCGGCAAGATCCGCCTGATCAAGATCAATATCGACGAAAACCCCCAGATTGCCGGCCAGCTCGGCATTCAGTCGATTCCCGCCGTGTTTGCCTTTTCCGGCGGCCGCCCGGTCGATGGTTTCATGGGCGCCATGCCCGAGGGCGAAGTGCGCCGCTTTGCCGATAAGGTGATTGCCGGCGCCCCCGAGCCCGCCCCTGCCGAAGGCTCGATGGAAGCCCAGATCGCCGAAGCCGTCGCCGCCGCCGAGGAAGCGCTGGGCGCCGGCGATCTCGGCCGCGCCGCGCAGATTTTCGGCATGGTGCTCCAGCACGTGCCCGACCATGCCCAGGCGCTGCTTGGCCTCACCAAGGTCTATCTGGCTGCTGGCGAAACCGAACAGGCCCAGGCCACCCTCGATATGGTGCCCGAGGCCGAGCGCAAGGGCGACGCCTATAGCGCGCTGGCCAATTCGATTCGCCTCCTCGGTGAAGCGGCGGACCTGTCGGAAACTTCGGCGCTCGAAGCCGCGCTGGCCGCCAATCCCGATGACCACCAGGCCCGTTTCGATCTGGCCGTGGTGCTCAATGCCGAAGGCAAGCGGGTCGAGGCGGCCGAGGCGCTGGTCGCCATCTTCAAGCGCGACCGCACCTGGAACGAAGACGGCGCGCGCAAAAAACTGCTCGAATTCTTCGAGGCCTGGGGCCCCAAGGAGCCGGCCACGCTCAAGGGCCGCCGGCTGCTGTCGGCAGCGCTGTTTTCCTGAGCCGGGAGACCTCATGCCCAAACGCCCGACCTCTCCTGCCGAGCTGCCCAAATCCGTCCCGGTCTTTCCCCTGACCGGGGCGCTGCTGCTGCCCTTTTCGCATCGCCCGCTCAATATCTTTGAGCCGCGCTATATCGAAATGGTGGACGCGGCCCTGCGCGGCGACCGGCTGATCGGCCTGATCCAGCCCGAGGATACTTCGGAAGAAAGCCCCAAGGGCCGCAGCCCGCTGCAATCGATCGGGTGCCTGGGCCGCATTACCCATTTCGAGGAAAGCGGGGAGGGGCGCTATTTCATTATCCTCGAAGGCGTGACCCGCTTCCGCCTGGCCCATGAGCTGACGGTGATGACGCCCTATCGCCAGGCGGTGATCGCGGCCGAGGACTTTGCCACCGATTTCGCCCGCGATTTCGGCGAGGAGGCGGTCGATCGCGACCGCTTCATCAAGATGATGCGCGACTATGCCGAATTTGCCAATATCGACCTCAATTTCGAAGAGATCGAGCGCACCGGCACGGCCGACCTCGTCAATTTCTGCTGCATGGTCTCTCCCTATGGCGCCGCCGAAAAGCAGGTGCTGCTGGAAGCCCGGACCCTGGAGCAGCGGGCCGAAACCCTCATCGCCATGACCGAATACGAAATGGCCCGCGGCGGCAACGACCGCCCGTCGCTCAACTGATGCCCTCCGCCGTCGATCCCCGCCATGTCGTGGATGTGCGCGTGCTCGAAATGCTGGTCTGCCCGCTGACCAAGACGCGGCTGACCCTATCGGCCGACCATACCGAACTGATCTCGGTCGCCGCGCGCCTGGCCTTCCCCATCACCAAGGGCGTGCCGCTATTGAGCCTGGATGAGGCGCGCGGTGTTGATCCGGAGGAGATCAAGGCGCTGACGCAGGGGCATTCCTGATTCCTTAGTAGACCTCACTCTGAGCTTGTCGAAGGGCGAGGTCGTGGCACCATCCCGCCACGACCTCGTGGTTCGACAGGCTCACCATGAGGTCTACTGGGGGGCAGCATCCAAACCTACCCTCCCCACAATGTCATTCCCGCGAAAGCGGGAACCCCTGTTTGCTTTCTTGCATCGTAAAACGGAGGTTCCCGCTTTCGCGGGAATGACACCGTGGGGTGGACGGCATTGTGGGTGAAGGGTGCCAAAAACCTAAATCGGCAGCCCGCTCAACAATCTCGGCCCATTCCCCGATACCCCCGCCGCCGTGCGGATCATCGCCGCCTTGAGCGGGCCGGCGCGATCCACCAGGCCCAGGCCGAAATCGCGCAGCGCGCGCACCGGGGCGGCGTCGTTGGAAAAGAGCCGGTTCATGCCATCGGTCACCATGGCCATGGTCGAGGTATCGAGCCGCCGCCAGCTCTGGTAGCGGGCCAGCACGTCATCGCCGCCATGGTCGAGCCCGAGGCGGACGGCGTCGATCACCACTTCCGCCAAAGCCGCCACGTCCTTAAGGCCGAGATTGAGCCCCTGGCCGGCAATGGGATGCACCACATGGGCGGCGTCGCCCACCAGGGCCAGCCGCGACGCCACGAAATCGCGGGCGATGCGCATGCGCAGCGGAAAGCCCGCCAGATTCTCCTCGACCGTCACCGCGCCTAGGCTCGAGCCCATCACCGCCTCGATTTCGAGCGCTAAGGCGGCTCTGTCCATGCCCAGGAAGCGCGGGGCATCCGCGCTCGCCTCGGTCCAGACCAGCGAGGAGCGATTGCCCGGTAGCGGCAGGCTGGCAAAGGGACCGGCGGGGCGGAAATGTTCGTAGGCAACGCCGTCATGGGGCAATTCATGGGCGATCGTGGTGACGAGCCCCGTCTGGTGGTAATCGTGCTCGACGACGCCAATCCCCGCCATGGCCCGCAGCGCCGACTGCGCGCCATCGGCCGCCACCACCAGGGGCGTCACCAATACCCTGCCATCGGCAAGGCTCAGCCGGGCGGCGCGGGCATCGCTGGACCAGCCGGTGATCTCGGCCGGCGCGATCACCTCGATCGCGGGGCCCGCCGCATCGAGCAGGACCTGCCCCATGACGCGATTGGGCACCATATGGGCAAAGGCCTCGCCCGGCGCCACATCGCCCTCAAAGCTCAAAAACAGCGGCCGGGAAATATCGCCCAGGCCCGAATCGGTAATGCGCATGGCGGTGATCGGCTGCGCCTCCGCCGCCATATCAGGCCAGACGCCCAGCGCCTCGAACACCCGCCGCACGCCGGCGGCTATGGCCGAAGCGCGATTGTCGCGCGGCACCGACAATGGCCGCCGATCGACCAGCCCGACGCGAATGCCCCGCGCCGATTGCGCCAGCGCCAGAGCCAGCGTCAGCCCCACGGGGCCCCCGCCGACGATCAGGACATCATGGGTTTGTTCCGCGCTGGCCATGTCTGGTCTCCTTTCCCCTATTGAGCGCCTGCCTGCCGCGCATGCAAGGGGCCGAACGTCGCGGCAGGGCTTGCCGCAATTTTGCCCAATTCAATCCAGTTTTGCACATTTTTTGTGCACCGCATGGCGGCTCACGGGCCGTGAATTCCGGGTGAATTATTAAGTCATTGTTTTTGCGGCGGAAATTGGCCTGGCACCGACTTGGCACGGCGCTTGAGTCTAGTTTGCCATTCCAGACCAGCGCCAAGTCGCAAAGGGGCTCACATGAAACTGGTGATTGCAATTATCAAGCCGTCACGCCTCGAAGAGGTTCGCCAGGCTCTCAACTCTCTCGACGTACACGGCATGACCGTGACCGAGGTCAAGGGTTATGGCCGCCAGAAGGGGCATTCGGAAATCTATCGCGGCACCGAATATGCCGTGCACTTCCTGCCCAAGCTCAAAGTTGAAATCGCCGTGGATGACGCCCTTGCCGATGCCGTGAGCACCGCCATTCGCGACAGCGCCCAGACCGGACGGATCGGCGACGGCAAGATCTTCGTGCTCGATCTGCTCGCCGTCACCCGTATCCGCACCGGCGAAACCGGCGCTTCTGCCCTCTAAGCGTCATCGGGAGAACAACAAGATGAAAATGTCAAAAGTTTTGGGGAGCGCTGCAATCGCCTCCCTGCTGCTGGCGCTGCCGGCATTCGCGCAGGACGCTGCCGCTCCGGCGGCCGAGGCGGCCGCTGAAGTCGCAACCATCGATACGGGCGATACCGCCTGGATGATCGTTTCGACGCTTCTGGTCATTCTCATGACCATTCCGGGCGTTGCCCTCTTCTATGGCGGTCTCGTGCGCGCCAAGAATATCCTTTCGGTCATCACCCAGGTCTTCGGCGCCTTTGCCGTGATCGCCCTGCTCTGGGTCGCCTATGGCTATTCGCTGGCCTTTTCCGGCCCCACCGAAGGCGGGCTCTCCGCATTCATCGGCGATTTCTCCAACTTCTTCCTCGCCAATGTGACCCCCGATTCGGTCTCGGGCACCATTCCCGAACTCGTCTTCGTGGTGTTCCAGCTCACCTTCGCCTGTATCACGGCGACCCTGGTGGTCGGCGGCATTGCCGAGCGCATGAAGTTCGGCGCCGTGATCGCGTTCCTCGCGATCTGGTTCACCTTCGCCTATCTGCCCATCGCCCATATGGTGTGGTCGGGTGCGGGCCTCTTCTTCAATATGGGTGCGCTCGACTTTGCCGGCGGCACCGTGGTTCACATCAATTCCGGTGTGGCCGCACTCGTCGCCGCCATCGTGCTGGGCCCGCGTCTGGGTTACCTCAAGGAGCCGATTGCTCCGCATAACCTGGTCTTCACTTATATCGGTGCGTGCCTGCTCTGGGTCGGCTGGTTCGGCTTCAATGCCGGCTCGGCTCTGGGCGCCAATGGTCTGGCCGCGCAGGCCTTCCTCAATACCATCACTGCCCCTGCCGCTGCCGCCATTGCCTGGGCTGTCGGCGAAAAGATCACCCGCGGCCATGCTTCGGCCCTGGGCTTCGTCTCGGGCGCTGTTGCCGGCCTCGTCGCCATCACCCCGGCCGCCGGTTTTGCCGGCACCTTCGGCTCGATCGTGCTGGGCGCCGTCACCGGTTTTGTCTGCCTCTGGGCCGTCGTCACCCTCAAGCCGATGCTCAAATATGACGACAGCCTCGACGTCTTCGGCATCCACGGCGTGGGCGGCATTGTCGGCGCCATCGGCACCGCCATCGTCGCAGCCCCCTCGCTGGGCGGCTTCGGCGCCGAGGACTACAATCTGGGCGGGCAGCTGGTCACCCAGATCCTGGCCGTGGCCGTGGCCATCGTCTGGTCGGCCGTCGTGGCCCTGGTCGCCATGCTGATCGTCAAGGCCATCTTCGGCGGCGCCCGCGTCTCCGAATCGAGCGAAAGCGATGGCCTGGATCTCTCGAGCCACGGCGAACGCGCCTACAACTCGTAAGCTCAATCTACCCGGCGGCGCCCTCCGCCGCCGGGCCCTTCTTCAGTGACAAAAAGATTGATCGTGGCGTGCGGCTCGTGTCCCTCTTGGCCCGCCACAGAGGCTTCCCACTCGCAAACTGCACGGGCTGCAC
>DATMSY010000180.1:0-3298 GCA_035565135.1 Devosia sp.
GTCGGCGCCGAGAATGCAGAGGTGTATGAGGAAGGCGGGACGAACAGGGTGCGCAGGGCGTCGGACTGGCGCTGCCAGGCGGCGATCTCGGCCGCGGCGTCGGGATTGGCGGCGAGATGGGCGGCCAGTGCTTCGCGTTCGGCCTGCGGCAATTGTCCATCGGCAAAGGCCATCAATCTGTCAGGGGTGAACTCGCTCATTTGACAGTCCTCAGATGGGGCTCGGCCGGGTTTCCCGTGGCCAGGCGCAGCGCCGAACGCGCGCGGCCCAGCCGGGACATCAACGTGCCGAGCGGAATCTTCAATATGGTGGCGGCCTCGGCATAGGGCAGGCCTTCCAGCGCTACCAGTAGAATTGCCTCCTTCTGGTCCAGCGGCAGGGTTTCGATGGCGCGGGCCATTTCGGCGAGCGCGATATGGCCGGGCTGGGGCGCGGGCGTGGCCGGCTCGGCAATGGCGTCCATGGCGACATGCTCGCCCTGACGGCGGGTGGCGCGCAGGCTATTGCGGTAGAGATTGACCAGGATGGTGAAGAGCCAGGCGCGGATTTCGCCAGAGGGGCGAAACAGGCCGCGCCTGGAAATGGCGCGTTCCAGACAATCCTGCACGAGGTCGTCGGCCAGATCGATATTGCGCGTCAGCGCTCGGGCATAACGCCTGAGGGCCGGCACGCAGGCTTCGAGCTGGTCGAGGAAATCTTGCACGGGAAGGATTCCGGAACCTTATTCGACGGCAAGATGCCAGACGCCGCCCACGCCGTCACCGGTGATGTCGCCGGGCTTGGCATCGTTTTTCCAGTAATAGAGCGGCCAGCCCTTATAGGCCCACATCTTGGAGCCGTCGGTGCGGTCGACAAGGGTGAAATCGCCTTCCGGCTTGGCGGAGGCGTCGGCCAGCAGCGGCGGCCAGTTGATGGCGCATTGCTCGTAGCAATTGGTGACGCCGGGAGCGTCCTTGTCGAAGATATAGAGGGTCATGTCATTGGCGCCGGTGAGCACGGTCTTGCCGCCGATTTCGGCGGATTTGACGGCGCCGCCGACATAGTCTTCGGCAAAGGCGGGAGCGGCAAACAGCGCCAGCGCGGCTGCGCCAGCCAGGATGGAACGAAAATGCATCTGGTATTCCTCCGAGTTGCGGGCTTTTCGTCGAAAGCCTCATGGACATAAACACCGCAGGGCGGGGTTTAATCCCGGCGCTTTGCAAATATTTCTGGCCAATGGACGAATGGGGCGGGGTCGCACTGGTGACAGGGCGCGCAAAGATGATATTGGCTGGCTCCGCGCCAGCGGGGCGCCTGCCTGGAGGAAGTGCATGTTCGTGGTGAGTGGGGAAAGCCTGATCGACCTGGTGTCCGAGCCGCGCGGGGCGGATGGCTCCATCGTGATGCAGGCCCATCAAGGCGGCTCGCCCTATAATTGCGCCATTGCGCTGTCCAAGCTGGGCAATGATACGGGCTTTTTGTGCCCGATTTCCAAGGACGGGTTCGGCTCCTATCTGCTCGAGCCGCTGGATGCGGCGGGGGTCAAGCCGCTGCTCAGGGAGCGGGTGTTTGCGCCGACGACTTTGGCGGTGGTGACGCTCGATGCGCAGCGCAAGGCGCAGTATGAATTCTACCGCAATGCCGACCATGCCTTTACCAGGGAAGGGCTGATTGCGGCGCTGCCGGAGGTGATCGAGGTTTATCAGATCGGCGGGTTCTGTCCGATCCTGCCGGAGGATGCGGCGATCTGGCTGGACGTGGTCAAGGCGGCGATTGCCAAGGGCGCGACGATTACCATCGACCCCAATGTGCGGCCGTCGCTGGTGGAGGATTTCGAGGGCTATAAGCAGCGGCTGAGCCAGTTCCTCGATCTGGCGCATCTGGTCAAGGTGTCGGAGGAAGACCTGGCGGCGCTGGATGCCGGCAAGAGTATCGAGCAGCATGCGGCGGAATTGCTGGCGCGGCCCAATTGCGAGCTGGTGGTGGTGACGCTGGGCGAGAAGGGTTCGCAGGCGTTTACGGCGGCCGGGGAAGCCAATGCCGATATTTATGCGCCGCCGGTGTTTGGCGACACGGTGGGGGCGGGCGATAGCCTGATGGCGGGGATTTTGACCTGGCTGCATGAGGCGGGGGATTTGCGGCCCGGTAAGCTGGAACAGCTGGATGGTGCGGCGCTGGCGACGACGCTGCGCTTTGGCGCGGTGGTGGCGGGGCTCAATTGCGCAGAACAGGGCTGCAAGCCGCCGACGCGGGCGCAGGTGGATGCGGTACTGGGGGCTTAGGGGCACTCTCACATATTGCCACGACCTCGTGGTTCGACAGGCTCACCATGAGGTCTACTTTGGTTGCGCGTCTACCCAGTAGGCCTCATCCTGAGCTTGTCGAAGGACGAGGCCGTGGCGCGATCTAGGCCCCCGCCCGGATCTCCAGCGCTTCTTCGAGCGTCATCGTGGTGTGGTGTTCCCAGCTCTCATTGGTTTCGGGGTAGTCGGTGCGGTAGTGGCCGCCGCGGCTTTCGGTGCGTTTGAGGGCGGCGGCGGCGACCATGGTGGCGGAGGTGGTCATATTGAGATAGGCGCGGGTGACGTGCTCGGCATTGGCTTCGAGTTCGGCAATGGCGCGCAGGGCCTGTTTCAGGCCTGTCGCATCGCGCTCGACGCCGACCAGATCGGTCATGACGTGGCGCAATTGCTGCACGGCGGGCAGGTTGCGCAGCACCTGTTCGGCCTTTTCGCCTTCGGCTTCATCCCATTCGATGCCCTTGAAGGGGGCGAGCGAACGGACGGGTTCGAGCCCGCCAATATCCTCGGCAATGCGGGCGCCATAGACGGTGGCTTCGAGCAGGGAATTGGACGCCAGGCGATTGGCGCCGTGCAGGCCCGTGCAACTGGCTTCGCCGCAGACCCAGAGGCCGGGTAGCGAGGAGCGGCCGCGTTCGTCGACCTTGACGCCGCCCATGTGGAAATGAGCGGCCGGGGTCACCGGGATGATGCCGTTGACGGGATCGATGCCGGCATCGAGGCAATATTGGGCGACGGTGGGGAAGCGGGTGAGGATGGCCTCGCCCAGCACCTGGCGCGTATCGAGAAACACCTTCCGACCGGCCTGCAGCTGGCGGAAATTGGCGCGGGCGACGATGTCGCGGGGGGCGAGTTCGGCATCGGGATGGATGGCGGGCATGAAGCGCTCGCCCAGATCATTGACGAGGATGGCGCCTTCCCCGCGCAGGGCCTCGGTGGCGAGCGGGGCCGGATCGGCGCCGGTGGCGATGGCGGTGGGGTGGAATTGCACGAATTCGGCGTCGGCGATCAATGCGCCG
>DATMSY010000181.1:0-22691 GCA_035565135.1 Devosia sp.
CAGCAGCGTGCCGAGTGCCACGACAGGGGCTGCGGGTGCGGCTTCGGCAGCCGCGCCGGTCGGCTCGGGTTCGGGCAGGGCATAGCCCGGGCCCCGGTCTTCGATGGGATGATAGATGGCTTCGGCGACGAGACCGACACCCATGACAAACAACAGGGTGCCCAGAACGGCGCCCATGATCTTGTTAAGTTCGAACGAATTCATTTGGTCTTCCTGCCGGTCCATCCCCTGCGGACGTCTGCCGCGGCCCCGCAACTTTCGATTATCCCATGAGGAAATCGCCTCAACGGCCGGGCCGACGCGCGCGGAAGATAGTCGCAAAGGGGCGTAAGGTGCAACAGGGCAAAGCCCGGTTGCGACAATTCCTCCCCATCATGCTGCCCCCGTTCCGCCTGCCGCCGAATTGACACCCGATCCGCCCGGGTTCAAAAGCCTCACGCCGAGAGACCAATGGACCTGTCATGACCAAAAAGATTGCCTTCCAGGGTGAGCCGGGCGCCTTCAGCCACGCCGCCGCCGCCAATGTCTTCCCCCATGACGAGGTCATCGGCTGCGTAACCTTTGAGGAAACCATTGCCGCCGTGCAGACTGGCAAGGCCGATTTTGCCGTGGTTCCGGTGGAAAATTCGCTCTATGGCCGCATCACCGATATTCATCACCTGCTGCCCGAAAGCGGTCTCTACATCATTGGCGAGACTTATCTGCGTGTCGAGATGAACCTGCTCGGCGTGCCCGGCGCCACGCTTGCAGACATCAAGGCCGTCCAATCGCTCTCGGTTGCTCTGGGCCAGTGCCGCAAATTCATTTCCGGGCACGGCTTCCGCACCATCAATGCCGTTGATACTGCCGGCTCCGCCCGCGAAATTGCGCAAAAGGCCGATAAATCGGTGGCCGCCATTGCCTCCCGCTTCGCCGGCGAAATCTATGGCCTCAACGTGCTGGCCTCCAATATCGAGGATGCCGAGCACAACACCACTCGCTTCCTTGTGCTGTCGCGCGAGCAACAGGAAGCAGCGCCCGGCGATGTCAAAACAACCTTCGTCTTCCGCGTCCGCAACGTGCCGGCCGCGCTTTACAAGGCCATGGGCGGCTTTGCGACGAACTCCATCAACATGACCAAGCTTGAAAGCTACATGATCGGCGGCGCCTTCACGGCCACCCAATTTTACGCCGATATCGAGGGGCATCCCTCCGATACCGGCGTGCAGCATGCTTTCGAGGAACTGGGCTTCTTCACCGACTATTTCCGCGTCCTGGGCGTTTATCCCAAGAACGAACTGAAATAGGGGCGGAGGGCGTCAGCCCTCCCCACGGAAGTCCTCGATGAGCCGCCAGCAGCCGTCGAAGGGCTCAAAGCTCAATATGCCTGGTGCCCCGATTCGCTCGATGATCTCGCCCTGATCATCGCCACCCGAGCTATTGCCGTCGTACCGCACGACCTGCCAATCCACCGCCCATTGGTCGGCCTGGCTCTGGTTGAATTCGATATCGACATAATCCAGCTCGGCGTCGGGATTGGCATCCCAGGCCTCTACCGATGCCCGGGTGACCCAATAATAATCCATCGTCCCGATCGGGAAGTCGGCATAGTCCTCGCGTGACACCTGCGTGCTCGCGCCGTTGGCCACCACGGTAATCTCCGGTGCACTATACTGAATGCGCGCGGCTTCCGAGATCGCCAGGGCACGCATCAGCTCGGGGAAGTCCCCGTTCTCGCAGGCTGCCGCCGCGCTTTCGAGCGCAAAAGTATCGGTTTCACTCAATGCGGTCTGGCCATGCACTCCGGCCGCCTGCGCGCCGTTCGCCATGAGACCGAAAATCACGCCCATGCCGATAATCACGTTCCGTTTCGTCACGCCTTGCTCCCTCCGGGCAAACTGCTGTCCCTTCTATCGTTTAGCTTGGCCATTGCGGCGGGAAAAGGGCCTGCCCGATTGACACTATCAGGCTCCCCGCTATGGTCCGCACGCAAACGCCCCAAGAGGAAGATGAAGTGATGTCCCACGCCGATCTCGCCGCCACAATCGACGCCGCCTTCGAGGCCCGTGCCGAGATCAATTCGGCCACCAAAGGCGAGGTGCGGGACGCCGTCGAAACTGCGCTGGCCCTGCTCGATAGCGGCAAGGCCCGTGTCGCCGAAAAGGTCGATGGGCAATGGCAGGTCAATCAATGGCTCAAAAAGGCCGTGCTGCTCTCCTTCCGCCTCAACGACAACAAGCTCATCGAAGGCGCGCCGGGCGGCTCCTCCTATTGGGACAAGGTGCCCACCAAGTTCGAAGGCTGGGGTGAAAACCGCTTCCGCGAAGCCGGCTTCCGCGCCGTACCGGGCGCCGTGGTTCGCCATTCCGCCCATATCGGCAAGGGCGTGATCCTTATGCCCAGCTTCGTCAATCTTGGTGCGTTCGTTGATGAAAACACCATGGTCGACACCTGGGTCACCGTCGGCTCCTGCGCCCAGATCGGCAAGAATGTCCATATTTCGGGCGGTGTCGGCATTGGCGGCGTGCTCGAGCCGCTCCAGGCCGGCCCCGTGATCATTGAAGACAATTGTTTCATCGGCGCCCGCTCCGAAGTGGTCGAAGGCGTCGTCGTGGGCGAGGGCGCGGTCATTTCCATGGGCGTCTTCATCGGCGCCTCCACCAAGATCGTCGACCGCGCCACCGGCGAAATCCACATCGGCAAGGTGCCGCCCTATTCGGTCGTGGTTTCCGGGAGCCTGCCCGGCAAACCGCTCCCCAATGGCAATCCCGGCCCCTCGCTCTACTGCGCCGTCATCGTCAAAACCGTCGACGCCCAGACCCGCAGCAAAACCGGCATCAACGACTTGCTGCGCGACTAGGAATCGCGCCCCGCTCTGAACTAGACTGCGCGCGCCGGGCATGTCGCCCGGCCGCATGATTCCGAGGGGGGACATCATGGATTTCCAAGCACTCTTCACCACCACGGCTGGCCGCATATCGCGCAAGACCTGGTGGATCGGCGTAATCATTCTGGCCGTCGCCGGCATCGTGCTGACATTGCTGTTGGGCGCAATCGGGCTTGGGCCCACTGCAAGCAGCGCGGGCTGGGGCTCATTGCTGGTCACCCTGCTATTGCTCTATCCAAGCTATTGCCTGTCGCTCAAGCGCCGGCAGGATCGCGGCAATAATGGCCTTGATCTCAAAATCCTGCTCGGCCTGTCGCTGCTGAGTTCCGTGCTGCAAACCCTGGGCATCGGCCTCACCGCCACCGATATCGGCAATGGCGTCATGGTGCCAGCGCCTGCCGGCTGGTTCTCCATCCTGCTGCTGGCAATCTCGGCCTATGCCATCTACATGCTGGTGCAATTGGGTTTCCTGCGTGGCACCATCGGCCCCAACGATTACGGCGACGACCCCGTCACCAATCCGGCCACTGCCTGACCATCAACAAACGGGATTGTCTCGTGACTGACATTGCTGCGGACGATCCCGTCCAGCTTCTCAAGGCCCTGATCGCCTGCCCCTCGGTAACGCCCGAGCCCGCCGGCGCGCTCGACCTGCTCGATACTGTCCTCACGGGCCTTGGCTTCACCACGACCCGCCTGCGCTTTGAGGGCGACGGCTCCTACCCCGTCGACAATCTCTTCGCCATCCGCGGCAATGCCGGCCGCCGCCTGCTCTTTGCCGGCCACACCGATGTGGTGCCGCCCGGCGATCTCTCCGATTGGACCGCCGACCCGTTCACCCCGCGTGAAGCCGACGGCAAGCTCTATGGCCGTGGTGCTGCCGATATGAAGTCGGGCATCGCCGCCTTTGTTGCCGCTGTGGCCGCCATTCCCGTCGATGCTGGCACGGTAATGCTCGCCATCACCAACGACGAGGAAGCCGATGCCATCAACGGCACCGAAAAACTCATGGCCTGGGCAAAAGGGCAGGGGCATGGTTTCGATTTCGCCATTGTCGGCGAGCCCAGCTCGGCTGCCTTGCTGGGCGACAGCATCAAGATCGGCCGGCGCGGGTCCTTTTCCGGCCTCATCACCGTCGAGGGCGTGCAAGGGCACGTCGCCTATCCGCACAAGGCCAACAATCCCTTGCCGACCCTGGCCGGTATAGTAACCGCCCTCAGCGACACGCAGATCGATCAGGGGAGCGAACATTTCCCCGCTACCAATCTTGAAGTCACCACCATTGACGTCGGCAATCCCATTTCCAATGTCATCCCGGCGCGCGGCACGATCCGCTTCAACATCCGCTACAACGACCTCTGGACGCCCAAAACCCTCGCCGAATGGGTCCGCGACCGTATCGCCAGCGTCGATGCCAACGACACCAAGGTCCGCTTCGAGATCTCGGGCACGCCCTCGCGCTCCTTTCTCTCGCCGCTCAGCGCCGATGTGGAAACCCTTTCCGCGACGATCGAATCGGTCGCCGGTCGCCGCCCCGAGCTCTCCACTGGCGGCGGCACGTCCGACGCCCGTTTCATCGCCCAATATGGCCCCGTGGTCGAATGCGGCCTGGTCGGGCCTTCCATGCACAAGGCTGACGAACACATCGCGCTAGATGATCTCACCGGCCTCACCGAAATCTACCGCGCCTTCATGACGCGGTTTTTCGCCGCGGGGCCGGCATGAAACTCTGGGCGGCCCTCTCCAACGCCTTTGCCGGCTGGGTAAAAATCCTGCGCGGCGACGCCGGCTGGCGTGAGCATTTTGCTTTCACCGCGCCCGGGCTGGTCACCGCCATCCTCATCTATTTCTTCTTCGCTTTCCTCGCCATCGCCTTTGCCTCGATGAATATCGGCATGCCCGGCCTGGGTGGCATTGCCAGTGCGCTCATCGTTCAGGGCCTGTCGCTGGCCGCGCTCGCCCTCGCCATCCAGGGCACCAAGGCCGCGCTCAAATCGAGCCAGCCCATGCTCGATCTGATGGTCCCAGGAACCTATATCCTGGTCTTCTATCTCATTGCCGGCGCGTTTCTGTCGCTGATCGGTGGCCCCATCCTGCTATTGCTCTGGGCCATTCTGGGCTATTTGCTCTATCGTCTGGCCCGCCTCGCCACCGCCTGGAGCCTTGGCGTAAGCCTTGCCTTTGCAGTTTTGACCGTCCTGCTGCTTGTCGCCATGCCAGTGACGCTTTACATGCTGTCCAATCCCGCCGCTTCCCCCATCTAGCCCCGAGACAGCTTTTGGCCCAATCGACCTCGACCTTTCTCGACGAACTCAAGAACGCGGCGCGCGGGTGCTTTGCCCTGCTCACCGGCGATCGGCAGGCGCCCACCTGGTTCGATTTCAGCCAGCGCGGCCTGATCGGCAGCCTCATCGCCGCCGTCATCGCCATCGGCCTAGCCGGCTTCGGCCCCATGCTGATCGGCGCGCCCCTGCCCAAGGGCGCCGCCACCCAATCCATCGTGATCAATGGCGTGCTCTTCATCGCCCAGGCCGCCACCGCCTTCCTCGCCCTGCGGCAAATGGGCCGGCAGGATGGCTTCGTGCCTTATCTGGTGGCGTCCAATTGGGTGACCCTGGTCTCGGCCGTTCTCTTGCTGCTCTCGACCCTGCTGGGTCCTCTGGGCGTCGCCATCCTGGCTCTGGTGGTCATCCTGGCGCTGGCGACCTTCATCAATATCGGCCGCTTCATCGTCACGCTGACGCCGATGCAGATCGGTATCCTGTTCGTGTCGCAGGCCGTTGGCGTGTTCCTGGCCCTGGCCGTTGTGGCCATCATCTTCGTGCCGCCCCCGGCGGTCTAGTAATCGACCCGCGTCAGATAGAGCCCATCCGACGGCGCCATCGCGCCGCAGCGCTTGCGATCCCGTGCATCCAGCGCCGCCCGGAAATCCCGCGGCTTCCACTTGCCCTCGCCCACCAGCTTGAGCGAGCCCACCATGGAGCGCACCTGATGGTGCAGAAAGCTCCGTGCGCTGGCCGTGATCACGATATGCTCGATCTCCCGCCGCACCGCGAACACATCAAGCGTGCGCATCGGCGACTTGGCCTGGCATTCCGCCGAACGGAAGGTGGTGAAATCATGCGTCCCCAGGATCATCCCGGCCGCATGATCCATCGCATCGGCATCGAGCGGCATGGGCACATGCCACACATGGTTGCGCTCGATCACCGGCGGCGCCCGCCGGTTGAGGATGCGATATTCGTAATGCCGCGCCTTGGCCGAAAACCGCGCCTCGAACTCATCCCCCACCGCCTCGGCTTCAATGATCGCCACCGGATCAGGCCGCAAATGATAGTTCAGCGCCTCGCGAATGCGGAACGGGTCCCATTCCTTGCTGAGGTCAAAATGCACCACCTGGCCCAGCCCATGCACGCCGGCATCGGTCCGCCCGGCCGCCTGCGTTGTCACCGCCTCACCGGAAAATCGCAGAATCGCCTCTTCCAGTGCCTGCTGCACACTCGGCCGGCTCGTCTGCCGCTGCCAGCCGGAAAAGGGGGTTCCGTCATATTCAATCGTGAGCTTATATCGGGGCATTAACTCGGGGGATTCCAGTGGCACTAGTTCGACGCTTTGAGAAGCTTGATAGCGAACGTACGTCATTGCATGAAGAGGTCGAAGCTAGGTACTCAGCTTTTGAACGGGATGGACGGGGCTTTGTCCAAATTAATACTTACGGAAGGCCAAACCGCGAAGTTCCTGGTAAAGTCTCTCAGTCCATTCAGCTAGATCGCGAAGGAGCCGAAGCTTTGGTTGCCATCTTGCGAAAGGCGTTTGCGATTTAGGCAACTACTCCCGGCATCGCCCCAACTCCGCGCAAAAACGTCGCCGCATCCATGGCCGACTTGCCTTCGCGCTGCACTTGCACCAGCCGCACTGCGCCGCTGCCGCAGGCAATGGTCAAATCCCCCAGCACCGTCCCCGGCGCACCGGAGCCCTCTGCCAGGCTCGACCGCAACACCTTGACCCGCACCGGCTTGCCGCCCAATTCCAGCTCGAACCAGGCCCCCGGAAACGGCGACAGCCCACGAATATGGTTATGCACCTCGCCCGCCGGCAGCGACCAGTCGATCCGGCTCTCGGCCTTTTCGATCTTTTTGGCATAGGTCACGCCATCTTCCGGCTGCGGCGTGAAGTCGAGGCTTCCCCGCTCCAGCGCCGCCAGCGCGCGACCCATCAGGTCCGCCCCCACCCGCATCATCTGGTCGTGCAATTCGCCCGCCGTCATGTCCGGCCCAATGGGAATGACCTCGCCCACCGCTACCGCGCCGGTATCGAGCCCTTCATCCATTTGCATCACCATGACGCCGGTCTGCGCGTCGCCCGCCATTACCGCCCGCTGGATCGGCGCAGCGCCCCGCCAGCGCGGCAGGAGCGAACCATGCAGGTTCAAACATCCCAAGCGCGGCGCCTCAAGAATCGCCTTGGGCAGCAACAACCCATAGGCCACGACAATGGCAACATCGGCATCATGCAGCGCAAACACGCCCTGCTCATCGAGCCCCTTGAGGGATTTTGGCGTAAACACCGGGATCCCAAACCCCTCGGCCGCTTCATGCACAGCCGATTTGCGCTCGGCCTGCCCGCGGCCCGCCGGCTTGGGCGCCCGCGTATAGACGGCCACCACCTCATGCCCCGACGAGACGATCTCGGTCAGCGTGGGCACGGAAAATTCGGGCGTACCCATGAATACGACGCGCATAGTCAACTACTCCGGTGGCACGACCTCCCCTTCGACAAGCTCAGGATGAGGTCTACGAGGTAGGTTGGGCTGTCTCAGTAGACCTCATGGTGAGCCTGTCGAACCACGAGGTCGTGGCACTAACCAGCCGCCCGCTTGGCCGCCTTGTCGAACTTCTTGATCACCCGGTCGCGCTTCAGCCGGCTGAGATAGTCGATGTAAAGCACGCCATCGAGATGGTCGAGTTCATGCTGGATGCACACGGCCAGCTTGCCATCGGCATCCCTCTCCACGTCCTTGCCGTCGAGATCGGTGTACTTAACCGTCACCGTGCTGGGCCGCTCCACCTCGTAGAACAGCTCGGGAATGGAGAGGCACCCTTCCTCGGTCACCTGCATTTCCTCGCCGAACTTGGTGATCTCGGGATTGATCAGCACCATGGGCGCCGGCTCTTCGCCTTCGGCTGCCAGGTCCATCACCACGATGCGCTTCATCACCCCGATCTGGGGCGCGGCCAGGCCAATGCCCGGCGCATCATACATGGTGTCCAGCATGTCCTTGGCCAGCGTCTTGATCTCGTCGTCGACCTCGATAATGGGGTCGGCAACGGCGCGTAGGCGCGCATCGGGAATGACAAGGATCGGGCGGATAGCCATGAATGAAACGTCCAGCGAAACAGGAATTGCCTTCGATATGGTATTTTCCGCCCCGGGGTCAACTCTGGGGACCGGTCGCGTCTAGAACATTTCGCGAACAAGCGAATCGGCTTAAAAGATTTTGCATGGATACTCTGCTTTTCACCATTGGTGAGGTGTCGGTCACCGCCGCGCAGGCCGCCATTGGCGCTGCGGCCCTGGTCGCGCTGCTGATTGTCGGCCTGCTGTTGGCCGCGATGCGCGCCAGCGCCCGCCGCGCCGAGGAGGCGGGCCAATTGGCCGCCGAGCAATTGCGCGCCAGCTTTCTTGAGCAGCTCGCCGATCGCGATGCGCGCATTCAGGCGCTTGATCATCAGGTGCGTGTCGAGCGCGAACGGGGCGTCGACCTGGTGGATCGGGAACGCGAGAAAACTGCCGAGCTCCTGACCGAAGTTTCCGCCCTGCGCGCCCGCATGGCCGAGCAGACCAAGCAGGCCGAGGCCAATCTCGCCCGTTTCCTCGATGCCCGACAGCAGATGACCGACGAGTTCAAGGCCATTGCCGGCGACGTGCTCAAGAGCCATAGCGAGACCTTTACCAGGCAGAATCGCGAGCAGGTCGATGTGCTGCTCAGGCCCCTCAACGAGAAGATCATCGAGTTCCAGAACAATATGATCAAGGATCGCTCCGCCATGGGCGAGCAGATCCGCGCGCTCTACGAGAGCAATATCCAGATCACCACCGAGGCCAATAACCTCACCCGCGCCCTCAAGGGCAATTCGCAATCGCAGGGTGCCTGGGGCGAGATGATCCTTTCCACCATCCTCGAGCGTTCCGGCCTGCGCGAGGGCGAGCAATTCGTCACCCAGCAAAGCCATACCGGCGAAGGCGGTTCGCGCGTGCGCACCGATGTCGAAGTGCTCATGCCCAATAATGACCGGCTGGTGATCGATTCCAAGGTCTCGCTGACGGCCTTCGAGGCCTATACCAATAGCGAGGACGAGACCCGCCAGCAGCATTTGCAGGCCCATGTCACGTCCATCCGCAGCCATATCCGTACGCTGGGCGACAAGACCTATCAGCGCCACGCCGGCAGCAAGATGGATTTCGTCATGATGTTCGTGCCCATCGAATCGGCCCTGGCCGCTGCCCTGCAGAAGGAGCCGGGCCTGGTTGAAGAAGGCATGAGCCGGGGTGTCATGCTGACCACGCCCACGACGCTCATGACCGTGCTGCGCACCGTGCGCAATGTCTGGGATATCGAAAAGCGCCACCAGAATGCCGAGGACATCGCCTCCCGCGCCGGCGCTCTCTACGACAAGGTCGTGGGCTTTCTCGCCACCATGGACAAGATGGGCACCCATATCGACCGCGCCCAGCAGAGCTTTGCCGATGCCAAGGGGCAGTTGTCCGGCAAGGGCAGTGTGGTGCGCCAGGTCGAAATGCTGCGCGAATTGGGGGCTAAATCCAGCAAGCAATTGCCGCCCGGCTGGGAGGGCGGCGCCGAGGATGTGCGCGTCCTGCGCCTGGTGGGCGAGGAGCCCGGCGACCTCTCCTGAACCAATCGAACCTCTCGCCGTCCCCCGCGTTATAGCTCACGCAGCTGATCAACATGGGAGACGACAATGGCTCAGCATCATGACCATCACGGCACCATGGTGCCGCAACAGACCAATTTCGATAATGCCGACCAGCCGGGCATTGCCCAGCCCTATAGCCAGAGCGAAATCGAGGACCTGCTTTATGGCGATGACCGCCCCGCCGTGGAGCGCCTGGCCCGCCTGCGCGAAATGCGCGACGACGCGGCCATTCGCGAAAGCGGCGACTGGGGCGACCAGGACCCGGCGGCCATGCTCGACGAACTCGAGCGCGCCATCGACGAATTGAGCGCCACCATGGCCAATGCCGATGACGCCAATGACTATGCCGATCTCGACGCGCCGCTCGACCGCGACGACCGCCTCGATATGCTTTCCCCCGACGACGAAGATGCCCGCCACGCCATCGAAGGCGATGACGAGGAGGAATTTTTCGAGGACGACGATCAGGGCCCTATCGAAGAGACCCAATGGGACGGCAGCGACGAATTCCACCCGGAAAAGGACCTGCATTAGTCCTCAACCTGGGCATTAGTAAACGTGAGAGAGCCCCGACTTCCTCCTTTGTGGGCGAGAGGTTGGGGCTTTCTATCCGTCAGAAAACCGGAATATCGGCTGGTCCTGCGGCCGACCCTAAATCTCGGTCCGAGCCCGCAGCGCCTGGCTCAGCGTGCCTTCGTCGAGGTAATCAAGCTCCCCGCCGACCGGCACGCCATGGGCGAGACGTGTTACCTTGGCGCCCGATCCGGCGAGCCGGTCGGTTATATAATGGGCCGTGGTCTGTCCCTCGACCGTGGCATTGACCGCCAGCACGATCTCGCGGAACTCATGCGCCCGCATAAGCAGCGCCTCGATCGAGATATCCTCCGGCCCCACCCCATCGAGCGGCGACAGCACCCCGCCCAGCACGTGATACTTGACCGCCCCAACCCCGGCCCGCTCTAGCGCCCAGAGATCGGCCACGTCTTCCACTACGATCAGCATACCACTATCATTGCGGCGCGGATCGGCGCAGATGGAGCAAGGGCTCATCGTATCGATATTGCCGCAAACCTCGCAGCTGCGCACCGCCGCCACCGCCCGGTCGAGCGCCGCCGAGAGCGGGATCATCAGCTGCTCTTTCTTCTTGACCAGCTGCAATACGGCCCGCCGCGCCGACCGCGGCCCCAGCCCCGGCAACCGCGCCAGCAGCTGGATCAATTGTTCAATCTCGGGTCCGCCGGATGCCATTTGCGTTAACTCGTGGGCCGAATTGGGTAGCAGACTGTTAGCATTGACGCAGGATTCTAGAACGGAAACTTCATTCCCGGCGGAATGGGCAGTCCGGCGGTCACCTCAGACATCTTCTTCTGCATTTCGGCTTCGCTCTTGGCCTTGGCGTCATTATGCGCCGCCACGATCAGATCCTCGAGCACCTCGACATCGTCTTCCCTGAAGAGGCTCGGGTCGATCTTGACGCCGCGCAGGTCACCCTTGCCCGAGAGCGACACCACGACCAGCCCGCCGCCCGAGCGGCCTTCAACCACGAGATTGGCGAGGTCGGCCTGCATGGCCTCCATCTTGCCTTTCATCTCGCTGGCGGCCTTCATCATGCCCATAATGTCTTTCATTCGTCGTCCTCTTCGGGTGGGGGCGGGGGCAGGTCGGGTGTCGCAGTCAGCGCGTCTTCACGCAGCTTGACATTGACCACCTTGGCCCCGGGAAATGTTTCGAGAATTGCCTGCACCAGCGGATCATCATGGGCCGCGGCATGCGCCGCCTCCACCCGCTTGGCCTGCTCCTGCTTGATGGTCAGCCCTTCGGGCGGCTTGCTCGATACGGTGATCAGCCAGCGCTCGCCGGTCCAGGCCTGTAGCCGCGCCGAAAGCGTCGCGATGATACCGGGATCGGCGCCATCGGCCAGCGCCACCTCGATCCGTCCCTGCTCGAACGAAATCGGCCGCATCGAGCCCTCGAGCGCCATGCGCACGATAATGTCGCGCTTGGCGCCCGCCAGCGCAATCAGATCCTTGTAGCTGCCCACACTGGCCAGGGCCGGCGCGGCCAGCGGCTTCGGGGCTACTTGTGGTTGCGGCGCCATCTGCGGCTGCAACGAGGCCTGCGGCTGTCCCGGTTGCGGCGCCACGGCTTCGGTCCGCACGATCTGCGGCGCTTCCACCCGCAATGCCGATGGCCCGCCGCCCGAAGGTCCGCGCGGCATCATGCCATTGCCCGGTGGCAGGGCAGGAGCCGGCGCCGGCTGGTTGCTCAGCTTGGCGATGAGATCGTCCGGGCTCGGCAGATCGGCGGCATAGGCCAGCCGGATCAGCGCCATTTCGGCGGCCTGCAGGCCATTATTGGCCCGCGCCACCTCGTCATATCCCTTGAACAGGATCTGCCAGGCCCGCGTCAGCGCCCGCATCGATAGCTTGCCGGCAAATTCGGCGCCGCGCACCCGCTCATCCGGCGTCAGCGACACATCGTCGGCTGCCGCCGGCACCACCTTGATGCGCGTCACCAGATGGGTGAAATCGCAGAGATCGGCGATCAGCGTCTGCGGATCGGCGCCCATGTCGTAAAGCGCCCGCATGGTCTCGATGGCTTCGCCGATGCGCCCGCCCAGCAATTGCTCGAAGAGGTCGATGATCCGCGCCCGATCGCCCAGCCCCAGCATGGCCTTGACGGTCGCGGCCGTCACCGTGCCATTGCCATGGGCAATGGCCTGATCGAGCAGGCTGAGATTGTCGCGCGCCGAGCCTTCGCCCGCCCGCACGATCATCGCCAGCGCCTCGGGCTCAAACCCGATGCCTTCCTGCGCCAGGATGGATTCGAGATAGGACGACATGATTTCGGGCGTGATGCGCCGGAGATCGAACCGCTGGCAGCGGCTCAGGATCGTCACCGGCACCTTGCGGATTTCGGTGGTGGCGAAGATGAACTTCACATAGGGCGGGGGCTCTTCCAGCGTCTTCAGCAGCCCGTTAAAGGCGGCCGTGGAGAGCATATGCACCTCGTCGATCACATAGACCTTATAGGGTGCCGAGGCCGGTGCATATTTCACCGAGTCGATGATTTCTCGGATATCGTTGATGCCGGTATTGCTGGCGGCGTCCATCTCGATGACGTCGACATGGCGCCCCTCGATAATGGCGCGGCAATGCTCGCCCTCAATGCTCAGATCGAGCGTGGGATGGGGCCCGGAGGCATCTTCGTAATTGAAGGCCCGCGCCAGGATGCGGGCCGTCGTGGTCTTGCCCACGCCGCGCACGCCGGTCAGGATGAAGGCGTGGTGAATGCGGTTCTGCGCAAAGGCATTACCCAGCGTCTGCACCATGGCATCCTGGCCGACCAGGGTGGTGAAGTCGCGCGGGCGGTATTTGCGGGCGAGCACGAGATAGGGCGATGTCGGAGCGTCAGCCATCCAGCCCTTCCATGCGCTGCGTCGTGAGGAATCTGCCTTGGGTCATCCCACCCATCATAGGCAAGCAGCGTTTCCAGCAAAAGTGGCTAGCGGCCCGCGCTTCGGAAACGCCACAAGAAACAAGTAGGAGGCTGGCAACGACCCGTGAAGGTCTCGTTGGGGCTGCTTCCTTCCGGACCTGACCCGGTTGGCGAGGAACACGTCCGCGCCAACCTCCCAGCCGCTATATGCGAATAAAATGTGCCCTTGGCAAGGCCTCAGGGTGCGAAGAATATCCGCAGTGCGGCAAGAGTTTCATCGAGAACGGCTTCCTCAACCCTTCCCCGGCGCTTGATCAACCGTCTCTTGTCGATCGAGCGCATTTGTTCGAGCAGGAGCAGGCCGTTTGTCCCCGCGAACGCGATTGGCAGCCTGAACGGCGCAGGCCGGCTACCCGATGTCAGCGGAATGATCATTACCAGCCGCAGGTGCAGATTGAGATCGTCAGGCGAGACGACCAGCACTGGCCTGGTCTTCTGAATTTCGGACCCCACGGTCGGGTCGAGCCCCGCCAGCCAGATATCGCCGCGCTTCACCAGGTCCATTCGGTATCGTCGTCATCATTGGGGAAATCGCCCAGGACTAGCTCATCGTCACCTGCTGCCGCGATGGCCGCGGCTGCCTCGGCCCAGCCCTCCCGCGGGTTGACCGGCAATAGCTTGACGACGATCTGCCCATTCTCGACGCTGATATCGATCTTGTCCCCAGCCTGTGCCCCGATTTCGGACAGCAATGGCTTGGGGATGACAATCCCTACGGAATTACCGATTTTCTTGAGCGTGCTTTGCATGCGTGAGATGTAGCATTTCTGGTGTTTCGTTACAACGATGTTATAACGGATTCATAGGGCCGCGGTCTATGCACCAGCGTGACCAGCACCACCGAGATCAGCATCAGCAGATACCACGAGCCCAGCTTGCTCCAGCTCACCAGCGACCAGCCGTCTCGCTGGTCCGGATAAATCCAGGCGCGCGACCAGGTGCCGACATTCTCCCCGATCCAGATGAACAGCGCGACCAGGAGGAACGCCAGCAGCATGGGCATGCGATGGCGGAAGCGGAACACCCGGTAATGCATGGAACTGCGAAAATAGAGCAGGCCCAGAACCGCGAACAGCACAAAGCGGAAATCGAAGATGAAGTGGTGCGAAAAGAAATTGATATAGATGGCCAGCGCCAGCAGCACGGTCGCCCAGACCGGCGGATAGTGCGAAAACCTTATGTCGAAAATCCGCTGGATGCGCGCCATATAGGAGCCGACACAGGCATACATGAAGCCGGAAAACAACGGCACCCCGCCAATCCGGAACAGCGCGTCTTCGGGATAAATCCACGATCCCGCTGCCGTCTTGAACAATTCCATGCCGGTCCCCACCACATGGAAAATCAGGATTACCTTGGCTTCGCTCAGCGTTTCCAGGCGAAACGCCAGCATGCCGATCTGGATCAGCAGCGCGGCGAGGAACCAGAAATCATAACGCGCCATCCCGATCTCGGGCCAATATAGCCGCGTCACCAGGATCATCCCCAGCATCAGTCCACCAAAGAGGCACGCCCAGGCCTGTTTCAGCCCGAACACCAGGAATTCCACCGCCCCATCGGCCAGAGGCCCGCGCGGCAGCCGCGCCAGCACCACATGCGCCGCCGCATCGATCCGCGCTTCAAGACTGGTAAACTGGCCCAAGCCCTCTGCCCTCGCTATCCAGGGCCAGTCTATGCCGCAGCAAAGCGCGCGCAATTGTGGCGTGGGCCGGCGATGACAAGTCCGTGCGCGACCAGCTTGCGCTTTACCGCCTTGCCCGAGCGGGGTAATCCGGTCCCCATTGATTTGGACTGCACCTGCCGGAGCCCTTATGGCCAAACGCCGCCCCACCCCCCTGCGCACTTCCGGACAGGACGTCGCCGCCTCCAAACGCGCCCCGCAGACGCCGCAAACCCAGTCGCCGGCTTTCCGGCTCGCCTTTGCCGATGACGATTTCCTCACCGCCGAGGAAACCCGCGGCATCCGTTTCCAGCTCGAATACCAAAAGACCGAGCAGCGCCTGCATGAGCATGGCATCAATTCCACCGTCGTGCTGTTCGGTGGCGCTCGCATTCCCGAGCCCGGCAAGCCGGCCTGGGCCGCCAAGAACGAGACGCAGAAGAAAAATCTCGAACTGGCCTCGCGCTATTACGACGAGGCGCGCCGGTTCGCCCAATTGGCGTCCATGGCGTCCAAAAATCTCGACGGCAAGGAATTCGTCGTCGTCACCGGCGGTGGTCCCGGCGTCATGGAGGCGGGCAATCGCGGCGCCGCCGATCTCGATGCCCAGACGATCGGCCTCAATATCGTGCTGCCGCATGAACAGGCCCCCAATCTGTTCGTCACGCCCGAGCTCAGCTTCAACTTCCACTATTTCGCGACGCGGAAAATCCATTTCCTGCTCCGTGCCAAGGTGGTCGCCATCTTCCCCGGCGGCTTCGGCACGCTGGACGAATTCTTCGAAACCCTCACCCTGATCCAGACCGGCCGTATGGAGCGCATACCCCTCTTGCTGTTCGGCGCCGAATTCTGGGGCAAGGTCATCAATTTCGAAGCCCTGGCCGAAGCCGGCACGATTGCGCCGACCGACCCGGACCTCTTCACCGTCGTCGATACCGCCCAGCAAGGCTGGGACGTGGTGCGGGCGTTTTATGACCTGCCCGATCTGGGCCCGGCGCCAGGCTGGTAATCCCAAGCATTCCAGCCCTGCCCACACCCGCCATTGCCACCCCCGCAACGGCAATGTCACACTCCTCCGCTAGGGCAGGGGCGTAACTCAATGCGGGGCATGGGCTTGGAGCACTATAATCTCGTCGTCATCGGCAGCGGACCGGCCGGCCGGCGCGCCGCCATCCAGGCCGCCAAGCTGGGCAAGTCGGTGCTGGTGGTGGAAAATCGCCTGCGCCTGGGTGGGGTTTCGGTCCATACCGGCACCATTCCCTCCAAGACGCTGCGCGAAACCGTGCTCAATCTCTCCGGCTGGCGCGAGCGTGGCTTTTACGGCCTCGCCTATCGGGTCAAGAAGGATATCGAGGGCAAGGATCTCGGCGCCCGCCTGCGCATGACGCTCGATTACGAAATCGAAGTGCTCGAGCACCAATTCGCCCGCAATGGCGTGCGCACTTTTGGCGGCATGGCCAAATTCACCGATGCCAATCACGTCACGGTCATCGACCATGCCGGGGAAGACCATACATTCGGCTTCGATTTCGCTGTCATCGCCGTGGGCACCGCGCCCTATCGCCCGGCCAATATTCCCTTCAACGATCACTCCGTGCTCGATAGCGATAGCCTGGTGCATGAGCCGCGCGTGCCGCGCAGCCTCACCGTGGTCGGCGCCGGCGTCATCGGCATGGAATATGCCACGATCTTTTCGGCGCTCGACGTGCCGGTCACGCTGATCGAGCCCAAGGAAAATTACCTCGATTTCATCGATCGCGAGATTATCGAGGAATTCACCCACGACCTGCGCAAGCGCGGCATGACCATTCGCCTCGGCGCCAAGGTCGATAAGGTCGAGCTGGACGAACAGGGCTGGGCCATCGCCACCCTCACCGATGGCCGCCGTGTCCGCTCCGACATGCTGCTCTATGCCGCCGGCCGGGTCGGGGCCACCGCCAATCTGGGGCTCGATGCCTGCGGCGTCATTCCCGACGATCGCGGCCGGCTCAAGGTCGATCCCGCAACCTTCCAGACCCAGGTGCCCAATATCTACGCCGCCGGCGACGTCATCGGCTTTCCCTCGCTCGCCTCAACCTCCATGGAGCAGGGCCGCATCGCTGCCCTTCACGCCTTCGGCGCCTCCATGCCGCCCGCGCCGCAGTTTTTCCCCTATGGCATCTATGCCGTGCCGGAAATCTCGACGGTTGGTCTCACCGAACAGCAGGTCCGCGCCGCCGGTACGCCTTATGAATGCGGCGTCGCCCGTTTCCGGGAAACCTCGCGCGGCCACATTATGGGCCTCCAATCGGGCATGATGAAAATGATCTTTGCCCTCGATACCCGCAAATTGCTGGGCGTCCATATCGTGGGCGAAGGGGCGACCGAGCTGATCCATATCGGCCAGGCTGTGCTCAATCTGGGCGGCACGCTCGACTATTTCGTCGAAAATACCTTCAACTATCCCACCCTCGCCGAAGCCTACAAGATTGCGGCGCTCGATGCCTGGAACCGCATGCCCAGGACGACGCCGATCGCGCCCTTGGCGGAATAGGAGCACCCCCTAGCGTCGTCTCCAACTCCGCCATAAGCTCCCATCATTCACGAGGGTGCCGCCATGTCCGAACAATTCGATGCCATCATCATCGGAGCCGGTCAGTCCGGTCCCTTCCTCGCCGCAAGGCTCGCCGGCAAGGGGCTCAAGACGGCGCTGATCGAGCGCGAGCATCTGGGCGGCACCTGCGTCAATGACGGCTGCACGCCCACCAAGACCCTGGTCGCCAGCGCCCGCGCGGCCTGGAGTGCGCGCCACGCCAAGGATTTCGGCGTGGTGGTCAAGGGCCCGGTTACCGTCGACATGAAGGCGGTCAAGGCGCGCAAGGACAAGGTGGTCGGCGCTTCGGTCAAGGGGCTCACCGATTGGCTCGGGAGCCTGCCGAGCCTTGAATATATCAAGGGCTCAGGCCGTTTCGTTTCGGCCAACGCGGTCGAAGTCAACGGCCGCACGCTTACCGCGCCGAAGATCTTCATCAATACCGGCGCCAGCGCGAGCATTCCCGATTGGCCGGGCCTCGACAAGGTGCCCTATCTCACCAATACCACCATGATGGATCTCGACACGCTGCCGAGCCATCTCTTCATCGCGGGCGCCAGCTATATCGGGCTCGAATTTGCCCAGATGTATGCCCGCTTCGGGGCCAAGGTCACGGTCATCGAGCGCGGCCCGCGCCCGGCCGCGCGGGAGGACGAGGACATTTCCGCTGCCATCCGCGATATCGTTGAGGCCGATGGGGTGACATTCCTGTTCAACACTACGGTTCAGGCAGTGGCCAGGGCCGGCAATGGCGCGCTGCTTTCGCTCGATACGGGCGGGCGTCTCTCCTCGGTCGAAGCCAGTCATTTGCTGATCGCGCTGGGCCGCACGCCCAATACGGCCGATCTCAACCTTGCCGCTGCCGGTATCGAAACCGACAAGCGCGGCTATATCCCGGTCGACGATCACCTGCGCACCAAGGTGCCCGGCATCTGGGCCATGGGCGACGTCAATGGCCGCGGCGCCTTCACCCATACATCCTATAATGACTTCGAAATCGTCGCCGACAATGTGGCCGATGGCGGCGACCGCTCCATCGCCAACCGCATCCCAGTCTATGGCCTCTTTATCGATCCGCCGCTGGGCCGTATCGGCATCACCGAGACCGAAGCCCGCAAATTGGGCCGCAAGGTGCTGATGGGCACTATGCCTATGGCCCGTGTCAGCCGGGCCAAAGAACGCGGCGAAACCCAGGGGCTGATGAAAGTGCTGGTCGACGCGCAAACCGAAAAGGTCCTCGGCGCCGCCATACTGGGCATTGGCGGCGACGAGACCGTCCATTCCCTGCTGCAATTGATGGCCGGGGGCCTCAGCTACAAGACCATGATGCACGCCGTGCACATCCACCCTACGGTCACGGAGTTGATCCCGACGCTATTGGCGGATTTGAAGCCGCTGGAATAGGGAGTACCCCCTACGCCTCCAGCCGCGTGGTCACAAAGTCCCGCTCCGTCGCCAGTCCGTGCCATTCCCCCGGGATCTCGCTGTCGAAGATCAGCGTATAGGGGCCCTTGTAGCCGGCCTCTTCGGCAGCGGCGATGCAAAGCCCGTAATCGGCTTCGTCGAGGTCGCCATCGATGAAGCTGGCCTTGGCATGGCAGAGTTCGGCGCGGCCGAAAATCGATTGCAGGTCGGCATATTTGCCCTTGCCCGTCCAATTGCCCATATCGGCGAGCAGGCCGATCCGGCCATCGAGCTTGTCGAGCAGGTAATGCACATGGGCGGGCTCGGCCAGCAGGTCGAACCAGTTTTCCGTGACCAGCCGTAGTTTTGAGCCGGCATTGCCGTCGGCCAGCGTGGTCAACGCCTTGACCGAGCGGTCCAGGGCATCGCGGGTCGGCTTCTGCTTGCCCGCGATGATGCGGGCATTTTCGGCACCCAATTCATTGGCGACCTCGATCCAGCCGGCGATCCATTTGGTGTCGCGCGCGCCATGTTCGGGGTGGCTGATATCGCCGGCATCGATCAGCAGGGTCTGCAGCGTCACCCCGGAAACCTTGAGCTGGTCGCGCAATTCGCCGAGGTAAACCGGGTCGCGGCTGCGCAGGTGGAACGAGACCAATTCGAGCCGGTGATAGCCGTGATTGGCCAGCGCCGAGGGCAGGCCGAGCAGCGATTCCTCGCCCTCGCCATAGCGCTGGTCTTCGGGGCCGATTGCCGTACTGGTCAGGTCATGCGGATAGATGCTGCCCAGCAGGCGATGCAGCGACCAGGTGGAAACGGCGATGCGGTCGGCGATGGAAGTCATGGGTCACGTCCCTGTTCTTGTTGGTTGGCAGACTGCAACGGGTCGGTGGCGTCATCAAGGCCTTAGGGCCAATCGACATTCAGCGGATGCTGGCCTGCAAATGGCAGTTTTCTGCGCTTCCGGTGCTCACGTACCCAAACGTACGCTGCGCTCCGGTTCTCGAAAACCACCATTTTCGGCTCAGCCTGAGTGAATGTCGATTGGCCCTAGAGCTTGTAGATGCGCTCGGCATTGCGGTGGAAGAGCCGCTCCTGCTCGTCCGTGCTGGCGCCGCTGACGATTTCCCTGGTCGCCTCGACCCAGCGGGTCAGCGAGCCATTGGGGGTCACCACGGGATGGTCCGAGCCCCAGACGACCCGGTCCCAGCCGAAGCATTCCACGATGTGTTCGACATAGGGGCGCAGCGTTTCCACGGTCCAGTTCGGGCCGGAATATGCAATGATTCCAGACACTTTGGCGTTGAGATTGGGCAATTTGGCGATGGCCTTGATATCGGCGCGCCAGGGGTCGAGCCCGGCGCCGGTGACGTCGGGGACGCCGCAATGGTCGAGGATGAAGGAGACGTCGGGCGCCCGTTCCACCAGCATTTTGCCGATGCCCAGCTGGTCGGCGCGGACACAGAGATCAAAGCTCAGATCGTAATCGGGCAGGTGGCGGATGTTCTCGATGAAGAGGTCGGACTGGCTCAAATCGTCCGGCGCTTCATGCAGAATTCGCCTGACGCCCTTGACGTGCGGGTGCTCGGAGAGGCGTTCGATCTGGTCCACAAAAGCCGGGTTTTCCGGGCGACAGGCGGCGATGGCGCCTGCGATCCGGGGCAGGGTGAGGACGAATTCGGTCTCGGCCAGCATGTCCTTTTCGGCGACGTCGACTTCCATGTGGAGGGCTGATTCGATCCCCAGCGGCACCGCTTCGGCGAAGTAGGATTCGAGATTCCAGGGCCGGTTGATGGCGGGGGCATTGGCCAGCCAGGGATAGGAAAACCGGTCGGGATAGACCAGGTGCAGATGGGTATCGACAATTCGCATAAGGGGGTCTCCTCGCCGCCGTTTTGCGTTCACATCGGGGCCGTTCGCGTTAACAGACTGTTAGCATCGAGCGTCACCTCCGGCTCTTTCGGTTAGCATCGCCCCGCGTTGACGCTCGCATCGCCATCATGCTTACGTGAAAACCGATTTGAGGGCGATCCAGCATCAGGCGCCGGGGGGATAAAATGGCCGGCACGCCCGATGAAGAACACGCCGCGGCGATCGTCGCCCGCGTCGCCGGATGGGTTCCGGCTTCCGTTACGCGCTTCCCCACCGGCAGCGCGCACTATGTCTTCGATATCGTGGCGGGGCATGGCGAGCGCGCTGTGTTGCGCATGGGGCTGGCGAACCAGCGCGATGAGATGGGCGCCGGGCTGGCGCTGCAGCGGGCGCTCGGCGAGCGGGGAGTGCCGGTGCCGCGCATTCTGGCGGCCGATGTCGGGCAGGATCTGCCCTGGGTGTTGATGGAGCGCCTGCTGGGCACCGATCTCGGTCATGTCGTTGGCGACCTTAGCGAAGCGCAACTGAAGGCGATTGCCCATGCGGTGGCCGATGCGCAGGCGAAAGCGGCGACATTTCCCAGCGTGGGCCGTTTTGGCTATGCGGTCGATCCGGAGCGGGCGCCGCATGCGCGCTGGACCGGGGTGGTCCAGGCCAGTATCGAGCGGAGCCGGCAACGCATGGCGGCGGCGGGGTTGTTCGATACCGCCCTTGCTGATCGCCTGCTCGAGGGGCTTGAGCATCATCGGGATGCGCTTGATGCGATCTCGGCGACGCCGTTCCTGCATGACACGACGACCAAGAATGTCATCGTGGCGCCGGATGGCGGATTTTCCGGCATTGTCGATGTCGACGATTTCTGCTTCGGCGATCCGCGCTGGGCGCCGGCGCTGACCAAGGCGGCGCTGATCGCCCATGGCAGGTCGACCTTCTATGCCAGTGCCTGGATGACGGCGGCCGGCCATGCCGATGATGAATTGTTCCAATTCTATGTCGCGGTGTTTCTCGGCGATCTGATGGCCGAGCATGGCCAGGTCTTCAACGGCAATGAAGCGGCGTCGACGCCCGAGCAACGGGCCCATCTGCTGGCGGCATTCGAGGGGGCGTTGGCCTCTACAACCCCGCCACCAGATATTGCCCCATGAACCAGACCTCGCGGGCGAGGAAGGGCATGGTGGTTTGCCAGCTGAGATAGCGGCTGGTCGGGGTCGGGGAGGGCTGGGCATTGAGGCCGGCGCGGCCGGCGATCAGCATGGCGCGGCGCATATGGAGGGGATCGGAGACGATCAGCACGGTGGCAATCCCCGCCTCGCGCAGCACGGGCGTGGCCAAAGCAAGGTTCTCGATCGTGGTGCGGGACTGGTTTTCCTCGACGATCGCTTCGGCCGGAACGCCATTGGCGACCAGCCAATTGCGGCTGGCTTCGGCTTCGCTGAGCTTGTCCTCGGGACTGCGCCCGCCGGTGACGACGATATGGCTGACCTGGCCCTTGTCGTAGAGCGCCTTGGCGTGGCGCAGGCGCTCGACGAGAACCGGGCTGGGGCGGTCCCACAATACGGCGGCGCCCAGCACCAGCGCCGCATCGGCCGGCTGGGTCGAGGACTGGCCGGCATAGCGCCAGATATCGAGCGCCAGCCCGCCGGTCACCACGATGATCAGCAGCGACAGGGCAAAGATGGCGCGGTAAATGCGGCGGACGAGACGCATGCGGCTCTCTGGTTAACGTTCCGGCCCCGTTTGGCACATTATCGCGCCACCCGCCACGAGAAGCGGGCGGAATGATGGAGGGGGGCGCTGCATTCGCCCCACGCGCGGTTCTCCCTCGGGCTCGACCCGAGGGCCTTTATCAGCCCGGCGCAAGTGGCGAGTGGCCCTCGGGTCAGG
>DATMSY010000182.1:0-4126 GCA_035565135.1 Devosia sp.
CCCGTCTCGCGCAATACCCAGGCCGTGCCGCCATAGCCCGCCGCCTGCGCCACGCCCGGCTCGGTCCAGGCATGCCCCGCGCCGACCACGACGATCATCTCGTCCCGATCGAGCAGGTCCACACTCAGCGCCGGGCGGTTGACCTGCCCCTCTACCAGCCCCAATTCGGCCAGCCCGCTCTCGACCCCATCGGCGACATGGTCGGTATTGCTGAAGGCCATATCCAGTTCGATATGCGGATGGCTCTGCCGATAGGCCACCAGCCGCCTCGGCAGCCAGTAATCGGCCACGGTCTGGCTCGCCATGATCGAAAGCCGCCCGCGCAGCAGCCGCGACAGATCATCCAGCGCCCCCTGCGCCGCCTTGGCCCGGTCCAGCACAGCCTGTGCCTCGGGCAAAAACGTCCGCCCCGCCTCATTGAGGACGATGGACCGCCCCACCCGGTCGAACAGCGTCACGCCATGCCGGTTTTCCAGCGCCGACACCGCCGCACTCACCGCCGACTGCGTCATATGCAGCCCCTCCGCCGCCCGCGTGATGTGCTGCCGCTCGGCGACGGCAAGAAAGATCCGCAATTGTTCGAGGGTCATCACAGCATCCAATCAATCGATATCCTCGATTGATCTTACATAAATCATGCGTTGGAAACGAACATAATTTCGGGGCTATTGCTCGCCGCTTGTTGAGGTTCAGCCATGTCCATCGCCGTCGCCAGCATCCGCCCCTTCACCCGCCTCGCCGCCCCCGGCGATGCCGTGCGCTTTTTCACGCCCAACTGGTTTGCCGCCACCATGGGCACCGGCATTCTCGCCGTAGCTCTGGGCCAATTCCCCGATCTGCAGCTGCTCTTTGCCCTGGGCACCGGCCTCTGGCTGTTCAATGTGGCGCTGTTCACGCTCTTTGCCGCGCTCTACACCATTCGCTGGATCACCCATTTTTCCACCGCCAAGCGCATCCTCGCCCATTCGAGCATGTCCATGTCGCTGGGCTGCATTCCCATGGGGCTGGGCACGCTGGTCAATGGCGCCGTGCTGTTCGGCATTCCCGCCTTTGGCACTGCCATCGTGCCCATCGCGCATGGCCTCTGGTGGCTCGATGCCACGCTGTCGCTGGCCTGCGGCCTTGGCGTGCCCTTCATGATGTTCACCCGCCAGAGCCATGCCCCGCACCAGATGACCGCGATCTGGCTACTGCCCGTGGTCGCTTCCGGCGTAGCCGCCGCAACCGGCGCCCTGCTCGCGCCCCATCTGCTCCCTGCTGATCAACTGACCGTCACCCTGGTCAGCTATGCCCTTTGGGCCTGCGCCATGCCCCTGGCGCTCGGCATGCTCGTGGTGCTGGTGGTGCGGATGATCGTCCACAATCTGCCCGATGCCAGCATGGCCAGTTCCTGCTGGCTGGCGCTCGGCCCCATCGCCACCGGCGCGCTGGGCATGCTGCTGCTGGCCCAACACGCGCCCGTGGTGCTCGCGGCCAATGGCCTGGCCGCCTATGCCGGCCCGGTGGGCGGGGCGAGCTTTCTCATCGCCATATTGCTCTGGGGCTATGGAATCTGGTGGCTGGGCATGGCGAGCCTGATCACCCTGCGCTATTTCCGCGACGATGTGCCGTTCAATCTGGGCTGGTGGGCCTTCACCTTCCCGCTCGGCGTCTATGCCGTCACCACGCTCAAACTGGCCCAGATGCTGCCCTTTACGCCCTTGCTGGTGTTCGGCACGGCCCTGGTTGCCGCCCTGGCCGTGGTCTGGATCATCGTCGCCGCGCGCACGCTGGCCGGGGCCTGGCATGGCGATCTCTTCGCCGCGCCGTGCCTCGTCGATGACTGAGCCGGTAAAAACCGGGAAACCGGGTCGGAAAGCCGCCCCGCATCGCCTATATTCTCCCCTCAGGAGAATCGATCCTTGCCCATTCGCCAGCTTCCCGAAGACCTGATCAACCGCATTGCCGCCGGCGAAGTCGTCGAGCGGCCCGCCAGCGTGATCAAGGAACTGGTCGAAAACGCCATCGATGCCGGCGCCAGCCGCATCGTGGTCACCACAGCGGGCGGCGGCAAAACGCTGATGCGCATCGAGGATGACGGCCATGGCATGGACCAGGCCGATCTGCTGCTCTCGGTCGAGCGCCACGCCACCTCCAAGCTCTCCGAGGACGATCTCGACGATATCCGCACGCTGGGTTTCCGCGGCGAGGCTCTCGCCTCGATCGGCTCGGTTGCCGAACTGACCGTCTCCTCCCGCCCCGCCAATGCCGAAAGCGGCTTGCGTATCGAGGTGCGCAGCGGCGTCCGCACCGGCCCCGTGCCACAGGCGATGAACCGGGGGACGGTGGTCGAGGTCAAGAACCTCTTCGGCAATGTCCCAGCGCGCCTGAAATTCCTCAAGACCGATCGCGCCGAGGCCGGCGCCATTACCGATGTGATGAAGCGCCTCGCCATGGCCAATCCATCGGTGCATTTCGTGCTCAATGGCAGCGACCGCTCCCCCGCCAATTGGCCCGCCGTCAGCGGCAGCGGCGCGCTGGAAGCACGGCTGGCCCAGGTCATTGGCGATGATTTCGCGCAAAACGCCGTGCGGCTGGCCACCTCGCGCCATGGCGTGGTGGTAGCGGGGCTAGCGGGCCTGCCCACCTATACCCGCGCCAATTCGCTATCGCAGTTCTACTTCGTCAATGGCCGCTCGGTGCGCGACAAGGTGCTAGTCGGCGCCATCCGCGCCGCCTATGCCGACTACACCTTCCGCGACCGCTTCCCGGTCGTCGCGCTCTATATCGCCATCGACCCCGCCGAGGTTGACGTCAATGTCCACCCCGCCAAGGCCGAATTGCGCTTCCGCGATGCCGGGGCCGTGCGCGGCGCCGTCATCCGCGCCATTGGCGAGGCGCTGACCGCCGCCGGCTTCAAGGCCTCCACCAGCGTTGCCGACGACATTCTGGGCGCCTTCACCGCCCCGCAATACGAAACCACGACCCCGGCCGGAATAATGCAACGCCAGGATTTCACCCGCCCGGCAGCGCCCTTTGCCAGCTATGAGCGGCCAGTGAGCTATGGCAGTGCCAATCCCTTCTCGCCGCAATACGGTGCTCAACAGCAGGGCATTGAAGGCCTCAACGAGCCCAGCGCGCGCGTCGAGGCCGAAGCCGCCCCCGCCCTGATGGAATTTCCCCTCGGCACCGCCCGCGCGCAGATGTTCGACAATTTCATCATCGCCCAGAACAGCGAAGGCCTGCTGCTGGTCGATCAGCATGCCGCGCACGAGCGGCTGGTCTATGAACGCTTCAAAGCCCAACTCGCCTCCGGCCCCGTACCCAGCCAGGCCCAGCTCATCCCCCTGGTCATCGAGCTGCCCGAAGAAGATTGCGCCCGCCTCGAAGACGCCGCGCCCGACCTCGAACGCTTCGGCCTCTATCTCGACCGCTTCGGCCCCCGCGCCATAGCCGTGCGCGAAACCCCGGCTTTGCTCGGCAATTCCGACATCGATGGCCTCGTCCGCGACATCGCCGATGGCCTGGCCGAATGGGACAATTCCACCGCCGTGGCCGACCGAATGGACGAAATCATCGCCCGCATGGCCTGCCACGGCTCCGTCCGCTCCGGCCGGCGCCTCCGCGTCGACGAAATGAACGCCCTCCTCCGCGACATGGAAGCCACGCCGCATTCCGGACAGTGCATCCATGGCCGACCGACTTATGTGGAGTTGAAGCAGAAGGACATCGAGCGGTTGTTCGGGCGCAGCCGGTAGGCGAGGCACATCCAGCTTGGAGAGGGAACACCATCTCCCCGCCCCCACCGCATCTCCCTCGGGCTCGACCCGAGGGCCATTCTCAACCCGGCACAAGCACGAGCGGCCCTCGGGTCAGGCCCGAGGGAAATCCGGTGGTTGAGATGGATCAGTGGTCTAAAATGCCTCAACAACCACGATGTCATCCCGGCGCAGGCCGGGATCCATGCTGAAGGCCAACCGCCACATCCAGCTTGGGGAGGGAACACAGCATAGATTCCGGCCTCCGCCGGAATGACGCTGTGGATAGAACAAGATAACGCCACAGCCACGGCGCTGCCCCTTACGAGAAGTTGGGTTGGGACCCAACCAACGAAGCACCATCTCCCCACCCCCACCGCATCTCCCTC
>DATMSY010000183.1:0-7919 GCA_035565135.1 Devosia sp.
AATCCGGCACAAGCGGCGAATGGCCCTCGGGTCAGGCCCGAGGGAGAGCCGGTGGGTGTGGGAGGGGCGGGTAGCACTGGCACCAACACGTCCACCACAACACCAAGCAATTGCCTTTTACCCCCTCCCTTGCCACCTTCGCGACAGGGAGAAAATCATGCGGCCGAGCCATTATGCCCAATTGCTGGCCATTGCCCGGCGCGTGACGCGGCGGGCCGATGAGGCCGATGATCTGGTGCAGGATGCGCTGCTCGAGGCGGTGAAGGCCGGGCGCGGGATAGCCGGGCCGCAGGATATGCGCTGGCTGGGCGGCATTATCCGCAATCGGGCGAGGCTCGCGGCACGGGGCGCCAGCCGCAGAAGGCTGCGCGAGACCCATTGGCATGCAATGCGACCCGAGCCGGCGCCGCCAGCCGAAACGCTCGATATCCCTGCAATCCTTGCCGGGCTGCCGCCATCACTCAAGGCCTTGGCCGCGCTAACCCTTTCCGGCCATAACCGCCGCGAGATCGCCTATCTGCTCGATCTCTCCGACACGGCCCTGCGCCAGCGCATTGCCGCGCTCAAGCGCCAGCTCACGGGGGCAGGCATTGCCATGCCCGAGGGCATGCCGGGGCTTAATCTCGATCTCGCCTATGGCCGCATTCGCGATGCGCTTTTGCCGGGCCTGTTGCGGCAGGGCGGGATTTTCGCCAGCCACGATCCCGACGGGCATCTTTTTATCGTGCGGCGCTCACAAAAGCCGTGACGGCGGCAACCATGCTGTATCAAACCACAGGAGGACGCCATGGCATTCAAACCCAAATCGGCCAGTATCGTATTCTACGTTTCCGACATCGAGCGCAGTGAGCGCTTCTACAATGAGACGCTGCAACTGGGCCTGCAGCGCATGGAGGGCGCCGAACCCTTCTGGCTGCAGGGCAGGCTCGAAGGCGGGCCCGATATGGTCTTCTTCCAGATGGAGGGCAAGCGCGGCGATACCCCGGCCCTGGTCTTTGACGTCACCGAAGGCGGCATTGACGATATCGTGGCCGACCTGGCCGCCCAGGGCATTACCATCGTCACCCCGGTCTCGGAGGCGCCGGGCGGCTGGAGCGCCGACTTTCTGGATCCCGATGGCTTTGGCCTGGGCCTGTGGCAGGCGGGAGAATTGCCGCGGTCGTTGAGGTAGGGTTCTGCGCCCTCAAGGGAGGGGGCAAGGGCGCACTTAAAAACACGGTGTCATCCCGGCGGAGGCCGGGATCCATGCTGAAGGCCATCAGCACCATCCAGTGTGGGGAGAGGGCACAGCATGGATTCCGGCCTCCGCCGGAATGACACCGTGGGTGATGCGGGTTCGAAGCCCTTCAAGAGCCCGGGAGACGAAGCCCGCCCCGCCCCTGCAACCCACCTTTGCGTGTCGGGCGCTTGTCGGGCGGGCCCAAGTGCTGTAATAGCCGCGACAAATGCGCCAGCCTGCCCAAAATGCGGCTGGCGTTCATGTTTCCGCATGATTTCAGCCAAGGCGCGCCCCGAACCATTTGCGGGGCCAATTTTTGGGATCATGCCAATGAGGCTGATCCCTATGAGCTTGCGCAATATCGCCATCATCGCCCACGTTGACCATGGCAAGACCACGCTGATCGACGTGCTGCTCAAGCAGTCCGGTTCGTTCCGCGAGAACGAGCGCGTCGAAGAACGCGCCATGGACTCCAACGACATCGAACGCGAACGCGGCATCACCATCCTGGCCAAGGTCACGAGCCTGCTGTGGAAGGATACTCGCATCAATATCGTGGACACGCCCGGCCACGCCGATTTCGGCGGCGAAGTCGAGCGCATCTTGTCCATGGTCGATGGCGTGGTGATCCTGGTCGACGCGGCCGAAGGCCCGATGCCGCAGACCAAATTCGTGCTCGGCAAGGCGCTGGCCCAGGGCCTGCGTCCCATCGTGGCCATCAACAAGATCGACAAGGCCGACGAGCGGCACCTCGAAGTCCTCGAAGAAATCTTCGATCTCTTCATCGCCCTCGACGCCTCGCCCGAACAGCTCGATTTCCCCGTGCTTTATGGTTCGGCCAAGCAGGGCTGGATGGCCTTTGACCCCGCCGGTCCCAAGGAAAGCCTGGGGCCGCTGCTCGACAAGGTCGTCGAGCATGTGCCCGAGCCGCAGGTCGAAGAAGGCGCCTTCCGCATGCTGGTTACCACCATCGAGCGCAATCCGTTCCTGGGCCGAATCCTGACCGGCCGTATCGCCTCGGGCAGCGTCAAGGCGAACGACCCGATCCACACGCTCAATCGTGAAGGCAAGGAAGTCGAAAAGGGCCGCGTCTCCAAGGTCCTGGCTTTCCGTGGCCTCGAGCGCACCCCGGTCGATGTCGGGGAAGCCGGCGATATCGTCGCCATAGCCGGTCTTGTCACCTCGACCGTGGCCGATACGATCTGCGCCACCTCGATCTCGACCCCCATCACCGCCAAGCCGATCGATCCGCCGACCCTGTCGGTGACCTTCCGCATCAATGACGGCCCCCTGGCCGGTCGCGAAGGCGACAAGGTGCAGTCGCGCGTCATCCGCGAGCGCCTGTTCCGCGAGGCCGAGGGCAATGTGGCCATCCGCGTCACCCCCGGCGACGACAATGATTCCTACGACGTGGCCGGCCGCGGCGAATTGCAGCTGGCCGTTCTGATCGAAAACATGCGCCGCGAAGGGTTCGAGCTGACCATCGGCCGCCCCAAGGTGCTGATGCAGGATATCGATGGCGTCCGCCACGAGCCGATCGAGGAAGTCATCATCGACGTCGATGACGAATTTACCGGTTCGGTGGTGCAGAAGCTGACCGAGCGCAAGGGCGAATTGACCGATATGCGCCCTTCGGGCGTCGGCCGCACCCGCATCAAGCTGCTGGTCCCCACCCGCGCGCTGATCGGCTACCAGCCGGAACTGCTGAGCGACACCCGCGGCACGGCGATCTTCAACCGCCTGTTCCACTCCTTCGTGCCTTATAAGGGCGACCTGCCGGGCCGCCGCACGGGCGTCCTGATCTCCAATGGCACGGGCCAGTCGGTGGCCTTTGCGCTGTGGAACCTGGAAGACCGCGGCCCGATCATGATCGATGCCGGCGTCGATATCTATGAAGGCATGATCATCGGCGAGCATTCCCGCGACAATGACCTCGAGGTCAATGCGCTCAAGGGCAAGCAGCTCACCAATATCCGCACCACCTCCAAGGACGAAGCGGTGCGCCTGACCACGCCCAAGAAGCTCACGCTGGAACAGTCGCTGGGCTATATCGCCGAAGACGAATATGTCGAGGTGACGCCCAAATCGATCCGGTTGCGCAAGATCTGGCTCGATCCCAATGACCGCAAGCGCATGAGCCGCGCCGCCAAGTCGGCATAAATCCAAAGGGCCCCACGGAAACGTCGGGGCCCTTACTTTTTCTTGGGGTTTTGCCGCCATCTTGCCACCGAGTTGATTAGGAGTAGCCCCATGACAGACTGGATTATCCAAACCATTTCCCAGTGGGGCTATGCCGGCATTTTCGCGGTGATGCTGGCCGAGTCGATCTTTCCACCCATCCCGTCCGAATTGATCATCCCCTTTGCCGGCTTTGCCGCCGCCAATGGCGATCTCAATTTTTTCGGCGTGCTGATAGCGGCGACTGTCGGCGCGGTGGTGGGCATGCTGCCCTGGTATTATGCCGGGCGGCTGTTCGGGCTCGAGCGCGTGCGGCGCCTGGCCGACCGCTTCGGCCGTGTCATGACGCTCAATGCCGAAGAGATCGACGTGGCCGTCAACTGGTTCCACCGCTTCGGCCCCATCATCGTGCTGTTCGGCCGGCTGATGCCGCTGATCCGCACGCTGATCTCCATTCCCGCCGGCCTGGCGCGCATGCCGCTGCCCATATTCCTATTGGCCTCGACCAGTGGCGCCCTGATCTGGAACATCATCCTCACCACGGCCGGCTATCTCCTCCATGAGCATTACGAACTGGTCGAGGTGATCCTTGATCCCCTCAGCTATGTGGTGCTGGCGCTGGTGGTGCTGATCTACCTGGTGCGGCTGGTCATGTGGAAACCGAGCAAGCCGCGCACACCGGCGGAATAGGCTTTTTGCAAAACGCAACGCGTCTCGCATTCTGCGAGGCAGCGCCGCTCGCAAAATGCCAATCTTCACAATAGCTTAATCTCTGACGCCCGGTTTGTGAGCCTCCGCCATCTGGCACGCTTGTTGCTATTATAGGGATGTCCGGAGGTTCCCATGTAATGCGTACCGGATGTCAGTCATGTGGGCCCCGTACCGTGCGACCGGTGCGGGGCTCTCATGTGTTTGAGCCCCGGGAACAAGCGCTCTTGTGGCAAGGCCGCATAGCCATTAGATATTTTGCCGAACGCTCAACCGGAGACGCCCATGCGCGCCGTGCTCGATATCATCCTTCTCATCCTCCAGCTTTACTGGTGGGTTGTCCTGGCCATGATCATCATGAGCTGGCTGATCTCGTTCAACGTGATCAATACCCGCAATCAGTTCGTCGCCGCGGTCTGGCGCATTCTCAACCAGCTGACCGAGCCGGTGCTGCGGCCGATCCGCCGGGTGATGCCGAATTTCTCGGGGCTCGATATTTCCCCGATCATCCTGTTCCTGATCCTGTTCTTCATCGAACGCATCATCATCTATTACATCTATCCCAACGTGTTCTGATCCCTTGGATCGCCCGGCCTGCTATCGGCTCAGCCCCGCGGGGCTGAGCCTTTTCGTTCGCGTCACCCCCAATGCCGGCCGCGACGCCATCGAGGGCGTGGAACAGCGCGACGATGGCAGCGCCGTGCTGCGGGTCCGGGTGAAAGCCGTGCCGGACAAGGGCAAGGCCAATGCGGCCGTGGTAGGCCTGATCGCCAAGGCGCTGGGCGTGCCCAAATCGGCGGTGAGCGTGGTGAGCGGCGAGACGGCACGGCTCAAGACGCTGGCGATCGTGGGGGATGGAGCAGTTCTGGCAGGGCTGGTCGAGGCATTGGGCCAATCGTAGATCACCCCCTCCCTTCCCTCCCCACAAGGGGGAGGGTGACATCGAGTTTTTGGCGCTATCTCGTCAAACCATCAGCTCCGGTTGGCAATATCCCATTCACCCACCGGGCTCACCCTCCCCTTGATGGGGAGGGAAGGGAGGGGTGACGGGAGCCACGATGCTTCGGCTCGTCGCCGATGGGCGCCCCCCGCGACAAATCACCGCAATATCCATTGCTTAACGGGCCAATCCATCACATCATTACCCCCGGAAGGGGCACAGAGGAGGATGGCTCGCCGCCGATTGGAGGATCGGCCCGGTCCATGCTGCGTCCCTGGAGGAACAAGAGGGACTTAAGGAATGACTTTGGCTTTGTGGCTGATCGTCGTCTGCGGCGGGCTCAGCATTGTTTATGGCGTGATCACCACGCGGGGCCTGCTGGCGGCCGATGCCGGCTCGGCCCGCATGCAGGAAATCTCGGCCGCCGTGCGCGAGGGGGCCTCGGCCTATCTCAAGCGGCAATATACCACGATCGGCATTGTCGGCGTCGTCATCCTGATTGCCGCCTATTTCCTGCTCGGCATTTACGCCGCCATCGGCTTCCTGATCGGTGCCGTGCTGTCGGGCGCCGCCGGCTTTATCGGCATGAATGTCTCGGTGCGGGCCAATGTGCGCGTCGCCCAGGCGGCCACCACTTCGCTCGCCAAGGGGCTGGACCTGGCCTTTAAATCGGGCGCGGTCACCGGCATGCTGGTGGCGGGATTGGGCCTCCTCGGTATCACCCTTTATTTCATCATCCTCACCGGCATGGGCCATGCGCCCACCAGCCGGACCGTCATCGATGCGCTGGTGGCCCTCAGCTTCGGTGCCTCGCTGATTTCGATCTTCGCCCGCCTGGGCGGCGGCATTTTCACCAAGGGCGCCGATGTGGGCGGCGACATGGTGGGCAAGGTCGAAGCCGGCATCCCGGAAGACGATCCGCGCAACCCCGCAACCATCGCCGACAATGTGGGCGACAATGTCGGGGACTGCGCCGGCATGGCAGCGGACCTGTTTGAAACCTATGTGGTCACCATTGTCGCCACCATGGTGCTGGCCGCCATCATCCTGCCCGAACAGTGGAAACTGGCCGGCATGGTGCTGCCGCTGGCCATTGGCGGCGCCTGCGTCGTCACCTCGATCATCGGCACCTATTTCGTCAAGCTGGGCGCTTCCAACAATATCATGGGCGCGCTCTACAAAGGCGTCATCGCCACCGGCGTGCTGTCGCTGATCGCGCTGCTGCCGGTGCTCTGGCTGGTCTTTGGCGATCTCAATGTCGCCATCGAAGCCTCTGACAAGACCTTCACGCCCATGACCCTGTTCTGGTGCGGCGCGGCGGGCCTGGTCATTACCGGGCTCATCATCGTCATCACCGAATATTACACCGGCACCAATCGCCGCCCGGTCAATTCCATTGCCGAAGCCTCGGTCACCGGCCATGGCACCAATGTCATCCAGGGCCTGGCCGTATCGCTTGAGTCCACGGCCCTGCCGGCAATCGTCATCATTGCCGGCATTATCGTCACCTATAACCTGGCGGGCCTCTTCGGCATTGCCTTTGCCGTGGCGACCATGCTGGCTCTGGCCGGCATCATCGTGGCGCTCGACGCCTTCGGCCCGGTCACCGATAACGCTGGCGGCATCGCGGAAATGGCCGGCCTCGACAAGACCGTGCGCCACAATACCGACGCGCTCGACGCCGTCGGCAATACCACCAAGGCCGTCACCAAGGGCTATGCCATCGGCTCGGCCGGCCTCGGGGCTCTCGTGCTGTTCGCCGCCTATACGCAGGATCTGATCTATTTCGCCGGTCTCCCCGATGCCCCGGCCATCTTCCAGGGCATGGGCACGCTCAGCTTCTCGCTGGCCGATCCCTATGTCGTGGTGGGCCTGCTCTTCGGTGGCCTCCTGCCCTTCCTCTTCGGTGGCATGAGCATGACTGCGGTGGGCCGCGCCGCCCAATCGGTGGTGGTCGAAGTGCGCCGCCAGTTCAAGGAAAAGCCGGGCATCATGGCCGGCACCGAAAAGCCCGATTATGGCCGCGCCGTCGATATGCTGACCAAGGCCGCGATCAAGGAAATGATCGTGCCCTCGCTGCTGCCGGTGCTCAGCCCAATCGTCGTTTTCTTCGTGATCTACTGGATCGCGGGCGCGGCGGCGGGCTTCTCGGCCCTGGGCGCCATGCTGATGGGCGTCATCGTCACCGGGCTCTTCGTCGCCATCTCCATGACCGCCGGCGGCGGCGCCTGGGACAATGCCAAGAAGAGCTTTGAAGACGGCTTTACCGACAGCCACGGCGTCGTCCACCACAAGGGCGGCGACGCCCACAAGGCCTCCGTCACCGGCGACACCGTCGGCGACCCCTACAAGGACACGGCTGGTCCTGCGGTCAACCCGATGATCAAGATCACCAATATCGTGGCGCTGTTGCTGTTGGCGGTGCTGGCGCATCTGGGCTGACGAGGCATCCACCTCGACCGAAACTAAAGAGGCCCGGGAGTGATCCCGGGCCTTTTTGTGGGCGGTTTGTGTTGAGAGCAGGCTCTCCCGCCCCACAATGTCATTCCCGCGAAAGCGGGAACCTCCGTTTCCCTTACCTGGTCTGTAAACAGAGGTCCCCGCTTTCGCGGGGGATGACACGGTGGGTAATTGTTAGTTCAGGGCACTATCCCTCCCAACCACCGGCTTCAGATATATTGCGACGCATCGGCTCCATCATCCCCTCGCCCCTCAGGGGAGAGGGTAGCGGCGCCGGGAGCGCAGCGACCTGGCAGAGCTGGGGTGAGGGGTGCCATGCTGGTGCATCACGCCATGCTGCAGCATCGCACCCCTCACCCGGCGCTGACGCGCCGACCTCTCCCCTGAGGGGCGAGGTGAAACCCGGACATATGT
>DATMSY010000184.1:0-9469 GCA_035565135.1 Devosia sp.
GCAGGGCATCCCCTTCCGCCGCCGCGCCGCGCAGGATCATCTCGATAAGCCGCTGCCGGATCTGCACGAAGATCGGCTGGCTGGTGTGAAAATCATCCATGTGTTGTGCCTGTGTAGTGTGTTAGTTTTGTAGCACACTAAGCATGACTGTCAAGCGGGATTGGAAGCCGGGATTTTGGGTGGGTCTCAGCCGACCAGCACCGGATGCGTGCAGCGCACGCCATAGACCTTTACGTCTGCTTCGCCGATCGACACGCCCACGGCATTGAGCAGGCCGGCAATGACCGGATCGAGCACGGGGCCCAGCGGCGTCAGCAGCGCCGACAACAGGCCGGTGATAAGGTCAAGTCCGATGCCTATCACCGTGAGCTTGAGCGACCCCAGCAGCGAACCCATCAATGAGCTGACGATGGTGCTGGTCTTGGCGGATTTGATGGTGCCCGCCGCAATGTCAGTGGACGAAAAATTCAACGCGACCGGCGTCCCCTGCGCAATTTCGGCGCGGGCGGCGGCAGTCACAGTAATATTGGCCAGAATAATGTTGAGCCTGATCAGCGTCGCGACCCCAATATTGGGTACGCTGTTGAAGGCGCCGAATGTATTCTCGTTGACCTCGCCCAGAATAAGCCGCAACGCGCCAGGTCGGGCCAGGATCGTTGCACTACCGTGCGGACTGGCGCTGGTGGGACAGGTCGCCGCACTGGCAATGGCCTCCGAATGGGCGGCCTCCAGATAGAGCGGCAGATTGACATCGACGATGGGCAACAGCCCCAGCAGGTCCAGTTTGAGCTTGGCGACAATTCTCGCGCGGACCTGGGCGGTGCGCACCACGGTCTGGAGCGGACCGATAGCGTACCAGCTGCCGCCCTGCGGCGGCTCGCCCACTGCGACAGTCGTTGTCAGACCCAGAAGGCCAGGCACATTCAGGTTGATGCCGACATTGACCTGATGCTTGCCATCGCTGAGCGATGCACTGGCCGACAGCAGGTCCAGTGCAGAAATCTTGGTGAAGAGCCCATTGGCCGCGCCGGTGCCGATGTCGAAATCGCCCAATCCGCCCAATTGCAACAGCTTGCCGATAGGCAGCGTGCCATTGTGCCCAGCGGCATTGGCGAGCTTCAGCATGGCGGTGCGCTGCGTGCCCGTCAGCAGATCGGCCAGTGCCATGGCCAATTGCCCATGATCGGCACGCATGGCCAGCAAGTCGTTGTAAGTCCCCACGCTCACGCCGAGCCGAATGGCCAGCTTGTCGAGAAAGGCAAAGAGATCGACCTGCGCGCCGACCAGGCCATTATAGTCCAGCGCCGTCAGGCTGATATTGGTGCCAAGCAACCCGTTGAGCAGGCCATTGATCGCCCCGCCCTCGACCTTGGCCAACCTCGACCCCACCGAAAACGCCACCTGCGGCGTCACCGTGGCGATGGCCGTGGCGCTAATCGTGGGCGGCTCGGCCCAGCCATTGGCGAAATAGAGCGTGCCGGGCTTGCTGAACGATACCTGCACCGCATTGATCGGGCTGGCATTGGCCACGAAGCGGTTGGCGGCGGCGACGGCCGGATTGGGGTCGTATCGGCCAGTCACCACCGTCAGCCCTGCCAGGGAGGCGGCAGTCATCAACCCCGCATTTTGCAGGGATTTATGGGCGGTGCTCTGCGCCGTGGCGGCGCTGCTTGCCGCCTCCAGCGCCGCCAGGTCCACCCCGTTCTGCACCGCCCGGCGTTCGTAATAGAGCCCGCCGGCATCCACGGCGAAGGCCGCCACCACCGCCGATACGGCAAAGCCGGCCGCGAACATCACCACCATATTGCCGCGCTGGCTGGCAATAAATCGCCGCCATAGATTCATATGCCACCCCGGCGAATAGTCGAACTATAGGCGATCTGCGAGCTCGGCAGCGGCAGGGGGACATAGAGGTTCCAGATCGGCAATTCCGAAGCATCGTATCGCAGGGTCACCAGATACTGGTTCGGATCGCTCGTATCGTCGCGGATCGTATAGGTCAGATGTGTGCTGTCGAGCAGCAGATATTGGTCGGCATTATTGTCGAGATAGGCTTCCACCAGCCGGTTGCGCTCGGCCTCGTTGAGCCCGGCTATTGCCACGCGCGCAGCGTCGGCCGTCAGTTGCTGCAGCGAATTGGCGGCCCCGAAATAAATGCCGTAGGCGAGCATGCCGGTCAGCAGCAGCAGAAAAACCGGCGTTAGCAGGGCAAATTCTATGGCCGAAGTCGCCCGGTCGTCACGAACCCATGAAGCACGATGGGATCGCATAATAAGCCTCCCAGCCAGCCTAGATCATGGCCCAAGCCTGCGCCCAATTCATTGACGGATCGTCAATTTTTACCGCGCAACTATTACGTATGCCTAAATTATAGGCAAATCTGGAATGGTAGTTTGACCCTTGCTGGCCGGGGTTGGGACGGCTATCCAAGGCGTACCAATAGGAGACCAGTCATGCCGCGCCATCCGTTCAAGATCGAAATCTGCGTCGAAGGCATTGACGGGCTGGTCGCCGCCCAGAATGCCGGCGCCGACCGGGTGGAACTTTGCGCGAGCCTCCTCGAAGGCGGGCTCACGCCCAGCCTTGGCGTGGTGCGCGAAGCCCTGCGCGTCGCCACCATTCCCTTCCATGTCATCATCCGCCCGCGCGGCGGCGATTTCCTCTATTCCGAGCTCGAATTCGCCAGCATGCTCGAAGACGTCAAGGCCATGCGCGAGCTGGGCGTGGCCGGCGTCGTCATCGGCTGCCTCACCGCCGATGGCCAGATCGATGAAGCCCGCACCAAGGCGCTAGTCGATGCCGCCCGCCCCCTCAAGGTCACCTGCCACCGCGCCTTCGACATGACGCGCGATTATCGCGAGGCCATCGAGGCCCTGGTGCGAGCCGGGGTCGATCGCGTCCTGACCAGCGGCCAGCGCGATACCGCCCTTGAAGGCGCCGATATCCTCAAGGACACCACTGCCATTGCCGATGGCCGCATTGTCGTCATGGCCTGCGGTGCGCTCGATCGGGACAATATCGCCCGGGTGCGCCGCGCCACCGGCGTCGACGAAATGCATTTCGCCGCCCTCAAGACGCTCAAAAGCACCATGGATTTCCGCAATCCCCATGTCGGCATGGGCGGCACCGCCATTGAGCGCGAATATGAAATCACCGTGACCGACGAGGATGCGGTGCGCGCCACCATCGCCGCGGCGCGGGCCGCCTGATCGCCCGCTGGCTCGTCCGGTGAAGACCCGCAATTATCTTTTCGCCGCCGACGACGCCTCGGCGCAGACAGCGAAACTCATCGCCACCGCGGCCCGCACCACCGGCTTCATGAAGGGCGCGCCGGGCGATCACCGCCCCGGCTGGTACCGGCCGGGCGAGGACAATGCGGTCGTCCTGGCCCAGCTCCACGCCCGCCTCGCCGAAACCTATCCCGCGGCGGGCCCGGCCTTCTGGGCCGTCCGCCTCTGGACCAATTTCCTCTGGCAGCCCGCCTATCTCGCCGTCATCGCCGCCCATATCCATGGCGCCATGCCCGATTTGGGCCAGCTCTCTCAGCGCGTCCACGGTATCTATGCCGATGGCTATCGCCTGCCCGCCGGCCTGCACCAATCGGGCAGCACCGAACAGCTGATCGCCCTGGCCGCCGCCGCCCTGCGCCCCTTCGCCGCCACCCTGCTCGACGAAATCAATGTCCTGGTGCGGCTAAAACCCCTGCCGGCCAAACGGCTCCTCGCCGATCGCATGCTCTCCATCATCGCCCGCCTGCCCCAATGGCAGGGCATCAGCGCCGCAGACGCACAAAGCCATGGCCAGCACTGGCTGGCCGCCCTGGGCCTCGGCGGCCAGGGCCGGCTCGACCGCATCGGCATTGATGAGCGCAGGGAAGTCGTCATCGTGACCCGCAAAGGCTGCTGCCTCGATTACCTGATCGACCCAAAGGCCTATTGCGCCTCCTGCCCCAAACAGGGCGAGGAGACCCGCATCGCCCGCCAGACGGCTAATGCATTGGCCGAGCTGGAGTGAGTTGGGGCAAAGCCGAAGGAGCTAGAGGGCCGAGACCGCCATTTGAGGGACGTCACCGCTTGCGCTGGCCTCTCCATTCCATCGTCATCACCCGGCTCGTCCGGGTGATCCATCTCTCAGCACACGCGGCAGCAATGGATTGCCCGGACAAGCCGGGCAATGACGGCAGAACTTGGCATGGAAGAAGGGCTAAGGATAATGCGCGAGAGGGGACGTCACACCCCCTAATCAAACGCCTCATCCGGATAAACGCCCCAGATTTCCTCCTGGCGCAGATAGCCTGAATAGGCGCGGTGCTCGTCGCCCTGCGAGGCGCTGACTTCGCACCAGTCCCCGTCGCATTCCTTGATCAGCACGCGCAGTCCCGGCCCCAGCCGCGCGCGCACGCCGGCATCGTCCGATTTGCTACCCAAGAGGTTGATTTCGCCATTGGCCAGCACCGGGGTCACATAGCCCGCCCGCGTGCCCGACAGCAGGTTCTGGTGTACCCAGCCCTCGTCGCCATCCACGTCGCGGATTTTCCGCCAGGTGTCGAATTCCTGGATGATTTCGACCGGCACGCCTGCCTTGAGATAGGTCCAGGCCACGTCATATTTGGTGCCTGGCCCGACGCGCACGTTGATCGGGGTCGAGCGGGTGCTGGCAAAGCGCGGCAGGGGCAGTCCGCTGGGATTGTCCGCCTGCGCCCAAGTGGGGGTGGCGCAAGCCATCGCCAGCAGCGCCAGGCAAACCATCAGAATGCGGAGGACGAGGCTTTTGCGGGGCTGAATATGGCGGACGCGCAGCGCGCCGGAGGTCTCGTCAAACATGACTTTGCAGAAGGTCTGGATTTGCCCTATCACTACGCCACGATCCTTAATGGTCGCTGAAGGTGGCGTTTTCCACAAGCCTGCCCAGCCTCGCTTCCGGAACTTGATGACCAGCTCCAAACCCAAGATTCTCGTCACAAGGCGCCTGCCCGAATCGATCGAGGCGCGAATGGCGACCCTTTTCGAAACCGATATCAACGAGGGCGACGTCACCCTCACCGCCGATGACATTATCGAGGGCCTCGCCGGTAAGGACGTGCTGGTCAGCTCCATCACCGACCGCATCGATGCCGATCTGGTGGCGCGCCTGCCCAAATCGGTGCGCCTCATCGCCCAGTTCGGCAATGGCGTCGACAATATCGATGTCGAGGCGGCCCTGGCGGCAGGCCTCACCGTTACCAATACGCCCAGCGTGCTCACCGAAGACACAGCCGACATGGCCATGGTGCTGATGCTCGCCTTGCCGCGCCGGCTGGTCGAAGGCACCCAGATGCTGGTGCGCGACGGGGTCTGGGCCGGCTGGTCACCCACCTCCATGCTGGGCCACCGCCTGCGCGGCAAGGCGCTGGGCATTGTCGGCATGGGCCGCATCGGCACGGCGGTGGCGCAGCGCGCCAAGGCCTTTGGCCTGCAGATCCATTATTTTTCCCGCAATCGCCGCCCGCCTGCCGTCGAAACCCCGCTCGAAGCCACCTATTGGGACGATCTCGATGCCATGCTGGGCGCCGTCGACATTGTTTCGCTGCACACCCCCCATACCCGCGAGACCTTCCACATTCTTTCCGCCGAACGGCTGATGGCCATGAAGCCGGGCAGTTTTGTGGTCAATGTCTCGCGACCCGAACTGATCGACGAGGCCGCGCTCGTCACCCAGATCGAAAACGGGCATTTGAGCGGGGCGGCGCTCGATGTCTTCGAGAACCGCCACGGCATCGATCCGCGCCTGCTGGCCCTGGCCGAGGATAACAAGGTCGTGCTCACGGCCCATATGGCTTCGGCCACGCTCGAGGCGCGCATCGAAATGGGCGAGACCGTCATCGTCAATATCCGCACCTTCATGGATGGTCACCAGCCGCCCCATCGCCTGCTGCCCGAGGGCCCGCGCGATGCCGGCCGCAGCCAGCGCGCCTGATTTCGGCCACAAGTGTTGCATCCGAACAGCACAAGCCCGCCCTTCCGCGCGCCCTCCCGCTTTGCCTCTTGCGGGGCACCGGCCTTGCCCCCTAATCCTTGGGCGAAAGCAGCGCCGGCGGGGGCAGGCGCAGCGATCGTGTGTTGCGGAATTCGGGTGAGGAGTGCCCTCTTGTCTATTGGCAAACCGTTCATGCTGGCCGCCGGTCTCGCCGGTGCCTTGCTGCTGGCGTTTCCGGCCATGGCGCAGGAGGCGGCCCCCGAACCCGTGCTGAGCGCCGCCGACAGCAAATTGCTGCTCGACGTGCCCGGCCAGCGCCTCGCCATGCCATTGCCCGATTGGATCAATGCCGGCGAAGTGAGTTCGGGCGATGTCCGCCCGCTGGTCGAATTCAGCTACACCGTCGAAAACGGCCAGGTCAGGCTCGATGTCCGCCCCAAGGGCCAGACCCAGACCGATTGGAAAACCGCTTTCGGCGCACATCTGCAGGAGCAGACCAGCGGTACGCTGGTGGGCTTCCGCCGTTCCGTCATGGCCGGCTATGGCCAGACCTGCCAGCCCAATACCATGGCCTTCTTCCAGTTCGGCCAGGATAGCGGCGACGAGCTGGCCCCGCTCGGCTTTGCCTGTGGCGCGTTTTTCGATGGAATCGAAGGCTTTGCCGGCCAGGGCGAAGTGGCGGTCATGAGCTTCCGCAAGAGCGCCAAGGGCGTCGCCGTCTTCTACCAGGCCTGGCGCGGCCCCGCCTTCGATCCTTCCCAGCCCGCCAGCTGGCCGGTGGCCACCAAGGTCGTCGAAGAGCGCTCGCGCCAGCTCCAGGCCGAAGTCAGTCTTACACTGGCGGATTGACGGGGGCGCGGCGAGGGCCTAATTCCCCGCCATGAGCAAAGACAACAAGCCAATCGGCCCCAGCCAGCGCATGCTGCGCGTCGGCGAACTGGTCCGCCATGCCCTGGCGGCCATATTCGCCCGCGGCGATGTCGAAGACGACGCCCTGCGCGGCGCTGTCATCACCGTGCCCGAAGTGCGCATGACCCCCGATCTCAAGATCGCCAATGCCTATGTCATGCCCCTGGGCGGCCAGCATGCCGAGGAAATCGTCGCGGCGCTCAACCGGCATCGCAAATTCATCCGTGGCCGCGTGGCGCCGCAGATCAACATGAAATTCGCCCCCGAGCTGCGCTTTTTCGTCGATGACACTTTCGAGGAAGCCAGCCGCATCGATTCCCTGCTCCGCTCCGAACGGGTGCAGCGCGATCTCGATGGCGACGAGGACGAGACCGACCATTGAGCGCCCCCAAGCGCATCAAGCGCAATATTTCCGGCTGGGTCGTCCTCGACAAGCCCTATGACATGACCTCGACCCAGGCCGTGGGCAAGGTGCGCTGGCTGTTCGGCGCGGCCAAGGCCGGTCACGCCGGCACGCTCGATCCCCTGGCCACCGGCAGCCTGCCCATCGCCCTTGGCGAGGCCACCAAGGCCGTGCCCCAGGTGCAGGACGGCACCAAGATCTATCGCTTCGCCATCCAATGGGGCAGCGCCACCACCACCGACGATGCCGAGGGCAGCGTCGTCGCCACCTCCGATGTCCGGCCCGACCAGGCCGCCCTGCTTGCCGTGCTGCCGCGCTTTACCGGCACCATCCTGCAGCGGCCTCCCATCTACTCCGCCCTCAAGATCGATGGCGAGCGCGCCTATGATCTCGCCCGCGCCGGCGAGGCGGTCGAACTGGCCCCCCGCGAGATCGACATCGATCACATCGCGCTGCTCTCCCACGACACCGAAAAGTCGGTTCTGGAAGTCACCTGCGGCAAGGGCACCTATGTGCGTTCGCTGGCGCGCGACATCGCCGAAGCGCTCGATACGCGCGGTCACGTCTCAATGCTCCATCGTGCAGCCGTTGGGCCGTTCAATGCTAACAGTGTGTTAACATTTGAGCAGCTCGAAGCGGTGGAAGGTGACGCACGCGACGCCCTGTTGCTGGCTGTATCTGCCGGTCTCGCCGGCCTGCCGGAAATCCGCCTCGATGCCCAACAGGCCACCGCAGTGCGGCACGGCAACCCGGTCCTGCTGACCGGCGCTGGCGCTCCGGCAACGCTCGATGAATGCTGGGTCAGCTTTCGGGGCGAGGTGCTGGCAACGGGCTGGGTCGAGTTCGGCCAGTTCAAATGCCGCCGGGTATTCAATTGATTTAAAAGAGAAAAAAGGCGGGGATCGCTCCCCGCCTCGCCTCTTAAAGCCCGTCCGTCACCACATGGCTGAACGCCCCCTCGGGCGCCTTGGTGATGGCCGGATTGTCCGGCGACACCGCCGAAAGCAGGGTATCGACGGTCTGCTGGTAATCGGCCTCATCCAGCACCCCGGTCGAACCTTCGGTGAGCTTATTGATCTCACTGACCTGATAGATCTGATCCTCCAGCGTCATGGCCCCGGTCGAGTCATTATCCACCACAATCTGCGCCGCCTCTTCCGGATTGGCGCGAGCATATTCCCAACCCTTCATCGAGGCGCGGACGAACTTGGTCATCTTCTCGACAAAGGCCGGGTCAGCGAGCTTGTCCTCAAGCACATAGAGCCCATCCTCGAGCATGCCCACGCCTTCATCGCGATAGTTGAAGACGGTCAGCTCTTCCGGCGTCAGCCCAGCCTTCAGCACCTGGCCATATTCATTATAGGTCATGGTCGAGATGCAGGCCGCCTGCTTCTGAATCAGCGGATCGACATTGAAGGCCTGCTTGAGCACTTCGACACCATCGGCGCCGCCTTCGGTGGAAAGGCCGAGTTTAGCCATCCAGGCATAGAAGGGATATTCATTGCCGAAGAACCACACGCCCAGCGTCTTGCCCGGGAAGTCGGCAGTGGTTTCCACCCCCGCATCCTTGCGGCAGGTCAGCAACAGGCCCGATTGCTTGAACGGCTGGGCGATATTGACCAAAGCCACGCCGCGTTCGCGGGCGGCCAGGCCCGCCGCCATCCAGGTGGTGATGACATCGGCGCCACCGCCGGCAATCACCTGTTCAGGCGCGATATCGGGCCCGCCCGGCTTGATTTCGACATTGAGGCCCTCTTCCTCATAAAAGCCCTTGGCCTGGGCCACGTAATAGCCGGCAAACTGCCCCTGGGTGACCCATTTGAGTTGCAGGGTGACGTTCTCCTGCGCCTGGGCCCCGCCTGCTGCTGCGGCCAGCGCCAGTGCGCCTGCCATCGTGCCGATAAGAAGTTTCTTCATCTTCGACTTTCCCCTGAGTTTTGCCCCGCCTATGCACCGCGCACGGACGGATGCCAGAAGGTGACGCCCCGTTCCATCAGGCTAATCACCCCGTAGAAGACCGATCCCGCGACAGCCGCCACCGCGATTTCGGCCCACACCATGTCGACATTCATTCTGCCGACTTCGGTTGAGATCCGGAAACCCATTCCCACAATGGGCGTCCCGAAGAATTCCGCTACGATTGCGCCGATCAAGGCCAGAGTCGAGTTGATCTTGAGGGCGTTGAATATGAAGGGCCCCGCA
>DATMSY010000185.1:0-3189 GCA_035565135.1 Devosia sp.
CCATCCACCTACATGGAGTTTGTGGAGGCCGCGACACCCCCACCCTAGCCCTCCCCTCAAGGGGGAGGGGATGGGATCGTGGCCAGCCAAGGCGTAGCGCTAGTGTTTTCCCTCGGGGGGCGACGATGCCGCCTAAAGTCACGGGACAGCCCTTCTGCAAATCATAAAAGAGCCTATATGATCGCCGACTAACTCAACAGAGCATGTGAGGGTTCATCGATGAGCGAACAATCCGAGAGCCGGCCGCGGGAGCGGAGCGGGCTGGAGCGTCTGTTGGGGGAGCGGCCGGGCGGGTTGGTTATCCGGCTGGTGGTGCTGTCGCTGATCGTCGGCTTTATCATGGCGGTCTTGGGGATCGATGCCCAGGACGTGTTCCAGGGCGCGGTGCGCATGGTGGAAGACACGTTGCGCGACGGCACCGGGGTGCTGGCCAATCTGGTGCGCTATACGCTGGCGGGCGCCGCGCTGGTGGTGCCGATCTGGATCGTATTGCGCCTGCTCAAGAGGCGCTGATGGGGCCGAACCGGCTGAGGCTGACGCCGCAACAGGCGCTGTCGCGGCTGGTGCCGCATATTCTGGAAATGGAAAGCCAGGCGCATCGCCGGATCGCGGTGGGGCTGGCGGGTGGACCGGGGACGGGCAAATCGACGCTGGCGGCCGAAATCGTCACCATGCTCAATGCGACCCATCCCGGGAGCGCGGCGCTGGTGCCGATGGATGGCTTTCATATGCGCCATGCCAAGCTCGAAGCCATGGGACAGACCGATTACAAGGGCGCGCCCCATACGTTTGAGGGCGCGGAGTTCGTCGGCTTCCTGCATCATCTGAAGACGGCGACCGGGCCGGTCAGCGGGCCGGGTTATTCGCGCAAGATCGAAGATGTGGTGGAGGATGCCTTTACCGTGCAGAGCGACGTGCGCGTGCTGGTGGTGGAAGGCAATTATCTGCTGCTGAGCGAGGGGCCATTTGCGGGGGTGGCGCCGCTGCTGGACTATGCCGTGTTTATCGATGTGCCGCGCGAGCTGGTGCGGCAGCGGCTGATGCGGCGGCATGGCGAGGAGGGCCTGTTTACGCCTGAGCGCAATGCGGCGCATATCGAGCGCAATGATTTGCCGAATTACGATCTGGTCAGCGGTTCGCAGGACCGGGCCGATGTGGTGGTCGAGCTGGTGGTGGAGCGGTGAGCATGGGCAAGACGCTGGTATTGGCGCTGGCGATTTTGCTGGGTGCTGTGGTGGTGGCTGGCGCGGTGGCGCTGCGGCCGACGGGGTTTGGGCAGTGTGTGGGGGTGGTCAGCGCGGAGATCGAGCGGAAGGCTAGTCCGGGCGCGACGCTTGATCCGCGGGATGTGGAGGCTGAAGCGGCGCGGATTTGTGCGGGGGCGGTGGGGTAAGTTTGGCCGCGATCTGCCTCCCTCCCCCTTGAGGGGAGGGATTGAGGGTGGGGGTGTCGAGCTATCTGCACGCATGGAGTTTGTGGAGGTCTCGACACCCCCACCCTAGCCCTCCCCTCAAGGGGGAGGGGACGTCATCGGGGCTCTCCAACAACTGACCGAGGCCCTTACGGCTTGACCTTGCCCTTAGCCCAATCCGCCGTCTTGCTGCCCACGAGCTGGCTGATATTGGTTTTGCCTTCAGCGCGAACTGCCGCGACCAGCCCGCGCTTGATGCGATCGAGCAGGTCGAGGCCGCCGAAGACCATGGCGGAATAGAGCTGGATGGCATCGGCGCCAGCTTCGAATTTGGCGAGGGCGGATTGGGGGGAATGGATGCCGCCGACGCCAATGATGGGCAGCGTGCCGACGCGCTGGCGCATCTGGGCGAGGCGCTGGGTGGATAGATCGAACAGGGGCTTGCCGGAGAGGCCGCCGGTTTCGCCGGCATTTTCGAGGCCCTTTATGGCATCGCGGGTGACGGTGGTATTGGAGACGATGAGGCCATCGAGATCGGTGGCGAGCACCACCTTGGCGATGGCGTCGAGTTCCTTCTTGTCGAGATCGGGCGCGATCTTGAGGAAGACGGGGACGCGGATTTTCGCCTTGGCGCGGGCGTCGAGCACTTCGGCCAGAAGACGGCGCAGGGCTTCGTCGGACTGTAGGTTCCGCAGGCCGGGGGTGTTGGGCGAAGAGATGTTGACCGTCAGGTAATCGGCGACATCGGCGAAGCGCCTGACGCCCAGCACATAGTCGGCCACGAAATCGGCGCTGTCCTTGTTGGCGCCGATATTGACCCCGAGCGCAGCGGGGACGCGCAGGCCCTTGAGGCGGGCAAAGGCGGCGTCATGGCCCTCATTGTTGAAGCCCATGCGATTGATGACGCCATCGGCGCCGGGCACGCGGAAGAGGCGCGGCTTGGGATTGCCCGATTGCGGGCGCGGGGTGACGGTGCCGATTTCCACCATGCCGAAGCCCAGTAGAGCCAGGGGGCGCGGGACTTCGGCATTCTTGTCGAAGCCGGCGGCCATGCCGATGGGGTTTTTGAGCTCAATGCCGCAGAGGGTTGTGGCCAGTTCGGGGGCTTCGGCATGGGTCTGTTCGGGGGCGAGGCCCAGGCGCAAAGCGGTGATGGTGGCGCGATGGGCGGTTTCGGCGTCCATCTTGAGCAGGGTCTGCTGGGTGAGGCCGGAAACGGCGGGCAGGCGCAGCAGGGGCGAGAGGGCGGAAAAGATCATCGGACCGCCTCGGGGAGCGTGGTGGAGCCATCGGCGGCGACATCGACCCGGGCTTCCCAGGCGATGGCCGAGGCCGGTAGCGGGCCGCCATAGAGATGGGGGAAGAGCGCGCCGCCGCGCGAGGCTTCCCAGACCAGGTTTTCGCCGAGATCGGCTGTGCGCACGGCCAGGATGACCAGGTTCGCCTGGCCGGCAAAGTGCAGGCGCAGGGTTTCGGCCAGTTGGCTGGCGGTGGAAAAATGCATGTAGCCGTCGGCGGCATCGATGGGCATGCCGGCAAAACCGGATGTGTTGCGCGCGGGGGCGTAAGCTGCCTCGGTGGCAATCTTGTAGATCAAATCTGGCTTGGTCATGGGGCCGGACCCTAGAGCATTTCGCGGTTTCGTTGAAACGGGGAAATGGGGGTTTTGTTGTTTTTTCGGGGAGTTGGGAAGAGGACTCCGAGGGCATTTAGAGACTCGGTGTCATCCCGGCGGAGGCCGGGATCCATGCTGAAGACTATTCACGCCATCCGGGTTG
>DATMSY010000186.1:0-10312 GCA_035565135.1 Devosia sp.
CCTCAAGGGGGAGGGAGGCAGATCGAGGCTCTCGGAAAACTGGATAACAGCAACCCACCGCCCCCATCCCCTCGCCCCTCCGGGGAGAGGGTTAGGGTGAGGGGAAGACGCCAAGGATGGACCACCGCATGTCGAACATTATTGGACGCAAACGGATATGAACGGCTATCTCACCTATGTCGCCAAGCGCTTCGGACAATTCCTGTTCGTGGTTTTCACCGGCGTCACCCTGGCCTTCCTCATCGCCCATTTCTCGCCAGTGGACCCGGTCGAGCAAACCGTGTCGCTACTGACCAATTTCGGCTCCACCGATCCGCGCACCGTCGAAATCCTGCGCCAATCGCTGCGCGAACTCTATGGCAGCGGCGGCTCGCTGTTCGATCAATATCTGATCTTCTGGGGTCGCGTGATCCGGGGCGATTTCGGCCCCTCGCTCTCCGCTTTCCCCACCCCGGTCATGACCATTATCAGCCGCGCTCTGCCCTGGACGGTTGGCCTGCTGACGCTGGCCACCATCATTTCCTGGGTCATCGGCAATACGCTTGGCGCCATTGCCGGCTATTTCCGCAACAACCGCGCCATGAAGGTGGTGGGCGTGCTGGTCATGGCCCTCCAGCCCATCCCCACCTACATTACCGGCCTGACCCTGGTCATCGTCTTCGGCTTCCTCTGGCCCATCTTGCCCATTAGCGGCGGCGCCCAGCTCAATCTCGACCCCGCCATGACCTGGACCTATATCCAGTCCGTCATCACCCACGGCACCCTCCCGGCGCTGACCCTGGTTCTGGTGGGCATGGGCGGCTGGTTCATCGCCATGCGCTCGCTGGTCTCCAACATCGTCACCGATGATTATGTGGTCTATGCCGAATTGGGCGGCGTGCCCTCGCGCACCATCTTTTCCCAATATGTCGCCCGCAACGCCATGCTGCCCCAGGTCACGGGCCTCGCGCTCAGCCTGGGCAATGTGTTCGGCGGTGCCGTCATCGTCGAGTTCATCTTCAACTATCCCGGCATCGGCAAGCTGATGGTCGCGGGCATTGCTGCCGGCGATTACAGCCTCGTGCTGGGCGTCACCACCATTTCCATCATCGCCGTGGCCGCCGCCGTCTTCCTCATCGACATTCTCTACCCCCTGATCGACCCCCGCGTGAAATTGGGATAGCGCTCATGTTCAAAGTCCTCTTCGATCTCCTGCGCTACAATCGCGAGTTCCTGCTCGGAACCCTGCTGATCCTGGTCATCCTGGCGCTGATCGCCTGCTCCTTCTTCGCCCCCTATGGCGAAAACGACATCTATGTGGTGATCCCCGACATGCCCCCTTCGCCTGAATACTGGCTGGGCACCAATTCGCGCGGCCAGGAGATTTTCTGGCAACTCGCCATCTCCATGCGCAACACGCTGATGTTCGGCATTGTCGTCGTCGCCATCAGCCGCGTCATCGCCATCGTGGTGGGCCTGGTCTCGGGCTATATCGGCGGCCGCACCGACCAGATCATCATGGCCTTCAACGACACCCTGGGCGCGCTCCCCAATATTCCGATCCTGCTGCTGCTGGTCTTCGTGCTGCGCGACCAGATGACCTGGCCAATCCTCGCCCTGATAGCGGCTTTGCTCGGCTGGACCCATGACAGCCGCCTGATCCGCTCGGTCGCGCTCTCCCTGCGCACCCGCGAATTCACTCGCCACGCCGCCTTTTCCGGCATGCGCACCGGCCAGATCCTGTTCCGTGAACATCTGCCCTATGTCATGCCCATCGTCTTCTTCACCACCATGAACAATTTGATCTGGGCCATCGGCCTCGAGGTCACGCTCTCGATCCTGGGCTTTTCCGACATCAACCGCCCCACCATTGGCGGCATGATCTATTGGGCCAATGCCCACTCGGCCATGGTCGCCGGCATCTGGTGGTGGATCGCCGTGCCGATGATCTTCGTGGTCATCCTGTTCCTTGGCCTGTTCCTCCTGGCCATGTCCGTCAACGAATATATCGACCCCCGCAGCCGCCTCGCGCGCATGGGAGCCTGAGCCATGATGTCGCTCCAAACCACAATGTCGTTCCAACCCACGGTGTCATTCCCGCGAAAGCGGGAACCCCTGTTTCCTTCCTTGGCAAACCACCAACCCAACGGCTCTTTCCCTTCCCTCCCCCTTGAGGGGAGGGACCGAGGGTGGGGGTGCTGCGCCTTCAACATGCTCGATGCCGACATGCGGGCCTACCTCGCCCGCAGCACCCCCACCCCCCGCTTTTCGCTGGCGAAAAGCTGTGCCCTCCCCTCAAGGGGGAGGGGACCGTCCAGCGCCGCTGGCGAAATCTTGGCAGGAGCCCATCATGTTTGACGTTCTCACCGAGACCCGCCCCGCCACCACAACAACTGACGTCCTCACCATCAAGGACCTCAAGGCCTATTACATCAACGAGCATTTCGGCGTGCGCCGCGAGGTCCGCGCCGTTGACGGCATCGATCTCACCGTCCGCCGCAACGAGGTCTATGGCATTGCCGGGGAATCCTCTTCCGGCAAAACCTCGCTGATCAAGACCCTGGCCGGCGCCATTCGTCCGCCCATGCGCGTCGTCGAAGGATCAGTCAAATTCGACTTCGGCGGCAAGCATATCGATGTCTATGCCGAGCCCGCCAAGATGAAAGCCGCCCGCTGGCAGCATCTGAGCTACATCATGCAAGGCTCGATGAGCGTGCTGAACCCGGTCCGCCGCATCAAGCACGCCTTCAACAATTTCGCCTATCGCCATATGGGCTTGGACCCCACCGCCTTCCGCCAGCGCGTGGAAAGCCACCTGCAGCGCCTCGGCCTTGACCCCAACGTGCTCGAAGCCTTCCCCCATCAGCTCTCGGGCGGCATGCGCCAGCGCGTCACCATCGCCCTAGCCACCGTCTGCGAACCCGAATTCATCATCGCCGACGAACCCACCACCGCGCTCGACGTATTGGTGCAGCAGGATGTGCTCGGCCTCATCAAGGAAGTGCAGGGGCGTCTGGGCTCATCGGTGGTCTTCGTCACCCACGACATGTCCGTCCACGCCGCCATCACCGACCGCCTCGCCATCATGTATGCCGGAAGGCTGGCGGAGGAGGGCCCCACCCAGGCCCTGTTCGACAAGCCGCAACATCCCTATACCGCCCACCTCATCGCCAGCCTGCCGCGCATTGGCGATATCACCACCCGCAAGAGCCTGGCAGGCAAGCCGCCCAGCCTTGCCAATCCACCATCGGGCTGCCGCTTCCATCCGCGCTGCCCCATCGCCATTGATCGCTGTTCCAAAGAGGTGCCGCAAATGCTGCCCAGCGCCACCGGCGGCCGCGTCGCCTGTTTCCGGGCAGGGGAGATATCGGTGCAATGAGCCAGAACCTGCTCGAACTCGATCACGTCACCAAGCGCTATGGCGTAGGGGGGCTCTTCTCCCGCCAGTCCATCACCGCCGTCAACGATGTCAGCTTTTCGCTCGCCAGCGACAGGCCGGAAATCTTCGCCATTGTGGGTGAATCCGGCAGTGGCAAATCCACAATGGCCAAGATGATCCTGGGCAATGAAGTTCCCGATGGCGGTCGCCTCACCTTCGATGGCACCGATATCGGCACCATCCGCACCCGCGCCCAGCGCGAGGCTTTCATGACGCGCGTGCAGCCGGTGTTCCAGAACCCCTTCGAGGCGTTCAACCCGCTCACTCATGTCGATACCTATCTCTACGCCACCGCCCGCCGCTTCACCGGCGCCGACACGCGAGCGCAACAGGAGATCAAAGCCGACGAAGCCCTGCAACGCGTCGGCCTGTCCCTTGCCGAACTCAAAGGCCGCTTCTCCCACGAACTCTCCGGCGGCCAGCTGCAACGCGTCGCCGTCGCCCGCGCCCTCATCCCATCCCCCAAACTGATCGTGGCCGACGAACCCGTCTCCATGGTCGACGCGTCCCTCCGCATGTCCATCGTCAACCTCTTCCGCGCCCTCCGCGATGATCTAAAAGTCTCGATCATCTACATCACGCATGACCTCGCGACCGCCTACTACATCTCCGACCGCGTCATCATCATGCAAAAAGGCTCGGTCATCGAAGCCGGTAACGCCCGGACCGTGCTGGACCACCCCACGCATCCCTATTCCATCGCCCTCAAAAACGCGGTGCTCCCGCCCGACCCCAAGGCGGCCGCAGCAGCCATCCGGCAAAGAAGGGCAATGGTGGAGGGCGTCTAACCCCAATACCGCAGCCATCGCCTCCCTCCCCCTTGAGGGGAGGGAACGAGGGTGGGGTGTCGTGCCATCCGCGGGCATAGAGTTCTTGGAGGTCACGACACCCCCACCCTAACCCTCCCCTCAAGGGGGAGGGGACTGCATCAGGGCTCCCGAGGTGCAGTGGCTACTTGTGGGTTCTTCCGCCGTTTCACCTCTCCCTTCGGGGGAGAGGTCGGCCCAAAGGGCCGGGTGAAGGGGCCTTGCTCGGCTCGGCGCTAAGAAAAGGCCACTGAGTGGGCAGTGTTTACTCAAGACCCACCCACCCACGGTGTCATTCCGGCGAAGGCCGGAATCCATGCTGTGAAGCCTCCACCAACACCTAGGGTCGTGGGACCATGCGGACATGGATTCCGGCCTTCGCCGGAATGACACCGCATTCCTGGATGGTCTGGGGAAGGGAGCGACAGCCATCTCTCCCAATCTCAAGGCTCCTGCCCACCCTCCCCCTTGTGGGGAGGGTAGCGGCGCCTGGCCCGCAGGGCCTTGGCAAAGCTGGGGAGGGGGGCGTTTAGTGACCCACTGAAGGCCCCAAGCAGATCAAGCCCCCTGCAACTGATCCACCGCCGTAATAATCCCCCGCAATTCCGCCAGCCCCTTGAGCCGGCCGATCAGCGAATAGCCCGGATTGGTCTTCTTATGGATATCGTCGGCCAGCAAATGCCCATGGTCCGGCCGCATCGGAATAGCCGTATCGGCCCGCCCGCTGGCCTCGCGCCGCCGCTCCTCGGCCCGTAAAACGCTGATCATGTCGACCATGTTGACGTCGCCGCCCAGATGCTCCGCCTCGTTGAACGACCGGTCCGGCTCCACGCTCACATTGCGCAGATGCACGAAGTTGATCCGGTGGGCGAATTCGCGCGCCATGCCCACCACGTCATTATCCGCCCGCGATCCCAATGACCCCGCGCAGAACGACAAGCCATTGGCCGGGCTATCCACCGCCCCCAGCACCGAGCGCATATCCGCCGCCGTCGACACCACCCGCGGCAGGCCGAACAGCGAGAACGGCGGATCATCGGGGTGAATCCCCAGAAGCACGCCTTCTTCCTCGGCCACCGGCACGACCTCGCGCAGGAAGTCCACCAGATTGCCGCGCATATCGTCGGCGCTCACATCGTCGAACTCAGCGATGCGCCGGCGAATGCCCTCGCGGTCATAGCTGTCTTCGCCGCCCGGCAGGCCGGCAATGATATTGGTTTCGAGCGTCGCAATGGCGCTCTCGCTCATCCCCGCCAGCTTGGCCTTGGCCGCCGCCAGCAGCTCGGGCGCATAATCGCCTTCCGCCCCGGCGCGCTTGAGCACATAGGCGTCATAGGCGACGAATTCGGCCATGTCGAAGCGCAGCGCCAACCCGGTCGTGGGCATGGCATAGCGCAGGTCGGTTCGGGTCCAGTCCACCACCGGCATGAAATTGTAGCACACCACCGGCACGCCTGCCCGGCCGAGGTTGGCGAGGCTCACCTTCCAATTGTCGATATATTGGCGATAGGGGCCTTTGCGCAGCTTGATCGAAGTGTGGATCGGGATCGATTCGCACACCGACCAGACCAGCCCCGCCGCCTCGATCACGCCCTTGCGCTCGGCAATGTCGGCCGGCGTCCAGGCCCGGCCATCGTAAATGTGATGCAGGGCCGTGACGATGCCGCTCGCCCCCGCTTGCCGCACATTGTCGAGCGTCACCGGGTCATTAGGACCAAACCACCGCCAAGACTGAAGCACACATTCCTCCCATGGATATTCGCTAACATGTTAGCGGCGGCAGCCGCTGGAGCCAAGGATTTTCAGGGTTCTTATGCTGTGGCTATGTTCCAGATAGCGCTTGAATCTTGGCCATCGGCCTGTCGCTCTGGCAATGTGCCGCAGGGCCGCTTATCTCTGCGCTGCAAGCCGGGGCAGCGTGGCAGTTCTGCGTCACTCCGGGCAAAAGGCGTAACGTGCCAGATTGGCAAGTCTGGCGAAATTACGGTTTTGCGACATATAATTAGCAGCGCGGCCGTTGTGGGGCGTCGGCAAGGACAGCATGGAACGGCAGACCAGTATCGAAACCAGCGCTGCAAACGGGTCGTTGATTCGTTGTTCGGGGGATTGGACCGCCGACACTGCCGGCTCGCTGGAACGAGAACTGGCCGGCCTGGGCCTTCCTGGCGCCGGACCCGTTCAGCTCGATCTCGCCGGCATTGGCCGCCTCGATACCGTCGGCGCCTGGCTGCTCAGCAATCTGCGCCACCGCCTGGGCGGCAAGGCCGACTTTATCGGCGGCACAGAGCAGCATCGCCGCCTGCTCGATCGTATCGGCGATACCGAGCTGCAGCGCGTCGCGCCGCCGCCAAAACCCAATTTCTTCGTCTATCCCTTCGATCTGCTGGGCCGCATGGTCATCGGTGGCGCGCAGGATATCTTCCAGGCCAATGTCGTGCAGGGCCGGCTCATTTCTGCCTTTGCCCGCACCGCGACCTTCCAGGCCTCGCTGCGCTTTCCCAGCTTTGTCAGCCAGTTCGAACAGATCGTGCTGCGCGCCATTCCCATCGTGGCGCTGATTTCCCTCGTCGTCGGCGCCATCATCACCCAGCAGACCATCCTGCAATTGCGCGCCTTTGGCGCGGTGATCTTCGTGGTCGATCTGGCCGCCATCCTGATGTTCCGCGAAATCGGCGTACTGCTCGCCGCCATCATGGTCGCCGGCCGCTCCGGTTCCGCCATCACCGCCGAAATCGGCTCCATGCGCATGCGCGAGGAATTCGACGCCCTCCAGGTCATGGGTGTCGATCCCTACCAGGCCCTGTTGCTGCCGCGCGTGCTGGCGCTGGTCGTGGGCCTGCCGCTGCTCGCCTTTGTCGGCGCCATGGCGGGCCTGGTCGGCGCGGCCATCGTCTCGCTGGTCTATGGCGATATTCCCTTCGACATCTTCATCGGCCGCCTGCAGGACGCCATGACCGTCCGCAGCGTCGTCGTGGGCATGATCAAGGCCCCGTTCATGGCGTTCCTGGTCGGCCTCATCGCCTGCATCGAGGGCCTCAAGGTCGAAGGCTCCGCCGAATCCCTGGGCCGGCGCACCACCTCCTCGGTGGTGAAATCGATCTTCGTCGTCATCGTCGCCGATGGCCTTTTCGCGGTCTTCTTTGCCGCGATCGGATTTTAGCCATGGCCGAAACCACGTCCCCACCGGTGCTCAGCGTCCACGATCTCAAGGTCGAGATCGGCGGCCGCAAGATCATCAATGGCATGAGCTTCGAGGCCCATCGCGGGGAAATCCTCGGCCTCATCGGCCCCTCCGGCTCGGGCAAGTCCGTCACCATGCGCGCCATCGTGCGCCTCCTGCCCAGCACCGGCGAAATCCGCATTCTGGGCCGCAACTATGCCGAACTTGACCGCGAGGAACGCGTCGCCACCCAGCGCAATTGGGGCATCCTGTTCCAGCAGGGCGCGCTCTTCTCCTCGCTGAGCGTGCTCGAAAACATCGAATTCCCGATGCGCGAGCACCTGCATCTCTCCTCCGCGCTGCGCCGCGACATTGCCCGCATCAAGCTCGACCTGGTCGGCCTGCCGGCCAAGGCGGCCCAACTCTACCCCTCCGAACTCTCCGGCGGCATGATCAAGCGCGCCGCCCTGGCCCGCGCGCTGGCGCTCGATCCGCAGATATTGTTTCTCGACGAGCCCACTGCCGGGCTCGACCCCATCGGCGCCGGAAAATTCGATGAACTCATCGTGACCCTGCGCGATACCCTGGATTTGACCGTGCTTATGGTAACACACGATCTCGACAGCCTGGCCACCGCCTGCGACCGTATCGTGGCGCTGGCCGATGGCAAATTGCTGCTGGCGGGCACGATGGCAGAAATGCGGGCGAGCACGCATCCTTGGCTTCGCGACTATTTCCACGGGCCCCGTGCCCACGGCCTTGAAGGTTAGCCTATGGAAAACAATGCCAATTACGCTGTCGTCGGGGTGCTGGCCGCCGCCGTTATCGCCGCGCTCTTTGCCTTCGTTTACTGGTTCGCGGCCCCCAAATCCAATATCCCGCAAAAACCCTATGACATCGTCTTTACCGGCACTGTCAGCGGCATTGCCCGGGGCACCGATGTGCTGTTCAACGGCATCCGCATCGGCCAGGTCTCGACCGTCCAGCTCGATCCCGAGGATTCCAACCGCGTCGTGGCCCGCGTCGAAGTCGACGCCACCGCGCCCGTCCGCGCCGACACCAAGGTGATGACCGGCTTCCAGGGCCTCACCGGCGGCGGTTCGGTGCAATTGACCGGCGGCACGGCCGCTGCCGGCGAGCCCCCCATCGGCCCCGGCCGTTCGGCTCCCACCCTTTACGCCCAGGTGTCCGATTTCCAGTCGATCATCGATGGCCTCTCCTCCTCGGTCAACGGCGCCTCCACCGCCGTCGCCCGCATCAATAGTCTGCTCGACGACAATGACGACAAGATCAACACCACCCTCGCCAATATCGAGAGCTTCAGCACGGCCCTGGCCGCCAATTCCGAAGGCGTGCAGGCGGCCCTTGCCAGCATAGCCGACGCCGGCAAGCAGATCGGCCCCATGGCCGACGAAATCGGCTCGCTCTCGGTCAAGGTCAGCGCCCTGGTCGAAGCCGTCCCGCCCGAGGACGTAACCAAGGTCGTCGCCAACATCACCACCTTCTCCGATAGCCTGGCGCGCAATTCCGACCAGATCGACAAGTTCTTCGCCAGCACCTCCGTGCTGTCGGACAATCTCACCCAGCTCACCGAGGGCCTGCATAGCGCCGTCTCGGTGATCGATCAGGTCGCCGCCGAAGTCGATCCGGCCATTGTCGGGCGCGTCATCGACAATATCGACCAGTTCGCCACCTCGCTCGGCAACAATTCGGACAATGTCGACACCATCGTCGCCAATGTAACCGCGGTCTCGGACTCGCTGACCCGCTCGGTCGAAAAGGTCGATTCCATCCTCGCCCAGGTCGATAAGTCGGTCTCGAGCGTGGAAGGGCAGGGTCTGTTCAACGATCTGGCCGAGGCCGCTCAGTCGGTGCGCGCCCTGGCCGATCAGCTCAATGCCAATACGGCCCGCATCGCCGCCGGATTGAACGATTTCACCTCCCGCGGGTTGTCGGAATATACGGCGCTGGCCGTCGATGCCCGCGGCACGCTGGCGCGGCTTGACCGGGTGGTGCGCAACCTTGAAAACAATCCGCAAGGACTCATCTTTGGGGGAGAGACCGTTCGTGAATACACCAAGCAATAAGGGCCGCAGATGAGCCTCGCACGCCGTTCGTTCATGGTAGGTGGGGCCTCGGTCCTGGCCCTGGGTCTGGCAGGCTGCTTTGGCGTTCGCGCGCCGATCACCTACGACCTCGGCAGTGTCGATGGCCTCACCACGCGCCGCCGCACCTCCCGCGCCGTGGTCATCACCGCCCCCAAGACGGTGCAGACCTACGATTCCCAGCGCGTCGTCGTGCGCGACGTGGGCAATGTGCTGAGCTACCTGCCCAATGCCCAGCTCTCCGACACCCTGCCGCGCCTGGTGCAGACGCGGCTGCTACAAACCTTCGAGGCAGCCAACTTCCCCAATATCGGCCGCCCCGACGACCAGCTCCGGGTCGATGTGACCCTCGCCACCGAATTGCGCGCCTTCGAGATCGATGTCGCCAAGGGGGGCCTGGCCACCGTCACCATCAATGCCAAGCTGGTCGATGAGCAACGCGGCGCTATCTTCGCCAGCCAGGTCTTCACCGCCTCCCGTCCCGGCGTGGTCGAACCCGCCGCCGCCGCCATCGCCGCCCTCGACGGCGCCCTGGCCGACGTCATGGGCCAAATCCTGGCCTGGACCGCCCGCAACGCCTAACCGGGAGCTGCCCCCTCTTCACCTCTCCCTCCGGGGGAGGGGGCCTTTCCGACATTCCAGCTTTGAATAGGACTTCGAGAGCCCCGATCCGCCTCCCTCCCCCTTGAGGGGAGGGATTGAGGGTGGGGGTGTCGTGACCTCGACAAGCTCAATGCCGGTGGATGGCACGACACCCCCACCCTGGCCCTCCCCTCAAGGGGGAGGGGACTGGATCGGGGCTCCCCCGATCAGAAGCGCTGAC
>DATMSY010000187.1:0-4597 GCA_035565135.1 Devosia sp.
TGACTGGATCAGCGCCCGGGTCTTGGGCGTGGTCGTGGCATTGGCATGCAGCTTTACATCCATCTCTGGCGCTCCCTCAAATAGGCAACACCAGCTTCCACACCTAAGCCATCAAACCAATCCGGTGAACTACTACACGAAGGCCGGGGTGACACCGTATTTGGTACGACATAGCGCCCCTAAACCTCCACCCAGCACTGCTCCTGGTGGCTCCGCGCCATGGCATGCACTGTCCGCTCGATACCCAACCCGGTCGCAAAGTCGATCACCCGCGCCTTCTCCCCCGCGATCGCATTGAGCAATTCGTGGCACTCAATAATCTTGAGGTCGTTGAACCCCAGTCCATGTCCCGGCGCCGGAATGAAACGATCATAGGGCGCATGCTGCGGCGCAGTCAGGATCGTCCGATAGCCCCGCTCGGTGCCCGGCCCCTCCACCGTATAGAGCTGCAATTCATTCATCCGCTCCTGATCATAGACGATCGAGCCCTTGGACCCGAAAATCTGCAGCGCAATGCGACCCTTGCGGCCCCAGGCCGAGCGGTTGAGCGCCATGACGCCGCTGATCCCCCCGCCCATCTCGAACAGCACGCTGGCAATATCGAAGGTTTCCACCGCCCGTGCCGTGCCTTCCTTGGTCGTCCGCGTGGCATAGGGCTTGGCCAGATGCGCAAAAACCCGCGTTACCGAGCCGAACAACACTTGCAACAGGCTCAGCGGATGCACGCCGAAATCGTCGAGAGCGCCATAGCCGGAGCTGGCCTCGCTTTTCCAGTAGAACAGCGCCTCGGGGTCGGCCATGAAGTCCTCGTCCATTTCCAGCCGGACATGGTTCACATTGCCGATCGTCCCCTGCTCTAGCAGCGTCCCGATGTGTCGCACCAGCGGGTTCTGGATGTAATTATAGCCCAGCACCGCGACCTTGCCCGAAGCCTTGGCTACGGCCGCCATGCGCTCGGCATCACCCAGCGCCACCGCCATCGGCTTTTCGCACCACACATGCTTGCCGGCTTCCAGCGCCGCAATCGCCATTTCGGCGTGGAAAGCATTGGGCGTGGTAACCGAGACGACATCGACCTCGGGGTCCGCGATCAATTCGCGCCAATCGCCGGTTGCCTTGGCAAAGCCGAACTCATCCGCCTTGGTGCGCGCGATCTCGGCATTGACCTCAGCCAAATGCACCAGTCGCGGCTGCGGCCCGCTGCCGAAGACCGGTTTGACGCTGTTCCAGGCCAGCGCATGGCATTTGCCCATATAGCCGGTGCCGATCAGCCCGACGCCAATTGATGATTTCATTCCGTCCTCCACTCTTGTCGAAATGGATATGCCATTCGTTCCATTTTCGGAATGGGCTTTCTAATAATACTTGATTGGCGGGGCGGATTGGGGATTATGGGGGCAAAAAGGGGGACTGAATGGTCGAGAAGATGCAGCCACCGGGCGATTTCGATGCGCTGCGGGCGGCCATTTTGGAGCGCAAGGGCGAGTTGCCGAAGCGGCTGACGCAGGTGGCGGCCTATGCGCTGGACCATCCAGACGAGATCGCCTTCGGCACGGCGGCGAGCATCGCCGAGTCGGCTGAGGTGCAGCCGTCGACGCTGGTGCGCTTTGCCCAGCATTTTGGCTTCGAGGGATTTTCCGGGCTGCAATTGCTGTTCCGGGCGCGCCTGCGAGAGCGCACCTCATCCTATGAAGACCGGCTGCGGACGCTCGAGCAGAATGGCGCCGCCCTGGCTGAGAGCACCACGATTTTCAATGGCTTTGCCGCTGCGGCACATCGCTCGGTTGATGCCCTGACGGCTGCGGTAGACCCCGACGCCTTCGAGCGCAGCGTGACTTTGCTGGCCAATGCCGAGACGATCTATCTCATCGCCAAGCGGCGCTCTTACCCGATCAGCAGCTACATGGCCTATGCCTTCGGCAAGCTGAAGGTGCGCTATCAATTGGTCGGCACGGCCGCCGGCATCGACGACGATATGCTGGCCATGGCCACGCCGCGCGATGCCGCCTTTGCCATCAGCTTTTCGCCCTATGCCTCGGAAAGCGCCACCCAGGCGCGGGCGATGGCGGCGCGGGGCATCCCGGTCGTGTCGCTGACCGATTCGGCGTTTTCGCCGCTGGCCGAGTGCTCGCGCGAATGGTTCGAAGTGGTCGAAGCCGACCATGCCGGGTTCCGCTCGCTGTCGGCCAGCATGGCCTTTGCTATGGCGCTTACCGTTTCCATTGCGGAAAAGCGCCGTCGCGGCTGAAAAGCACGCATCCTGAACTGGAATGCGGGAAACCATGTTTGGAATGAACATTCCACGTTGACGAATTGCCGGAACCCATGTTTCATATTCGCGGCAATAGAGACCGGCGCAAGCCGAGGGGAGGACCGGATTGACGAATGCGCAGCCAGGCAACGGGCAGCAGAAGCTCGACGTCATCACCATCGGCCGTGCCTCGGTGGACCTGTATGGCCAGCAGATCGGCACGAAACTGGAAGATATCGGCAGCTTTGCCAAGTCGGTCGGCGGCTGCCCGGCCAATATCGCCATCGGCACGGCGCGGCTGGGGCTCAAATCGGCGCTGATCACCCGTGTCGGCAATGAGCAGATGGGCCGTTTCATCCGTGAACAGCTGGTCCGCGAAGGCGTCGACACCGCCGGCATCGCCACCGACAAGGAGCGCCTGACCGCCCTCGTCCTGCTCTCGGTAGAGGCCGAAGGCGTCTCCCCGATGATTTTCTACCGCACCGATTGCGCTGACATGGCGCTGTCGGAAGAGGACATTTCGGAAGCCCATATCGCCTCCGCCCGCGCCATCGTCGTCACCGGCACCCATTTCTCGCGCCCCAATAGCGAAGCCGCGCAGAAAAAGGCGATCCGCATTGCCAAGGCCAATGGCGGCAAGGTCGTTTTCGATATTGATTATCGCCCCAATCTGTGGGGGCTGGCCGGGCATGAAGCCGGGTTCGAGCGCTATGTCGCCTCCGATCATGTCTCGCAGAAATACCAATCCGTGCTGCCCGATTGCGACCTCGTTGTCGGCACCGAAGAAGAAGTGCTGATCGCCTCCGGCGAGGCCGATCTGCCGGCGGCGCTCAAAACCATTCGCTCGCTGACCGCAGCGACCATCGTGCTCAAGCGCGGCGCCATGGGCTGCATCGTCTATGACGGCGCCATTCCCGATGATCTGGAAGACGGCATTGTCGGCGCGGGCTTTCCCATCGAGGTCTATAATGTGCTGGGGGCCGGCGACGCCTTCATGTCGGGTTTCCTGCGCGGCTGGCTCAGGGGTGAGGACCTCAAGACATCGGCCACCTGGGCCAATGCCTGCGGTGCCTTCGCCGTGTCGCGCCTGATGTGTTCGCCGGAATATCCGAGCTGGACCGAGCTCGAGACCTTCCTCAGCAAGGGCAGCCAGAAGCGCGCCCTGCGCAATGACGACAATCTCAACCACATCCATTGGGCCACCAATCGCCGCCGCGACTGGCCCAAGCTCATGGCGCTCGCCATCGACCACCGCGCCCAGCTCGAGGACATGCCCGGCGCCAAGGAAGACTCCATTGCCGCCTTCAAGGTGCTGGCCGTGGAAGCCGCCGCCCGCGTCGCCAATGGAAGGCCCGGCTTCGGCATGCTGCTCGATGACAAGCATGGCCGCAAGGCGCTGTTCGCCGCCGAAGCCAAGGGTTTCTGGCTCGCCCGCCCGGTCGAACTGCCCGGCTCGCGCCCGCTGCGCTTTGAATTCTCACAGGATCTAGGTTCCCGCCTGCTCGATTGGCCGGTTGAGCATTGCCTGAAAGTGCTGTGCTTCTTCCATCCCGACGATCCCGCCGCGCTCAAGGCCGAGCAGATCGACAAGCTTCAGGCCGCCCACGATGCCGCCCGCAAGATCGGGCGCGATATCCTGATCGAAATCATCGCCAGCAAGCATGGCGAACTGAAATCCGACACCACCGCCCGCGCGCTGACCGAGCTTTACGATGCGGGCCTAAAGCCCGATTGGTGGAAGCTCGAGCCGCAGGCCGACCGGGCGGCATGGGCGGCAGTCGACGCGGTGATCGAAGCGCGCGACCCGTTCTGCCGGGGCGTGGTATTGCTGGGTCTCGAAGCCCCGCAAGCCGCGCTGGAAGCCGGCTTCGCAGCGGCGCATGCCTCGCGCACGGTCAAGGGTTTTGCCGTGGGCCGCACGATTTTTGCCGAAGCGGCGCGCAAATGGCTGCTGGGCGAGATCAGCGACGAAGAGGCGGTGGCCGATATGGCACGACGGTTCGGCGCGCTGGTCGAGATTTGGGAGCGGCTGGGGGAGACGAAGGCGGCTTGAGAATAGCCCTGCCCGCCGCCTCCCACGGTGTCATCCCCGCGAAAGCGGGGACCTCCGTTTGGGATGGCGAGAAGAAAACAGAGGTTCCCGCTTTCGCGGGAATGACATCGTGATGGGAATGGATTTGAGTGGGCTAGAGGAACATCTCAAAACGGTCCGCATAAACTGAGACCTCATGGTGAGCCTGTCGAACCACGAGGAGTGTTGCGCACTCACTCTGCCACGACCTCGTGGTTCGACAAGCTCACGATGAGGTCTACTAATAGGACTGGCGCAAAGCGCCGAAGCGAGGA
>DATMSY010000188.1:0-23770 GCA_035565135.1 Devosia sp.
CTCACAACACCCATCATGTCATTCCCGCGAAAGCGGGAACCTCTGTTTCGGGATGCAAGGGAAGAAAACAGAGGTTCCCGCTTTCGCGGGAATGACACCGTGGGTTGGAAAAGCAAACAGGCACAGGTCCACCTCATTGCCTCCCAGCAATGAACCACCCCCCGCTTTCCGCGTGATCCCCAAGCGTGCCTCTCCGGTGCCCTTCGGGATCGTGCTGAACAAGTTTGCCCCTTTCGGGCCAGAAGAAAGTGACAAAAATTGTTTCCGCAATTGATTGATACCAAGCCCTGGCGTCGGGCTATCGACGACGCCCTCAATTGGGTTGTGCGCAATTGGGGCGATGGTTTTGAAACCGCCGCCTATCCGCTGCTCATGCTGCTCAAGGCCATCGAAGACCTGCTGATCGCCACCCCCTGGTGGCTGATCGTCGCCATTCTCACAGCCATTGCCTGGCTCGCCTCCCGCAGCTGGAAATTGCCCGTCATCGTGCTGTTTGCGCTGCTCTTTCTCGGCGTGATGGAGCTGTGGAAGGATGCCATGACCACCATGGCCCTCATGCTCGCCGCCACCATCACCGCCATTGTCGTCTCGATTCCGGTGGGCGTCTCCATGTCCCGCTCGGCGCGGGTCCGCCAGGTCATCACCCCGGTGCTCGATCTGATGCAGACGCTGCCCAGCTTCGTCTATCTCATTCCCACCGTGATGATCTTCGGCCCCGGCAAGATTCCGGCGCTGATCGCCACCATCGTCTATGCCGCCCCGCCTCTGGTGCGGCTGACCGATCTGGGCCTGCGCTCGGTCGATCCGGCGGTCATGGAAGCCAGCCGCGCGTTCGGCACCAATCCTACCCAGCGCCTCTTCGGCGTGCAGATGCCCCTGGCCCTGCCGACCATCCTCGCCGGCGTCAACCAGACCACCATGATGGCGCTTTCCATGGTCGTCATCGCCTCGATGATCGGGGCAGGGGGCTTGGGCTACCAGGTGCTGCAGGGCATCGGCCGGCTCGAAGTCAGCCGCGGTCTTTTCGCCGGGCTCGGCATCGTCGCCCTCGCCATTGTCTTCGATCGCATCACCCAATCTTTCGGCAAACAGCTTCAGGGCCGCATCGGCCTGGCGGAGGTTCGCTAAATGAACGCCATGACATCCATGTCCCAATCGGACACCAAAACCGACCTCGCCATCGCCATGCGCGGGGTCACCAAGATCTTCGGCAGCGACTCCCAGGCCGCCCTCGCGTTGCTCCAATCGGGCAAGTCCAAGGCCGAAGTGCAGGCCGAGACCGATCACGTCGTCGGGCTCGACAATGTGTCGCTCGATATCGAGCGCGGCCAGATTTTCGTGGTCATGGGCCTGTCCGGTTCGGGCAAGTCCACCCTCATCCGCCACGTGAACCGCCTGATTGAACCAACTGCCGGCGAAATCATCGTCGAGGGTAACAGTGTGCTGACACTTAGCCACGATGCGCTACGCAATTACCGCCGCACCAAGGTGGCCATGGTGTTCCAGAAATTTGGCCTCTTGCCGCATCGTTCCGTCATCGACAATGTCGCCTATGGCCTCGAAGTCCGCGGCGTCGGTCGCAAGGAACGGCTGACCGAAGCTGCGAAATGGATCGAGATCGTCGGCCTTTCCGGCTACGAAAACAGCCGCACCCGCCAGCTCTCCGGCGGCCAGCAACAGCGCGTCGGCCTCGCCCGTGCACTCGCCATGGACACCGATATCATCCTGATGGACGAGGCTTTTTCCGCCCTCGACCCCCTGATCCGCTCCGGCATGCAGGACCAGTTGATCGAGCTGCAAAAGAGCCTCAACAAGACGATCCTGTTCATCACCCACGACTTCGACGAAGCGCTCAAGATCGGCAATCGTATCGCCGTGCTGAAAGATGGCGCCGTGCAACAGGTTGGAAAACCTGAGGAAATCGTGCTCAAGCCGGCCAATGCCCATATCGAGGAATTCGTGCGCGAGGTGAACAAGGCCCGCGCCATCCATGTCCGCTCGATCATGACCAAAGGCCCCGGCGAACCCTGCTCGATCCTGGTCTCCCGCGACGCGCGCTGCGAAGAAGTCCTGCCGCTCTTTGCCGAGCATGAATGGGTCGGCGTCAAGGACGAGAACGGCGTTCAGATCGGCAGCGTCACCGCCAAGCAGGTGATCAAGGCGCTCGCCCGGCACACTCCGTCATAAAGATGACAATCGCACTCGACTTTAGAGTGAAAAACAGGCTAAAGGACCCGGCGGCAGCACATATCGCTGCCGCCGAATGCGAGAGGGTCCCATGCCGCAAAACGCCGACAAGCAAGATGCCGCCTTCGCCGCCATCCGCGCGGCGCTGATGGCATCCTATTCGGGCACGCTGGCGTCGACCCGTCTGTCGCCCCTCGACGCGCTCGAATATCTGGCGGCGGCGATCGGCTCGATCTATCGCGAAGTCGCCGATGCCCATCTCGATCCCGATGGCTGCCCCTGCGGCTGGGAACCCTGCGATGTGCTCGATATAGTTGCACTGCAACAGGCAATTGCGGCAAATGCCAGCATTGCCGATGAGGCGGACCCGTTCGACCTGCGCACTCTGGCGCCGGCCGGCCACGGCTGAACCGCCGGACCGAATTGATCTGATCTATGCTGGCTCGCTTTTTTTCCTACTATGCCCCCTATAAGGGGCTGTTCGCGCTGGATTTCGGCTGCGCCATTGTCGCCGGCCTGCTCGAATTGGCCTTCCCCATGGCGGTGGCCTATTTCATCGACCAATTGCTGCCCCGCTCCGAATTCGGCTTCATCCTGATTGCCGGCGCCGCGCTGCTGGCCATCTATATTTTCAACGCCGTGCTCATGGGCGTGGTCAATTATTTCGGCCATATGCTGGGCATCAGCATCGAAACCGACATGCGCCGCCAGGTGTTCGATCACCTGCAAAAGCTCAGCTTCCGCTTCTTCGACAATAACAAGACCGGCCACCTGATCACCCACGTGACCAAGGACCTGGAGGACGTGGGCGAGGTCGCCCATCACGGCCCCGAAGACGTCTTCATCGCCGTCATGACCTTTATCGGCGCCTTCGTCCTGATGTTCACGGTCAATTGGCAGCTGGCGCTGATCACCACGCTGATCGTGCCGGTCATGACCTGGCTGGTCAGCCGCTACGGCGCCAAGATGACGCAGAACTGGCGGACCCTGTTCCGCCAGGTCGGCGAGTTCAACACCCGCATCGAGGATTCGATCGGCGGCATCCGCGTGGTCAAGGCCTTCGCCAACGAGCGGCACGAGGCCAATCTCTTCGCCGGCAATAACAGCAATTACCGCAAGACCAAATTGCAGGCCTACGCCTATATGACGGCCAGCATCACCATCACCTATCTCAGCACGCGCCTGGTGCAGCTTATCGTCATGCTGGTCGGCGCCTGGCTGGTGGTAGAGGGCGATCTCACCAATGGCGGCTTTGTCAGCTTCCTGCTGCTGGTCAACGTGTTCATGCGCCCGGTCGACAAGATCACCGGCGTTTTGGAAAGCTATCCCAAGGGCATAGCCGGCTTCCGCCGCTTCACCACGCTCATCGATACCGAGCCCGATATTGCCGACCGGCCCAATGCCAAGGTGGTGCGCCATTTGAAGGGCGATATCGTTTTTGCCGATGCCGGATTTTCTTATGAAGAAGGCCGCACCGTGCTCAAGGGTCTGAACCTGACCATCAAGGCGGGCGAAACGGTCGCCGTGGTCGGCCCTTCGGGCGCGGGGAAAACCACGCTCTGCTCGCTGCTGCCGCGCTTTTACGAACTCGACAGTGGTTCGATCAGCATCGACGGCACCGATATCCGCGACATGACGCAGGAATCCCTGCGCAGCCAGATCGGCATCGTGCAGCAGGATGTGTTCCTGTTCGGCGGCACCATTCGCGAGAACATCGCCTATGGCCAGCTGGGCGCCTCCGACGAGGCGATCATGGCCGCGGCCCGCAATGCCCGCTTCGACAAGGTGATCGCGCGGCTCTCCGATGGTCTCGATACCGTGGTGGGCGAACGCGGCGTCAAGCTCTCGGGCGGGCAGAAGCAGCGCGTCGCGATTGCCCGGATTTTCCTCAAGAACCCGCCCATCCTGATTCTGGACGAGGCGACTTCCGCGCTTGATACGGCAACGGAAGTGGCAATCCAGCAGTCCCTTGCGGAACTGTCCAAAGGGCGCACCACGCTGGTGATCGCGCACCGGCTGGCAACGATCCAGCATGCCGATCGGATCGTGGTGATGGACGAGACCGGGATTGTGGAGCAGGGCGCCCATGCCGAGCTGCTGGCGCGGGAAGGGGCCTACGCGCGCTTGCATAACGCCCAGTTCGGGTTTTTGCCGGGGGCCTGAGGGCGTCCTGGAGTATCCCCACCCCTAATCCTGCGCCATAGGGGCATATGTACGAGGCCAGTGCTCGCTCTCCCCTCGCCCCTCAGGGGAGAGGGTAGCGGCGCCGGGAGCGCAGCGACCTGGCAGAGCTGGGTGAGGGGTGCCATGCTGGGGATGTCACTCATCTTGCAGCACCGCACCCTCCCCTGAGGGGCGAGGTGAAACCCGGACATATGTGGACATAGAGCGGGCACTTCCCCTATCAGGAGGCTGGGGTATCCCCCGCCCACCCAAATTCTTAAACAAATCTCAACGCCGCAAAGGCCCGGTCCTTGGGGCACACACGCATCTATGCGTCTGGCGGCGGGCGGCTACGCGCTGGGCCTGCCCTAAACCTGCCCCAAACTTTCCCGATATCACGACAACGCGAGCAACCCTTGGCGTCAATGGATCGTTAACGGTTCGGCGGGGGTCAGCTTGAGCCATGCGGTTACTGCATGGCGCCCATGCGTCAACTTTTCCGGCTATCCGGCGTTCGGAATTAGCCTGAAACCATGCAATACAACACCGAACGGGTAGTGTTTTTTGAAGCGTCACACCAATAGCCTGCCAAATCGTCGCGACGTGCTTTTCGGTATGGGCGCGGCCGCCCTGCTATCGGCAACGGCGCTCAGCACAAAAGCCTTCGCTCAGGCCGACCTGCCCGACGAATTTGCTTTCGATTTCGACTCCTTCAGCGCGCGCATGAAGGATTTGGCGGCGACCCCCTTCAACGCGGTGACCTACGAGCTGCCCGAAGGGCTGAAGGGGCTCGATTACGACGCCCATATGCGCATCCAGTTCCGCCCCGACCATGGCGTGTGGGCCAAGGATAAGCTGGGCTATCAGGTGCAGGCCTTCCATATGGGCTGGTTGTTCAAGGAGCCGGTCAAGCTCTACGAACTGGTTGACGGACAGGCCAGGCTCGTGACCTTCACGGCAGCCGATTTCGATTATCATGACGCCGAAACCGCAGCCCGCGTCGCCACCGTAGGCGAGTTCCCCGGTGTTGCGGGCATTCGCCTCAACTATCCGCTCAATATCGCCGACAAGTATGACGAGCTCGCGACATTTCTGGGCGCCAGCTATTTCCGCGCCCTGGGCCGCAACAATGTCTATGGCCAGAGCGCCCGCGGCATCGTGCTCAATTCCTGGCTCGATGTGCCCGAGGAGTTCCCGCGCTTTTCCGAATTCTATGTCGAAAAGCCCGCCTCGGCCGATGTGCCGCTGACCCTTTACGCCGCCATGGAAGGCCCCAGCGTGACGGGTGCCTATCGTTTCGTGATCTCGCCACCCCATGGCGAGCAGCAGGAAACCATCATGGAAGTGACGGCGCGGCTCAATTTCCGCAGCGACATCAAGGAGCTGGGCGTGGCTCCGCTGACCTCGATGTTCCTGTTCGGCGATGCCAATCGCGGTGGCTTCGACGATTACCGTCCCCAAGTGCACGACACCAATGGCCTGCTGATCGAGCGGGAAACCGGGGAAATCATGTGGCGCGCGCTCAACAACGCGCCGACCCTGGGCAATTCCTATCTCTGGGAAAACAACCCCACGGCCTATGGCCTCTATCAGCGTGGCCGTGACTTCGAAACCTATCAGGATGCCGGCGCCCATTACGAGCGCCGCCCTTCGCTGCGCGTCGAGCCCACCAATAATTGGGGCCAGGGCCATGTGCGGCTGATTGAAATTCCCGCCCGCTTTGAAGCGGATGACAATATCGGCGCCTTCTGGGTGCCGGAAACCCCTGTGAAAGCAGGGGATGAACGGGAATTTGGTTATCGTCTTGTCTGGGGTGACCTTAATCCCGACAAGAATTCCAGTTTGGCTTATGTGGCCGAGACGCGTGCAGGGCAGGGTGGTGTATCCGGGGTGGAGAACGCCGCCAACCTGCGCAAGTTTGTCGTCGATTTTGTCGGCGGTGAATTGTCGGGCCTTTCAGCTGAAACGCCGCCAGATGTGGTGGCAACGGTCGCGGGTGGCGTAGCGCAACATACTGCGCTCTCGCGCATTGATGCCAATGGTGCATGGCGTCTGGTCTTCGACGTGGAGACCGACGGCACACCGTTGGAACTGAGGGCCTATCTGGTGGGGCTAGGCCGTCAACTTACTGAAACCTGGCTCTATCAGTGGAGACCCACGGCATGAAGCACTCTAGCGACTTCCCTTATGCCATCGCCCTACCCGATGCCCCCCTCGCAATGCCCAAGCAGCGGCTTGAGCGGCAGAAGTCCATCATGGACGTCCTGCGTGACGCTTTTCTGGTCTTGTCCTGGCGCTGATGCGCCAGCCCGTTTGTCTGCAATTTTTGACTGATTGAGACCAATGACCCGGCCGAACTTGATACGGTCCCTGACGCTGCTTGTAGCCGTCGCGCTCAGCGCAGCCGGGGGATATCTCTTTCTCCGCTTTACCGGAGAAGGGGGGCTGACGACGCTCGACATCGTGCGCGCCGTTCTCGTCACCTTCACCAGCTTCTGGCTGGTATGGGGCGCGGCGGCTGCTGTACTCGGCGTGTTCACACCAGCGCGCTTGCCGGCCTTCGACCCCAAGGCCAAGCCCAAGGGGCTGACCGCTATTCTCGTGCCGATCTATAACGAGGACCCCGTCGCGACATTTTCGCGCATCGCGGCGATGAACCGGAGCCTGGTGGCGCTCGATATCGCCGACCGGTTCCATATCGCGGTGCTGTCGGACACGACGGTACTCGAAACCGCCGCGCAGGAAGTGGTGTGGTTCGAGCATCTGCTGCGCGAGCCCATGAGCACTGGCCGCATCTTCTATCGCCGCCGCGAAAAGAATACCGGCCGCAAGGCTGGCAATATCGAGGATTTCATCGCCCGCTCGGGCGGCGCCTATGATTATGCGCTGATCCTGGATGCCGATAGCCTGATGGAAGGCGCGACCATTGGCGAAATGGCCCGCCGCATGGATCAGGACGATAATCTTGGCCTGTTGCAGACCGTGCCGCAGGTGATCAATGCGGCAACGGTCTTCGGCCGGTCCATGCAGTTTTCCGCCTGCTACCTCTCGCCCACCTTTGCCCGCGGTGCTTCGCTGATGCAGGGCAAGGAGGGTCCCTATTGGGGGCACAATGCCATTGTGCGTGTTTCGGCCTTCGCCGCCTCCTGCGGGCTGCCGGTGCTGTCGGGCAAGCCACCCTATGGCGGGCATATCCTCAGCCACGACTATGTCGAGGCAGCCCTGCTGTCGCGCGCCGGCTGGACCGTCAAGGTCGATCCGAACCTGGGCGGTTCCTTCGAGGAAGGCCCGGAAAACCTGATCGAATATGCCAAGCGCGACCGCCGCTGGTGCCAGGGCAACCTGCAGCACCGCCGGCTGATCGCCGCGCCGGGGCTCAAATTCTGGAGCCGGTTCACTTTCGTCCAGGGCATCATGGCCTATATGGCTTCGCCCCTGTGGCTGCTGCTGCTGTTCACCAGCGTGATGGCGGCCCTGTTCCCCGACCAGAGCGCGGCCTTTGCCGGCTTCGATGCCGAGCATCCCGTGCCGATCTGGGCGCTTGGCCTCGCGGTGGCGGCGGTGCTCGTGGCGCCCAAGCTGATGATCCTGGTGCGTGGCGCCATTGATGGCCGCAATCGCCAGTTTGGCGGCACCCATGTCGTGCTGCTCTCGATCATCACCGAGATCGCATTTTCGACCGTGCTAGCGCCGGTCATGCTGATGCTGCAGAGCCGCGCGGTGATGCAGGTGCTGCTCGGGCTCGATGGCGGCTGGCCGCCGACGCGCCGTGGGCAGAACTGGATCAGCATCCGCGACGCCTTCCAGGCCAGCTGGTGGATCGTGCTGACGGGCGCCCTGGCGCTCGGCTCGACCGCGATCTTTGCGCCATCGGTGGCACTCTGGCTGGCTCCGGCGGCTTTGCCGGCCATCTTTGCGCCGGTGCTGATCTCGATGAGCTCGCATCCCTCGCACGCCAAGCGGCCGCTCTATTTCCGCACCGACAGCGAAATCGTCCCCACGCCGGTCATGGCCGAACACCAGGCCATCATGGCGAGCTGGACCATCCAGGGTAATCCGAGCGACATCGTGGTCGCCAGGTCGGCCGAACATGTCGCTGCCTGAAGCCGTTCCCTTCCGCGCAGCTGGGCTCCTCGGGCCCAACTGGGTGCGGGCAATCTGGGCGCCCATTGCCGGCAACCAGGCCACGACGCCCCAGACCGGCCGCGATGAGCGGCTGGACATGTTCCGCGGGCTGGCCCTGCTGATGATCTTCATCAACCACGTGCCGGGCACTTTCTACGAGGGCCTCACCAGCCGCAATTTCGGCTTTTCCGATGCTGCCGAAGCCTTCGTCTTCATGTCCGGCATGGCCTCGGGCCTGGCCTATTCCAACAGCTTCCGCACCGGTTCGCTCTGGGCCGGCATCGCCAAGATCTGGGCGCGGGCGCGCCAGCTCTACTTCGTCCACATCACCATCACAGTGCTGAGCCTCGCCATCTTCGCGGCGGCGGCAAAGTGGCTGGGGCTGGGCGAATTGCTGGGCAAGAACAATATCGGCCCGCTATTCCGTGAGCCGCTCGGCACCATGGTCGGCATTCCGCTGCTGACCCATCAGCTGGGCTACCTCAATATCCTGCCGCTCTACATGACGCTGCTGCTGGTGACGCCCCTGCTGATCTTTGCCGGCCTCCGCCAGCCCATCCTGGTCGTCGTGGCCTCGCTGGCGCTTTGGGTGCTGGCCGGGCATTACCGGCTCAACTTCCCCAATTTCCCAAATGAGGGCGGCTGGTTCTTCAATCCCTTCTCCTGGCAGCTGCTCTTTGTCGTCGGGCTGCTGTCGGGCATGGCGATGAAGGTGGGCAAGAAGTTCATCCCCTACCATCCGGCCCTGTTCGGGCTGGGCGCGGCGCTGCTGGTCTTCACCCTGATCTGGATGAAAGTGCCCCCGATCGGCAAGGCGATGAACGGCACCATGGGCTGGCTGGGCAGCATGGGCGCGCCCTTCTACCTGATCTGGTTCGACAAGACCTTCCTCAGCCTGCCCCGGCTGCTGCATGCGCTGGCGCTGTTCTATGTGCTGGGTCATTTGCCGGTAATGCGCACGATTGCGCAATCGCGTATGGCCGCGCCGTTCCGCCTGATGGGGCGGCAGGGGCTGGCCGTATTCGCCGCCGGCACCGTGCTCAGCATGGCGCTCCAGGTGGTAAAAGCGCCGATGGATGCTCACCCGCTATGGGATGGACTGCTGCTGGGCGGTGGGCTGTTGTTCCTCGTGGGCCTGGCCTGGGTGCTGACCAAGACGGCGGAAGTATCGCGGGCCAAGGCGGCCTAGAACAGTCCTTTGGGATACCCCTCCTAATCTCCCCCTTGTGGGGGACTGCTCACTTGAGGGGACTTCGCCGCTTGCTCGATTTTCCTGTTCATCGTCATCACCCGGCTCGTCCGGGTGATCCATCTGTCAGCGCATGCGGAAGCATGGATTGCCCGGACAAGCCGGGCAATGACGGCGGAACGGAGTTTGGGAGAGCGCGACAAAGTCCCCAGGATGAACACTTCCCCACAAGGAGGGAGGCTAGGAGGGGGTAACGAGAGCCCCGATCCCTCCTACACCCCATCCCGCCCACGAAACCGCCGCTGATAGTCCGGATCATACAGCGCGCTCTCACGGAAGCCTTCAGCGCCCAGCGTACGGCCGACAAAGATGATGGCCGTGCGCTCGACCGGATCGGCGGCGAACGCGGCCTCGATATTGCCCAGCGTGCCACGAATGATCTTCTCATTGGGCCAGCTCGCATGGGCGACAATGGCCACGGGGCAATCGGCGCCGTAAAGCGGGGTCAGCTCGGCCACGACACGATCCAGCGCATGAATGGCCAGATGAATGGCAAGCGTAGCCCCGCTGGCCCCGAATGTCGCAAGCGTCTCCCCTTCTGGCATGGGCGAGGCGCGGCCGGAAACGCGAGTGAGCACCAGGCTCTGCGCCTCGGCCGGAATCGTAAGTTCGCGGCCCAGGCTGGCGGCGGCGGCGGCGAAGGCGGGCACGCCGGGAGTCAGCGTATAGGGAATGCCGAGCCGGTCGAGACGCCGCATCTGTTCGGCGACGGCGCTCCACATGGCGAGATCGCCGGAATGCAGCCGCGCAACGTCCTGCCCCGCCGCATGGGCTGCCTGATATTCGGCTTCGATTTCATCGAGCGAAAGCGGAGCGGTATCGACCAGCCGCGTCCCCGGCGCGCACCAGGCCAGCATCTCGGGCGGCACGATGGAGCCGGCATAGAGGCAGACCGGGCAACGCGCGAGCAGGTCGCGGCCGCGCACGGTGATGAGATCCGCCGCGCCGGGACCGGCGCCGATGAAGTGGACTGTCATGGGGACACCTGAATTTCAGTAGACCTCATGGTGAGCTTGTCGAACCACGAGGTCGTGCCCGGATAGTGTGCCACGACCTCGTCCTTCGACGGGCTCAGGATGAGGTCTGCTGAGGGATGTTTCCCATCCACCGGGTCATTCCCGCGAAAGCGGGAACCTCTGTTGGCGATGCGGCAAAGAGAAACGGCGGTTCCCGCTTTCGCGGGAATGACATCGTGGGGAGACTGGGCGCAGTGCAAGGGGCCCCTCATCCCTTCACCCATGCCCATTGCGTGATCGGCATCGCCGGTCGCCAGGCGGTCATGCTGCCAACCGGGGAGGGGCGGGCGATGTCGATGCGGGTGAGGCTGCCGCCCAATTCCGAATGCCGCTCCAGCAGCAGCGCTTCCATCTCCAGCGTCACCGCATTGGCGACCAGGCGCCCACCGGGCCGGAGGGCCGCAATGGCCGCGTCCAGCACGCCGGGATCGGAACCACCGCCGCCGACAAAGATGGCATGCGGGGCTTCAAGGCCGGCCAGGGCTTGCGGCGCAGTGCCGGTGACCAATTGCAGATCAGGGACGCCAAAAGCCGCGGCATTGCGCTTGATGCGGGCGCTGCGTTCGGGATCAGCCTCGATCGCAACAGCTTTCATCCACGGATCGGCCAGCAGCCATTCAATGGCGATGGAGCCCGAACCAGCCCCGATATCCCACAGCAATTCGCCGCGTCTAGGAGCCAGAGCCGAAAGCGTAAGCGCACGAACTTCCCGCTTGGTGATCTGCCCATCATGCTCGAACAGCGCATCGTCCAATCCTGGCGTCAGCGGCAGGATGCGCGCGCCGGGCAGGGGAACAACGGTAACCGCGCAGATATTGAGCGGATCGATGTCGCTCAGCGCAAAATTCATGGCGACCTGCGAGCGAATGCGCTCGCGCCCTCCGCCCAGCGCTTCGAGCACGGTGACAATGGAAATGCCGAAACCGGCTTCGGTCAGCAGCTTTGCCAGCGCCGGCGGCCCATGTTCGTCGGAGGTCAGGGCCAGAATACGGGCGGCGGGGTGGAGATGGGGGCGGATGAGATCGAGCGAACGGCCATGAAGCGACAGGCTCGTCACCTCGGGTATGGACCAGCCGAGCCGTGCCGCCGCAAGGCTGAAAGAGGATGGGTGGGGATAAACCACCATCTGGTCGGCATTGATATGCCGCGAAAGGGTCGAACCGACGCCATAGTGAAACGGATCGCCCGAGGCCAGCACGCAGACCGCACGGCCCCGTTCGGCAATCACGGCCTCGATGGCAGCTGAAAAGGGGCTGGGCCAGGGCCGCGCCTCACCGCTGATCGCCGCCGCCGCCAGCTCGAGATGGCGGGCGCCGCCAAAGACGATCTCGGCCTTTTCTATGGCGTCGCGCGCCGATTGGCCGAGTCCGGCAAGGCCATCCTCGCCAATGCCCACGACCGATAGCCAGCTCATTGCGGGCCCCCGGTGGCGCGCGGCGAATAGACGATCGGGCTCCGGCCGGGCCGCTCGATGATGCGGGTTTCGGGCGAGCCGATAATGACGCAGGTGGCCATGTCGGCCTGTTCCGCCTTGGCCTCGGCCAGGGTGACGACGGCAATGGCCTCGTCATTGCGCCCGGCGGCGCGGCCGAAAATCACCGGCGTCGTCCAGGGCAGCACTTCGCGCAAAATGGCAAAGGCCGTGCCCAGCTGCCACGGCCTGGCCTTGCTGATGGGATTGTAAAGCGCGATGACCAGCCCGGCGCTGGCAACGGCCCGCAGGCGCTGCTCGATGACGGTCCAGGGCTTGAGATTGTCCGACAGCGAAATGGCGCAGAAATCGTGGCCCAGCGGCGCGCCAGCCTTGGCGGCCACAGCCAGCATGGCGGTGACGCCGGGAACGATATCGAGCTGCAGATTGCGCCAGGCCGGCGGCCCCTCTTCGATGGCTTCGCAAACCGCGGCCGCCATGGCGAAAACGCCGGGATCGCCACCCGATACCACGCAGACATTATGGCCCGCGGCCGCAGCCTTGAGCGCCGCCTTGGCGCGGCTCAGTTCCTGCCGATTATCCGAGGCGATGCGCTGCTGATCGGGCCGCAGCTCGAGCCGGTCGAGATAGGGGCCATAACCGAAAAACTGCGTCGCATCGGCAATGGCGGAGAGCGCCTCCGGCGTCGTCTGGGCCGGGTTGCCGGGGCCCGTGCCGACAATGGTCAGGCGGCCGGTCATGGGCGGCTGCTCCAGCCGGGCACCAGCACCAGCGCGAAATAGGGCGCGGCATTATCCGGCTTGTCGATCAGCTTCACGCTATGGCCATTGGCCATGGTGCCCCGCTCGACATAGACGGCGTCATCCAGCTTGCCCGCGGCCTCGATGGCGCGACGGATCTTGGGCAGGTTGCGGCCCACCTTCATGATGACCGCGGCGTCGGCCTCGACCAGGCGCCGGCTCAACTCGACCTCGTCCAGCGTGCCCGGCAACACCGAGAGCACGTCATCGCCCTGCACCAGCGGTAGGCCCGCGCTGGACCAGCAGCCCGACATGGCGGTAATGCCCGGAATGACCTCGGTATCGTAGCGATGCGCCAGCCGGACATGCAGATGCATGTAGGAGCCATAAAACAGCGGATCGCCCTCGCTCAGCACCGCGACAATGCGGCCGGCATCGAGATGGGCGGCGACGCGCTCGGCCGCCTCGGCATAAAAGCCATTGGTCGCCGCCTTGTAGTCGGCGTGGCGGCGATCGATCTCGGTGGTCACCGGATAGGCCAGCATTTCCTCGATCTGGCCGGGACTTATATGCTCGGCGACGATGGCCCGGGCATTGCTGGCATTGCCGGCCTTGGCGAAATAGGCCACCACATCGGCCGCCGCGATGGCGCGCACGGCCTTGATAGTGAGCAGGTCCGGATCACCCGGGCCGGTGCCGACGCCGATCAGTTTGCCGCTCATATGCCTGATCTCGCCAGGGCGTTGAGCGCCGCCGATGTCATGGCCGAGCCGCCCAGGCGCCCGCGCACAATGGCATAGGGCACGCCATAGGAATTTTCGGCCAGCGCGGCCTTGGATTCGGCCGCGCCAACAAAACCCACCGGCATGCCGAGAATGGCGGCGGGCTTGGGGGCGCCATCGCGCAGCAATTCGAGCAGGTGGAACAGCGCAGTGGGCGCATTGCCGATGGCGACGACGGAACCGGCAAGACGCGGCAGCCAGAGCTGCAGCGCGGCGGCTGAGCGGGTTGTGCCAAGCTCGGCGGCGAGATCGGGCGTTTGCGGATCGCGCAGGGTGCAGATGACCTCGTTCTGTGCGGGCAGGCGGGCAGCGGTAACGCCGCGGGCCACCATTTCGGCATCGCAGAAAATCGGCGCACCTTGAGCCAGCGCCGCGCGGCCGGCGGCGGCAAAGCCGGGCCCGAATTCAAAATGCTGCGCCGCCTCGACCATGCCGGCGGCATGGATCATGCGGATCGCGATATCGGCCTCGTCGGGCGCGAACCGCGACAGGTCCGCCTCGGCCCGGATGATGGCAAAGGACTGGGCGTAAATGGCCTCGCCATCCCTGATATAGTCGTAGTCTGTCATGCTCATTCCTGCCGGAACAGTCCGGCGATTGTCGAAGCGCCCAGGCGGCTGAGGCAGGCGGCGGTGGTTTCGCCGGGCCAGCGCTGTTGCGCCAGCTGGGCAAAGCCCGATTCCATCCGGGCCGGGGCAATCTCGACCAGCGGCATATCGCCCGCCAGCCCGTTCAGCACAAGGGCGCAATTGTCCTCGCCGCCCACAAGCGTCAGCGTGGCAACACGCGGATAGGCACAACCCTTGGCGCAGCCGGAGACGTGGAGCGTCACCGAGCCATCCAGCAGGGCAGGCTGATGCACGGCCAGTCTGCCGGCAAGATCGCGAGCGGCAAGCTGGCCGGACGCGCAGCCTTCGCTGCCGATGCAGGCGCTGATGGCGCGGCGCGGGTCAGCCGGCTTGGTGATGAAACCGAGTGCGGCGGCCGCCTCGATCCAGGCGGCCAGCATGGCAGGGTCAGCCGCCAGGGCGAGCAGGGCGCGATGCGGCGCGAGGCGCAGGTCGGTAATGCCGAGGGAAAGGGCGGCGCCGGCAAGCGCGATGAGCCCATCGCTGCCGATAGAGCCGAAAGGCAAGGCAATCCCCGCGGCAAAGCCATCACCCAGGGTAAATTCGCCAATGGTGCTGGTAGCCGGGCGGGGCGGCGGAACAGTGATGCCCGTGAGATAGGGGGCGACGGCACGGTGAACCGTCTCGACCGCCAGATCGCGGCCGCGCGCTGCCTCGCCCTCCCGCGCGATCAGCGCCAGAATAGCCTCTGCCGCAGCGGCTGCATCGACTGCCGCAATGCTGCCAACCGGATTACTGCCAACCGACAGGTGCCAGTGGTCCCGGCCGACAGCGGAAAGCCGGATATCGGCCCCCAGCCCGGCCAGATCGATCTGCCCGCCCCCATCGACCACAACGGTGACCTTCGGCCCAAGGCCGGAAATGGCGCAGGCGCGGATGGCGCTGGCAACGGGACGCGGATCGGCCCGCTCCAACGGGTCGAGCCCCGCCAGCGGCGGCATTTCCACGACGAGGCCACGTTCGATCGGAACGATGGTTTCGATGGCTTCGGCAAAAAGCGGCGCGGTCTGCGCTGTAAGACCGCGCACCTGGAGATTGCCGCGGGCCGTGATCTCAAGCTGGCCATTGCCGTAGCGGGCTGCAGCATTGGCAATGGCCTGCAAGCGGCGCGGCGTCAGGTGATCACCCAGAATGCGCAGCCGGGCAAGGAGGCCATCCCCGGTCTGCATCGGCTCATCCAGGCTCGGACACGCGCCACGCCGCAACGCCGGGGGCGCTGTGGTCAGGGCAGCAGTGGAATGGGCCTGGGGCACGTCGGGCTCGCGCAAGATGGAAGCACGATCATTATACGATCCGGGGCGGCGGACAAAGGCCGGGTTTACCCCTCCCGCTTGCGCAGCAGATAAGTATCCATGATCCAGCCATGCCGCGCCCGCGCAGCCCTGCGCGTCTCGACAATCCTGTCGCGGACCTCGGGCAGGGGGCCTTCGATCAGGATTTCGTCCGCCGTGCCGAGATAGGCGCCCCAGAAAATGTCGAGGTTCGGATCATCCAGCGCCGCAAACGCCGTCTGGCCGTCCAGCATGACAATAGTATCGCTCCGCACGCCGTCTTCCCCCAGGCGCCGGCCCGTTGTCACATGCACGGGCTCCCCGATGCGGTTGAGCGCAATGCCATGGGCTGCGGTAAGCGCCTGGATGGCCGTGATTCCGGGGATGATCTCCGTACGGAACGCCCCCGCATCGAGCCGGTCGATAATGCGGATCGTGCTGTCATAAAGGCCGGGATCGCCCCAGACGAGAAAGGCGCAGGCCCCATTGTCGGGGACTTCGGCATCGATCAGGCGGGCGAAAATGGCGGCGAGCGCATCATGCCAGTCATGCACGCCCTCGCCATAGTCGGGGTTGCTCAGATCCCGCTGGGGCACGCTGTAATGGACGCGGCGGCTGGCCGGATTGGCCACATAGCGATCGCAGATCTCAAGGCGCAGGTCGGCAAGGTCGGCCTTGCTCTCTCCCTTGTCGGGAATGAACAGCACATCGGCGCGGTTGAGCGCATTGATGGCCTGGATGGTCAAGTGCTCCGGATTGCCCGCGCCGATGCCCACGATCAGGATTGTTTTCATCACCAGCTCCTTTGCCGGCAGATGACGCATCCACCGGGCCGTTGACAAGCCCTATCCATGGATGTATTCAACTAATTAGTATTATACAAAATGGTTGAATATAGCCATGGACAGTTTGAGCATCACCCTGTCGGCCCTTGCCGACCCGACCCGGCGGGCCATCCTGGCCCGGCTGGCGCAAGGGGAAGCCAGCGTCAACGAATTGGCCGAGCCGTTCGAGATGACGCTGGCCGCCGTTTCCAAGCACATCAAGGTGCTGGAGGGGGCAGGGCTGGTCAGCCGGAGCAAGCAGGCGCAATGGCGGCCCTGCAAGCTGGAGGCCGGGCCCATGCGCGACGTGGCGGGCTTGGTCGAAAGCTACCGCCGCTTCTGGGAGCAGAACCTCGACCAGCTCGACGCCTATCTCACCAAATTGCAGACGCCGGACAGCGGCACCAGGAATTGAACCGAGAGGAAACGGCCATGAATGCCCCTGCAACCCAAAACCTGTTCAAGACGGAACTGCCCGAGGACAAGCCGGTCATCATCATGACCCGCACCTTCAATGCTCCGCTCGACCTGCTCTGGACCGTGTGGACCCAGCCCGAGCACGTCGCTTATTGGTGGGGCCCGCGCGAGGATAACGAGATCGTCGACTATGACGTGCGCAAGGGCGGCAAGTGGCGCATCGTCTCATCCATGAGCGACGGCACGAAGATCGTGTTCTTCGGCACCTATCTCGATGTCGTGCCCAAGACGCTGATCAAAAACACCTTCGTGGTCGAAGGCCAATTCGAGGAAGACGACCGCTTCTACGAGGAACATCGCTTCGAGGAACGGGACGGAAAGGTCTTCTACCGCTCCACTGCCTATCTCGACAGCTTCGAAACCCGCCAGGGCGTCATCGATAGCGGCATGGAATGGGGCGCCAATGCCGCGATGGCCAAGGTGGACGAGATTTTGGCGCGCTTGCAGCGGGGGTGAGGTTCTGTGACCTCTGAGAGCCGCGATCTGCGGGATCCTCCGCGGTCGAGGGGAAGCTGCCGGGCCCGGTTGGGGGAGGCATGACGCTTACCCCAACCACGGTGTCATTCCCGCGAAAGCGGGAACCTCTGTTTGCTGCTTACATCCCGAAACGGAGGTCCCCGCTTTCGCGGGGATGACATCGTGGGGCGGAGAGCGCCGTGCGTGTCTCTCCCTGAACCTAACTCCGCGTCTCCGGCTCCGTCTCGGCCAAAAAATCCCCTAATCGATCAAGCCGCCGCACCCAGGTGGTCCGGCGGTCATTGATCCATTGTTCGGCCATGCTCATCGCTTCCGGCTCGATCTGGCAGGTTCGCACGCGGCCGATCTTTTGCGAACTGACCAGGCCACTGGCTTCCAGCGCCTGCAAATGCTGCACGATTGCGGGCAGGGACATGTCGAACGGCTTGGCCAGTTCGCTGACCGATGCGGGGCCGCGGCTGAGGCGATCGACCATGGCGCGCCGGGTCGGGTCCGCCAGCGCCTGGAACATCAGATCGAGATTCGGTTGTTGGTTAAGCATGAAGTTAAGTAACAAATTGGCGGGCGGTTTGTCAATGCGGTGACATGGGCTTGACCTTCCCATGGGGGAAAGCCGCAGAACCATGCCATCCAATAAGAGGAGACTTCCGATGAAATCCCTGCTGCTCGTTTCCGCCCTGCTGCTGGGCGTCGCAGCGCCTGCCCTGGCGCAAGACCATTCCGGCCACGGCGCCATGGCCGCCGGCGACACGCCCGCGACCGAAGGATACAAAGCCGCCAATGCGACGATGCATGAGGACATGGATATCGACTATTCCGGCGACGCCGACGTGGACTTCATCCGCGGCATGATCCCCCACCATCAGGGCGCCGTGGCCATGGCCAGGATCGTGCTGGAATATGGCACGGACCCCGAGGTCAAGAAGCTGGCCGAAGGCGTCATCGCCGCCCAGGAAAGCGAGATCGCGTGGATGGAGGAATGGTTGGCGAAGAAGGGGGAGTGACGCGTTCGTCGCCCACACATATCCCTCCGTCATCGTCATCACCCGGTTCGTCCGGGTGATCCATCTTTGGAGGGCGCCGCGAAAATGGATTGCCCGGACAAGCCGGGCAATGACGGTGGGGGAGGCATGGTGCTCACCTCAATCACGGAGTCATTCCCGCGAAAGCGGGAACCTCCGTTTTCTTTCTGACCCCCCAAACAGAGGTCCCCGCTTTCGCGGGGATGACATTGTGCTGGGGCGCGCGGATGGGTGATCCGAGATCGAGCCAAACACTCGATGCAATTCCCTCCCCACAAGGGGGAGGGAGACGATAGAGACCCGCTAGCTTACGCCGCTTCCGGTGTGTACCCAGCCTCACGAATAGCCTCTTCCCCCACGCTCCGGTCGCCCGTGAATTCCACCTTGTGGGTCGCCAGATCAACCGAAATGGCCGCGCCGGGCAGGGCCTCTTCCAGCGCCCGGCGCACGGTGCCGACGCAATGGCTGCAGGTCATGTCGTTGACGATCAGAATAGTCTTTTCGCTCATTCTCAGTGTCCTTTGTTGGCAGGGGTTCCGGCCAGATCGTCGAGGATCGGGCAATTGGGGCGATCGTCGCCCGAGCAGCAATGGGCCAGGTGCTTGAGGGTTTTGACCATGGATTGCAGCTCGGCGATCTTGGTTTCCAGCGCCCCGATATGGGCGGTGGCGATATCCTTGACCTCGGCGCTGGCGCGGGTCTTGTCCTGCCAGAGACCGAGAAGGGTAGCGGTTTCCTCCACCGAAAAGCCCAGCGTCCGGGCGCGCTTGACGAAGCGCAGCGTGTGCACCTCGTCGGCGCCATAGACGCGATAATTGCTTTCGGTGCGCAGCGGCGGGCTGATGAGGCCAATGGATTCGTAGTAGCGGATCATCTTGGCCGAAACGCCCGAGGCATTGCTGGCTTGTCCGATATTCATGCGGTTTCTCCTAGATTTGCCGGCTTCACGCCACGCAGGCGCTGCGCATTGCCGACCACGAAAACGCTGGACAGCGCCATTGCGCCGGCCCCGATCATGGGCGAAAGCAGGATGCCCAAGCTCGGATAGAGCACGCCGGCGGCGACCGGGATCAGCAGCACATTATAGCCAAAGGCCCAAAACAGGTTTTCCCAGATGTTCTTCATCGTCGCGCGGCTGACGGTGAGCGCATTGAGCACGCCCTTGAGGTCGCCACCGAGCAGAACCACATCGGCGCTCTCGATCGCGGCATCCGTGCCCGTACCCACCGCAATGCCGACATCGGCTTCGGCCAGGGCCGGGGCGTCATTGATGCCATCCCCGACATAGGCGACCTTGCCGAGCTGGCGCAGCGACTTGATAGCGGCAACCTTGTCGGCCGGCAGCACTTCGGCACGGACCTCATCAATGCCCAGCTGCCGCGCGATAGCCTCGGCCGTACGCTTGTTGTCGCCCGAGATCATCGCGGTCTTGACACCCATGGCGTGCAGCGCCGCGATAACCGCCTTGCTGGTCGGCTTGATACTGTCCGCGACGACGATGGCGGCAGCCAGCTTGTCATCGATCGCGGCAAAGACCGGCGTCTTGCCCTCATCGGCCAGCTTGTCGATCACCGCGGTGAAATCCGAAAAATCGAGCTGGCTGAGATGCCGCTGCGAACCGATGGTGACCAGCCGCCCATCGACGCGAGCGCGCACGCCATTGCCGGCAATGGCTTCGAACTCGGTCACCGCGCCCAGGGCCAGACCTTGCTTCTCGGCAGCGGCAACAATGGCCTCGGCAATCGGATGCTCCGACCTGGCCTCGACCGCGGCAACCAGCGCCAGCACCTCGTCATGCTCGAAATCGTCATCGAGGATGAGATCGGTCAGCGCAGGCTTGCCCTGGGTCAGCGTGCCGGTCTTGTCGAAGGCCACCACGGCGACGTCACGCAACTGCTGCAGCGCTTCGCTCTTGCGGAACAGCACGCCCAGCTCGGCCGCGCGGCCCGTGCCCACCATGATCGAGGTGGGCGTGGCCAGCCCCATGGCACAGGGGCAGGCGATGATCAGCACGGCAACCGCATTGACCAGCCCGAACACATAGGCCGGCGTGGGCCCCCAGATGGTCCAGACGGCAAAGGTCAGAATCGCCAGCGCGATAACGGCCGGCACGAACCACATGGTGATCTGGTCGACCACCTGCTGGATCGGCAACTTCCCGCCCTGGGCTTCCTCGACCATGCGAATGATCTGCGCCAGCATGGTATCGCCGCCCACCTTGGTGGCACGGAAGCTGAAGCTGCCATTGGTATTGAGCGTGCCGCCGATGACATTGGCGCCGACACTCTTGGAAACCGGCAGCGGTTCGCCCGAGATCATGGATTCATCCACATTGCTCTGGCCTTCGACGATCTCGCCATCCACGGCAATCTTCTCGCCGGGGCGCACGACGATGATGTCGCCGGCCTTGACCTGCTCGATGGGCAATTCGACCAGCTTGCCGTCGCGCTGCACGCGGGCGGTCTTGGCCTGTTCCCGCACCAGCCGTTGGATGGCCTCGCCGGTGCGGCCCTTGGCCAGGGCCTCGAGCCACCGGCCGACCAGGATCAGCGTGACGATGACGGCGGCGGCTTCGTAATAGACATATTGCGTCTGCGCCGGCAGCACCTGCGGGGCGAAGGTGACGACCACCGAATAGAGATAGGCCGCGCCCGCGCCCAGCGCGACCAGCGAATTCATCTCGGGCGCGCCGCGCAACAGGGCCGGAATCCCGATCTTGAAGAAGCGCCAGCCGGGCACGAAGAGCACGATGGAGGTGGCGATGAAATAGCCGACATAGAGCACATCCATCGACACCACGGACATCAGCCACATGTGGAAGGGCATGTAGAGATGGCCCAGCATTTCCAGCACGAAGACCGGCAGCGTGAGCACGGCAGCGATGATCACGTCGCGGCGCAGCACCGCGGCGTCCTCGTCGTGATGCTGGTGGCCGCCGTGATTGTGATGATCGTGATGCTCGGGCGTCGGGCTGCCCTTGTAGCCGGCCTTGGCGATGGCCGCGACCAGCGCCTCGGTGTCGCCCGGCGCGTTGAGCTGCACCGTGGCGCGCTCGGTGGCCAGGTTGACCGATGCCGAGGACACGGACGGCACCTTGAGCAGGGCCTTCTCGACGCGAGCGACGCAGGACGCGCAGGTCATGCCTTCGATATCGATGGAAATGGGCTTGGTGTGGACGTGTTCGTTCATGGCTTTGTACCTCGTCCCACAGCATATAAGGGTTCCCATCATGGGAAGGTCAAGGGCGCTCTGAGCGCTTTTTTACTTTTGGTGATTTCGGCCAAGTGCGGCAGGATGGCGCTGTGACGTTTGCGCAGCTTATCCCTTTACTTTCAGCATATTATATCGGGACCAACAGGAGGCGTTGCCATGCAGACCGCCCGCAATAATGTCGAACCCGCCGCAATCCCTATTCTTTGCCGTAATTGCCAGTCGCGGCGCCTGGGCATGTGTGCCGCCCTCGATACCGAGCAATTGGCGCGGCTGTCGCGCCATTCCCGGCATGTCCACCACAATGCGGGCGACCAGCTGATGGCCGATGCCATGCCGATCAGCAGCTATGGCAATTTGCTGCATGGCGTGGTCAAGCTCTCCAAAGTGCTCGAGGACGGCCGCCAGCAGGTGGTGGGGCTGCAATTCGCGCCCGACCTGATGGGCCGCCTCTTCGCCAATGAAAGCCGGGTGACGGCCGAGGCCGCGTCCGATGTCGATCTCTGCGTTGTCTCGAAATCCGCCATGGAATCGGTGCTGCGCGACAGCCCCGAACTCGAACACCGCATCATGCTGCAGACCCTGCGCGAACTGGACGAGGCGCGCGACTGGATGGTGACGCTGGGCCGCAAGACCGCCGCCGAAAAGGTCGCGAGCTTCCTCTACCTCATCGCCAGCCACGCCGACCCCGACCAGGCCGAACCCGTCACCAGCTTCGACCTGCCCCTGAGCCGCGCCGATATCGGCGACTTCCTGGGCCTCACCATCGAAACGGTGAGCCGGCAGATGAGCAAGCTTAGGGCCGATGGGGTGATCGGGGTGGAGAATTACCGGCATGTGGTCGTGCCCGATCTGGCGCGGTTGCGGGTGCGGTGCGGGTAGCTCCGATCCCGAGGTTCTTTCGCCTCCCTCCCCCTTGAGGGAGCCGCTTGCTCGATTTTCTTGTTCATCGTCATCACCCGACTTGTTCGGGTGATCCATCTCTCAGCGCATGCGGCAGCATGGATTGCCCGGACAAGCCGGGCAATGACGACGGAACTGAGTTTGGGAGAGCGTGACAAAGTCCCCGAGTGAACACTCCCCTATCAGGGGGAGGGGGTATCCCCTCGAACAACTCTACGCCCCCAACACCCCATTCCTGATCGTCACCACACGATCCACCGTCCCCTCGGGCATAGCCGCGTGCGTAACCAGCATCGTGGTGCGCCCCGCCAGCGCCGTTTTGAGCGTGCCGAAGAAAGCCAGCTCCGCATCACGATCAAGACCCGTTGTCGGCTCGTCCAGCAGAACAATCGGGGCATCACTCAGCAGCGTCCGGGCAAGGCAGAACCGGCGGCCCTGACCCGCGGAGACAGTTTTGCCCGTCTCGCCCAGCAATGTATCGAGCCCACGCGGCAGGCTGCGGACGAAATCGGCAATACCGGCGGCGGCGAGTGCAGCCCAGAGATCGGCGTCGTCGGCATCGGCGCGGCCGATCAGCAGATTGGCGCGGATCGTGTCGTGGAACACCGGACTGTCCTGCCCGAGCAGAGCGATATGGGCATGTAAATCCGCCTGGCGCAGGTCAGCCAGCGGCACGCCGCCCAGGGTGATGCGGCCCGATTGCGGATCAGCGAGGCGCAGCAGCAGCTTGAGCAGGCTCGATTTGCCACCGCCGCTGGGGCCGATAATGGCGACATGCTCGCCCTGCGCTATGGTCAGCGAGACATTGCTGAGGGCAGGGGCGCCGGTGCCATAGCAGAAGGTGACGTCCTCGATGGCAATGGCCGCCTCGGACGGGATGGGCTTCGGTTCGGCCGGATCGGCGACATTGATCGGCGTTTCCGCCACGGCCATCAGCCGTTCGGCGGCGGCCATGGCGGTGCTGAGCTTGCCCACGCTGCGCACAATGGCGTTGGACGCCTCGAAACTGCCCAGCACGGCGAGCAATAGCCCGACCAGTAGCGGGGCATCGATCTCGCCGCGGCTGAAATGGTCGAGGCCGATCCACAGCACGCCGACCAGCGCCAGGGCGGCGAGCCCCTGCACACCTGCAGCCGCTATGGCGGTGAGCGTCGCCAATTGGCCGCGCGCCGCTGCCAGCGATGCAGCCTTGCCGGCAAAATTGACATGGGCGCTGCCCAGCAGGCCCATGGCGAGGGCGTCGGCATGGCCGGCAATGCCATC
>DATMSY010000189.1:0-42813 GCA_035565135.1 Devosia sp.
CTGCCGGGTAGCCCTTGGGGCGGAGTAGCTCAGTTGGTTAGAGCAGCGGAATCATAATCCGTGTGTCCCCAGTTCAAATCTGGGCTTCGCTACCATTCAAAACCCTCGGGAAACCGAGGGTTTTTTGTTTTCTGCAACGAGCATCAGTTTGGGCAGGACCCGTGGGGCAGAGAGTGATTTCTGGTGAGAACGCAGTTGACCGAATGGCGCGGCGGGTAGCCAATGCCATGATCGCCTTGTCGCGAGGTTTGCCATGAGTTCCACCATGAACGCCCAGACGATCCGAACTGCCTTGGGTTTTGCCGCTGCCACGCTGCTGCTGGCCGGCTGTTCCAAGGCCGAGGCGCCCTTAGCGGCGGTCCCTGCCAAGAGCGTTCCCGTCATTGCTGCGGCGTCCAGCGAGATCATCACCCGGGCCTCGCTGACCGGCGAGGTCAAGGCGCAGGTGCAGCAGGATCTGGCCTTCCGCGCCGCCGGGCGCGTGCTCGAAGTGCTGGTCGAAACCGGCGATCACGTCACCGCGGGCCAGTCGCTGGCCCGGCTCGACGCTGCCGACCAGAAGGCGAGCCTGTCGCTGGCCAATGCCTCGGTCGATGCGGCCCAGGCCCAGCTCACCCAGGCGCAACGTGATTTCGATCGCATCAACGCGCTGTTCACCGCCGGCAATGCTACCCGCGCCCAGTTCGAACAGGGCCAGACGGCCCTCGACAGCGCCAAGAGCTCTTTGGCCGCCGCCCAATCCCAGCAGGCATCGGCCAATGAAGTGCTGACCTATGTCGATCTTAAAGCCAATGCCGATGGCATCATCCTGTCGCGGACCATCGAGCCGGGGCAGGTAGTCGGCGGCGGCCAGACCGTGCTGACCCTGGCACAGGATGGTCCACGCGACGCGGTGTTCAATATCTACGAAGCCGCGCTGACCGGCGTGCCCCATGATGTGCCGGTCGATCTGTCGCTGGTGGCCGATCCCTCCATCACAGCCACCGGCACGGTGCGCGAAATCGCCCCCACGGTGAACACCGCGACCGGCACCGTCCGCGTCGAGGTCGGCTTCACCGATAGCGGCGGCACCATGCCGCTCGGCGCGTCAGTCGCCGCCAGCATCGCTTTGCCGCCCATTTCGGGCTTTGCCTTGCCCTGGGGCGCGCTGTTCCGCGACAAGAATGGCCCCGCCGTCTGGGTGGTCGATCCATCGGCGCAAACCGTCAGCCTCAAGCCGATCGTCGTCGACCGCTATCTGGCGGACAAGGTCATCGTCGCTTCGGGGCTGGCAGCGGGCGATCTTGTCGTCACCGCCGGCACGCAGATGCTTTATCCCGGCCAGACCGTTACCAGCGTGGAGGCCACGCCATGATCGCCTCCCTCCGCCTTGGGCTCTCCGCCACCCTCATCGCCCTGCTGCTCGCCGCCTGCGGCCGGGCGCCCGAAGCCCCGGTCGCCGAGCCGCTGCGCCCGGTGCTCACCACCGACGTAACCCTTGCCACGAGCCAAACCATCGGCCCCTTTGTCGGCAGTGTCGAACCCCGCCACGAAACCACGCTCAGCTTCCAATCGGCCGGCCGGGTGCTGACGCGCGATGTCGGCCTGGGTGACAGCGTCAGAAAGGGCGAGATATTGGCCACGCTTGATGCCAGCGTGCAGGCCTTCCAGCTCGAAACGGCACAGGCCAATCTGGCCAGTGCGCAGGCCCAGTTCAACAATCTCTCCGCCGCCGAGGCGCGCGTCCGCCAATTGGTCTCGACCAATACGGCCGCGCAAGCCCAGCTCGACGCCGCGACCACCGCCCGCCAGACCGCCCAGGCCCAGCTCGATCAGGCCAAGGCCAATGTGACCCGCGCGCAGGACCAGCTCGGCTATACCCAAATCCTGGCCGATGCCACCGGCATCGTCGTCTCGACGTCAGCCGAAGTGGGGCAGGTGGTCAGCGCGGGCCAGACCATCCTCACCATTGCCCAGCCCGAGCAGCGCGATGCGGTCTTCGATCTGCCCGAAAGCCTCGCCTCGACACTGGCGATAGGGGATGCGTTCACCGTCACCACCACCGACTTGGCAGCCAACCAGACGACAGGTCTGGTGCGCGAAATTGCGCCCTCGGCCTCCGCCACCGCGCGCCTGCGCCGGGTCCGACTGACGCTGGACGCGCCCGACGAGGCCTTCCGTCTGGGCACCACGGTTGAAGCCCTGGTCACCCGGCCGCTGGGCCAGCCCCTGGTGCGGCTGCCAGCCAGCGCCGTCCTGGGCGATGGCGAAACAGCCAGCGTCTGGGTGCTCGACCCCACCGCCGGCACTGTCGCCGGCCGTTCCGTCAGCGTGGTGTCCCGCACCGCAAATATCGTCTCCATCGGCCAGGGGCTCGCCGATGGCGACCGCGTCGTCACCGCCGGCATCAATAGCCTCAGCCCCGGCCAGCAGGTGCTTGTCAGCGAGGGGAGCCAGCCATGAAGTTCAATCTTTCCGAATGGGCGCTCGAGCATAAGAGCTTCATCTGGTTCCTGATGGTCATCGCGGTCGTCGCCGGGGTGTTTTCCTATCAAAAGCTGGGCCGCGAGGAAGATCCGGCCTTTGCCATCAAGACCATGGTGGTGCAGGCCTATTGGCCCGGCGCCTCCATCGACGATACCAAAAGCCAGGTGACCGAACGCATCGAGCGGGCGCTGGAAAGCCTCGATAGCCTCGATTTCACCCGCTCCTATTCGACGGCCGGGCAATCTACCGTCTTCGTCAACCTCAAGGAGACCTTGCGCGGCCAGGCCGTCACCGATTCCTGGTATCAGGTGCGCAAGAAGATCAACGATATCCGTGCCCAGTTTCCCAGCGGTCTGGTCGGCCCCTTCTTCAATGACGAATTCGGCTCTGTCTATGGCAATATCTATGCCTTCACCGCCGATGGCCTCACCTATCGCCAACTGCGCGACTATGTCGAAACCGTCCGCAATGACATGCTGGCCATTCCCGATGTCGGCAAGGTCGAGCTGATCGGCACGCAGGACGAAGTCATTTCCATCGATTTCTCCACCCAGCAATTGGCCACCCTGGGCATCTCCGCCCAGGACGTCATTTCCCAATTGCAGGCGCAGAACGCGGTCACCCCCTCGGGAACCATCCAGAGCAATGGCGAAAAGGTTTTGGTGCGGGTCGGCGGCCAGTTCACCTCCGAGGCCGATATCGCGCGGATCAATCTGCAGCAGGGCGACATTTTCTTCCGCCTGGCCGACGTCGCCACCATCAGCCGCGGCTATCAGGAGCCGCCCGATCCGCTCTTCCGCTACAATGGGCAAACCGCTCTTGGCCTCGCCATTTCCATGGCCCCCAGCGGCAATATTCTCGAGTTCGGCGAGGCCCTCAAGGAGCGCATGGCCGAGATCGAGACCCGCCTGCCCATCGGCGTGGGGATCAATCAGGTCTCCGACCAGCCCCATGTGGTCGAGGAAGCGGTCGGCGGCTTCACCAAATCCCTGCTCGAAGCGGTGGTGATCGTGCTGGTGGTGAGTTTCCTCAGCCTTGGCCTGCGGGCAGGCCTGGTCGTCGCCATCTCCATCCCCATCGTGCTGGCGCTGGTCTTCGTCTTCATGGAATTCATGGGCATTTCCCTGCAGCGCGTCTCGCTGGGCGCGCTGATCATCGCACTGGGCCTATTGGTCGACGACGCCATGATCACCGTCGAAATGATGGTCTCGCGCCTCGAAGCCGGCGACACGCTGCAAAAGGCGGCGACCTTCGCCTATACCTCAACCGCCTTTCCCATGCTGACCGGCACCCTGGTCACCGTCGCCGGCTTTCTGCCCATCCTGCTCAATGCCTCGACGGCGGGTGAATATATCCAGACCCTCTTCTACGTCATCGCTGCGGCGCTGACGATTTCCTGGGTCGTCGCGGTGCTTTTCGCCCCGCTGATCGGGGTTGCCCTGCTACCCAAGAAAATGAAGGGCCATGCCGAAAAAAAACCCAGCCGTTTCGCTGGTTGGTTCCGCCGCTCGCTGGGTTTTGCCATGCAGTTCCGCTGGGCCACGATTGCCTTCACCGTGGCGCTGTTCGCGATCTCCCTGTTTGGCCTCACCAAGGTGCAGCAGCAATTCTTCCCGTCATCCGACCGGCCCGAAATTCTCGTCGATTTCACCCTGCCGCAAAACGCCACCATCCGCGAAACCGAGGCGGTGATGGACCGCTTCGAAGCGAGCCTCAGAGGCGACCAGGATATTGACCATTGGTCTTCCTATGTCGGGCAGGGCGCAGTGCGCTTCTACCTGCCCATGGATAGCCAATTGGCCAATTCCTTCTTCGGCCAGGCCGTCATCGTCACCAAGGATCTGGAAGCCCGCGGCCGCGTCCGGGCGAAGATCGATGCTCTGCTCGCCAGTGACTTCGCCGACGTGAACACCTTCGCCCAATTCCTCGAACTGGGCCCGCCCGTCGGCCGCCCTATTCAATACCGCCTCAGCGGCCCCGATGTGCAGACCGTGCGCGGTCTTGCGCTCGATCTGGCCGGCGTGGTGAGCGCCAGCCCCCATGTCCGCGACATCAGTTTCGATTGGAACGAACCGGGCAAGTCGCTGCTGGTCGATGTCGACCAGGACAAGGCTCGTCGCCTGGGCGTGACCTCCGAAAGCGTCGCGCAGGTGCTCAATACCATCATCAATGGCACGACGATCACCCAGGTGCGCGACTCCATCTATCTCGTCGATGTCGTCGTGCGCGCCGAGGAGGACCAGCGCAATTCGATCGAGACCTTGCAGAACCTGCAAGTGCCCACCGCAAGCGGCGTCGCCGTGCCGCTGGGCGCGTTTGCCAGCATCCAATATGGGCTCGAACAACCCATCATCTGGCAACGCGACCGCCTGCCGACTATCACGGTGCGTGCCTCGGTGGCGGGCGACATGCTGCCCGCATCGGTCAATAAGGAACTGGCGCCCGCCATCACCGCCTTCGCCCAAAAGCTCCCCGCCGAATATCACGTGGTAACGGGCGGCGCGGCCGAATCCAGCGCCAATTCCCAATCAGCGCTGGTGGCCACACTGCCCGCCATGCTGCTCGCCATCGCCTTCATCCTAATGGTGCAATTGCAGAGCGTCTCCAAACTAGTGCTGGTCGTCAGCGTGGCCCCGCTGGGCCTGATCGGCGTCGTGGCGGCCCTGCTGCCAACCGGCACCCCCCTGGGCTTCGTCGCCCTGCTCGGCGTCCTGGCGCTGGCCGGCATCATCATCCGCAATGCGGTGATCCTGATCGGCCAGATCAACGACAATATCCGCGACGGCCACGATCAGTGGGAAGCCGTGCTCTATGCCACCGAACACCGCATGCGGCCCATCCTGTTAACCGCCGCCGCCGCGAGCCTGGGCATGATCCCCATTGCCAGCGAAGTGTTCTGGGGCCCCATGGCCTATGCCATGATCGGCGGCATCATCGCGGCAACCGCCCTGACGCTCTATTTCCTGCCCGCGCTTTACGTCACCTGGTACCGCGTCAAGCCGCCGCAAACCGCCGCGGAAACCGAAAATGCCGAGGCGCCGCCCGCCTGAAAATCGAAGGCCCCGTCCTGCCGGGCGGGGCCTCTGAAAAGTCTAGTCCAGCAGATCGGCCGGAACCGCACCGCCATTGGCGGCCAGCTTTTGCAGCACCTGTTTATGCAGCCAGATATTCATGGCGGCTGAATCGCCCTTGTCGCCTGAATAGCCGAGCTCGGTCGCCAGCTCCTTGCGGGCAGAGAGGCTGCTGTCGATCCCCAGCGCCTTGAGCAGATCGACAATGGACTTGCGCCAATCGAGCTTCTGGCCCGCCTTGGCAACGGCGGCATCGAGGATGGCGGCAACATCGACATCGCTGGCAGCGGCAGGCGCGGCCTTGGCAGCGGCGGGGGCAGGCGCAGCACTTGGCGCCGGATTGGCCTGGGCGACCAATGTATCGGCTGCCGACGGGGTGGCTGCGGGCTTGGCCGTGCCGCCGGCGACGGAGGCCCCGACCCGGTTGGCGGCGGCAAGCCCGATCGATTTGGCCAGCTCCGCCGCAGCTTTCGTGTCGACCGGCGCTGCGGGCTTGGGGGCGCCAAAGATCTTGGCCTTGATATCGTCGAACAGTCCCATCGTAGTTTCCTCTCCTGGTGTGCGATATGCCGCAAGACTATGCAGTGACCGGAGCGGGAAAGACAAGGCATCCAGTCGGTTTGCGTAGCGGCCGCCTGCATGATGCGGCGGCGTTTGCTCAAACCGGCCGGCGCCGATAAGGTTCCGCTCAGACCTTGAGCACCTCCTGCAGCCACGCCAATTGCCGCAATTGCTGGTAGACCCCGCCGCCTTCATGGTCGTTGAACTCGTAATCCACCATGGTCTTGGGCCCACCATAGGCCGCATGGGCGGCATAGACCGTCGAGGGCGGGCAGACATTGTCCATCAGCGCGGCGGAGAACAGTGCCGGCGCCCTTGCGCGTTCGGCAAAGCATACGCCATCGAAATAGCGCAGCGTCTCGAACACGGCATCGGTCTTGTCGCGATGGGTGGCGAGGAATCGCGCGATTTCGCCATAGGGATCGCGCGCGGCAATGCGCACGGCGCGGGGGAAATCGCACAGGAATGGCACATCGGTCGAGAGCGCCTTGACCCGGGCATCGAGTCCCGCCACCGCCAGCGCAACACCACCGCCCTGGCTGCCGCCGGTCACCCCGATCCGCTCCTCATCGATGAACGACAGCGGCAGCAGCGCATCGAGCGCACGGACTGCGTCGGTGAACAGCCGCCGATAGTAATAATCGGCCGGGTTTAGGATACCCTTGGTCATCATGCCCGGAATTTGCGGCGTGCTGCCCACCGGGTCAGCCGTTTCGCCGGGGCTCCAGCTACTGCCCTGGCCGCGTGTATCCATGCGGAAATAGGCAAAGCCGGCCGCCGCGTAATGCAGCAATTCATGGGCAAAGCCGCGCCCGCCGCCATAGCCCACATATTGCACCACCAGCGGCAGCGGATCGCGCCGCTTGGTCGGCAGCAATAGCCAGCCGCGGATCGGATGCCCGCCATAGCCGGGAAACGACACGTCATAGGCTTCGATCAGCCGCAGCGGGGAATCGAGCCGCGCCAATACCGCCTCGCCGCCAAAGCTGCGCGCTTCTTTCAGCGTGCCGGCCCAGAAGGCATCGAAATCAGCAGGCACTTGCACTGCGCTGCGATAGGCATCGAGCGCGGGATGGGTAAGGTCGTTAAATGGCATATCGAATCCTGTTCGTCCCCCTCGGACGATAGGGCTTATAGCCTAGTTCAGCCGTTTGCCGCTCGCGGCATCGAAAAGATGCACAGCGTTCAACTGCGGCGCGACATGGATGGTCGCACCCGGCTCGGCCCGCAGCCGCTCGCGGAACACGCCGATCACCTGATGCTCGCCAATCGTCATCGTCACCTGGGTTTCCGATCCCATGGGCTCGACCAGCAATACAGTCGCGGGCAGGCCATCGCTGACCAGCTCGAAATGCTCGGGGCGAATGCCATAGATCGCGTCGCCCGAAATCGGGCCGGGCGGCAAAGGCAGCACGGCGCCCTTGGCCACAAAGCCATCTGGCGTAAGCGTCCCTTCGATGAAATTCATCGACGGCGAGCCGATGAAGCCGGCAACGAAGGGATTGGCCGGCCGGTCATAGAGATCGAGCGGCGCGCCGAATTGCTCCACCCGACCGGCATTCATCACCACGATCTTGTCGGCCATGGTCATGGCTTCGACCTGATCGTGCGTGACGTAAACCGTGGTAACGCCCAGCCGCTGATGCAGCCCCTTGATCTCGCCCCGCATGACGACGCGCAGCTTTGCGTCGAGATTGCTCAGCGGCTCGTCAAACAGAAACACCTGCGGATTGCGCACAATGGCCCGCCCCATGGCCACGCGCTGGCGTTGCCCACCTGAAAGCTGGCGCGGAAAGCGTTCCAGCAGCGGCTTGAGGCCAAGAATGTCGGCGGCCCAATTCACCCGCTCGGCAATCTCGGCCTTGCTGCCGCCGCGATGCTCCAGCGAAAACGCCATGTTTTTGGCGACCGTCATATGCGGATAGAGCGCATAATTCTGGAACACCATGGCGATGTCGCGGTCCTTGGGCTCGAGCTCATTGACCACCCGGCCGCCAATCGAAATCTCGCCCCCGGTAATGGTCTCAAGCCCCGCAATCATGCGCAGCAGGGTGGACTTGCCGCAGCCGGAGGGGCCGACCAGCACGACGAATTCGCCGTCCGCAATGTCGATATCGACGCCATGAATGGTGGCGGCTTCGCCATAGCTTTTCTTGACGGCGGAGAGGGTAACGGGTGCCATTGGATTATCCTTTGAGGCCGGTATGGGCCAGGCCCTCGACGAACTGCTTCTGGGCGACGATGAAAACGATCAGAACCGGAATGGCCGTCATGGTCGCAGCGGCAAGCTGAATGTTCCACATCGGCCCGCCATAGGCGTCGGTGAATTGGGTCAGCGCCTGGGGCAGGGTGAATTTGTCAGAGCTTGAGATGAAGACGATGGGCTCAAGATAAAGGTTCCAACTGCCCAGGAACGTGAAGATCGCCACGGCTGCCAGCGCCGGACGAGCCAGCGGCAGGGCGATGGTCCAGAAAATCTTGAACCGGCCCAGCCCATCGACGCGCGCCGCTTCTTCGAGTTCCACCGGCAGCGAAATGAAAAACTGGCGCATGATGAAAGTGGCGAACACTGCCGGCGCGCCAAAGATCGGCACCAGGATCAGCGGCCAATGCGTATTGATCATGCCCCATTTCAAAAACAGCTGGAACAGCGGCACCAGCGTCACTTCGGACGGGATCAACAGCCCCACCAGCACCACCATGAAGATGGCATTGGCGAAGGGGAATTTGATCCGCGCAAAGGCATAGCCGGCCATCGACGCCACGATCATGGTGCCGACGGTGACGATGGCAGCGATATAGGCCGAGTTCCAATATTGCAGCGCGAAGGGCTGGATTTTGAATACGTCCGAATAGGACGAGAAATCAAAGGCGCGCGGCCAGATATCGGGCGGAAAGGCGAAGATCTGGCTGACGGGCTTGACCGATGAGGTGACCATCCACCAGGTCGGAAAGACAAAGGGGATGAGCAATACGCACAGCGTCAGATAGGCCAGCGCCTGGGCGCGGGGGCTAAGCTCAGTTTTCATAGAACACGAACTTTCTGCGCAACTGCCACTGGATGAAAGTGAGTGCGCCGACAATGACCAGCAGGACGATGGAGAGCGTCGAGCCATAGCCGAACAGGTAAAACTGGAAGGCCTGCTGATAGAGGTAATAGACCAGCACGGTGGTGGAGAAACCCGGCCCGCCCTGGGTCAGGATCATGATCTGCGCAAACACCTGCAACGCCCCCACAATGGTCACGATGGAGGCCAAAAGAATGGTCGGGCTGATCATGGGCAGGGTGATGCGATAGAACTGCTTGAACCGCGGCACGCCATCGACGCGCGCTGCCTCGAACAATTCGCGCGGCACGCCCTGCAACGCCGCCAGAAACAGGATCATATTGAGCCCGACATTCTTGAGCGCCTGCACCACGATGACCGAAATCATCGCCGTGGTCGGATTGCGCAGCCAATTGGGCCCCTCGACGCCAATCATCTGCAGCAGCCCGTTAATGCCGCCATTGCTCTGCAACAGGAAGCTCCACACGATCGTCCAGGCCACCAATGACACCACGACCGGCGAGAAAAACAGCGTGCGAAACACCGTCATGAACCGCAGCTTCTGATTGAGCAGCAGCGCCAATCCCAGCGCCAGGCTCATATTGAGCGCCGCCAGCCCCGCCGAGAACACGGCGGTAACGCTCATCACCTCGCCAATGGCCGGATCGCTCAACAGCTTCTCGTAATTGGCCGCGCCGGTAAAGCGGAACGAGCCCGCCAGCACGTTCCATTCATGCAGTGAATACCAGAACACTAGCACCAGCGGGATCAGCACGAAGATCACGATGCCGATCAGCTGCGGCGCGATGAACAGATATCCGGTGGCCGCATCGCGCCGGGCCATGGTCCAAAAACCACGCTTGCGCCGCGCCTGCGATGTATCAAGAGCAATGGTCATTGCATTTCTTCCTTCTCCCTCCCCCTTGTGGGGAGGGCCGGGGTGGGGGAGTCACGAACGCAGTGTTTGCGGCTACACCCCCCACCCTTGATCCCTCCCCACAAGGGGGAGGGAGACGACTGCATATTTTAGTTTGCCGCCAGCAGCGGATTGAGGCGATCGCACAGCGTATTCAGCACGCCCGCAATATCGGCCTGCGGCTGCCACAACCCATCGAGACCCGCACGAACCGTCTGCTGCAACTGCGCAAAATTCTGCACCTGTTGCGTGGATTGGCCCGTGGCGACACCGCGAATAACCACGGCCTCGATCTGCTCCTTGGTCAGCAGCGGATTGGCCGCCGACAGCACGTCGGCCGTCAGCAGGCTCTGGCGTGCCGGCGGGAAGAAACGGGCGAGCTTTGCCACATTCTCTTTGGACGAGAAGAAGGCAAGGAATTCGGCCGCCAGTTCCGGGTTCTTGGCATTGGCCATCACCCCGATCCCGGCGCGGCCAACCCAGGCATAGTCGCCAATCGGGCCAGAAGGCAGCGGCACCAGGTCCCAATCAAACGCCTTGTCGTCCTTGGGCAGCAGGGAAGCGCGGCTGATCTGGGTCGTGGTCATGGCCGCGTCGCCGGCAAAGAAATCTGCCGAAACGCCGGGGCCGGGCAGGGCCTTCTTCACAAAGATCGCGTCATGGATGAAGGTCATGGCATCAACCATTTCCTTGCTGTTGAACGCGCAGGATTTGGTGTCTTCCGACCAGGGATGAGCGCCCCAGCCGGCATAGATTTCGGCCAGGTTTTCCCAGATCTTGAAGTCGAAATCGCGGACCACCAGGCCCTGCTTGCCGGTGGCGGCAACCGTCGCCGCCGTAGCAATGGCATTGTCCCAGGTCCATTCGCCGGCCGCGATCAGCTCGGCGGGGGTCTTGGCGCCTGCCGCCTTGATCATGTCATTGTTGACGAACACGCCAAAGGGCGAGGTCGAGAACGGATAAAGATATTGCACCCCATCGCGTGACCAGGCGGTCAGCGTCGCCGGCGGGAAGTCGGCAATGTCATAGCCTTCGGTCTTGGCAAAAGTGTCGGTCAGCGGATAAAGCGCACCGGCCGCCATGAAATCAGGCGCTGTCGTGTCGAACAGCCAGGCCAGATCGGGCGGATTGCCGCCGGCAATCTGGGTGGTCAGGGTCGTCACATAGCCCTCGAAAGCGAGGGAATCATAGGTGACCTTGACGCCGGGATGGCTGGCCTCGAATTCGGCGCCGATTTCGTTGAACAAGGCCAGATGGGCCTCATTGGCACTCCAGATCGCCATCCGCAATTCCTGCGACAAGGCCGGGGCAACCAGCCCCGTGGTGACAGCCAAAGCGGCCAGTGTGGATTTCAGCATAGTCCTGCGCATAAAAGATCCTCCCTGATTATGCGTATTAGCTAATAGCCGGAAATATCGGGCCAACGGTATTCCACGCCCTGGTGGCCGATATGGGTTTGAAAGTCTGCCAGGCGCTTGTCGTCTTCCTGCACGCCATGCGGGGTCTGGCCGGTGGCAAGGCAATGGGCCGCGAGCATGCCGGCCACTTCGCCGATATTCCATTCCACCGGATGCAGCCGGTAGCAGCCATTGGTGATGTGGGTGGTGCCGATATTTTTCGACGCCGCCAAGAGATTGCTGCGCCCGCGCGGAATGAGCGCGCCCAGCGGAATTTCGAAGGGGCAGGCGCCCACATCGATATAATTGTCGCCGCCGGTCGAGGGGTGCAGATCGATGCGGTACATGCCCACGCCAATGCTGTCGCGATAGTTCACCGCCCCGCGCGCACCCCGCACGGCCAGCGACAAATCCTGCTCGACCACGGTGGTCAGCGCGCGGATGCGGCGGCTTTCGCGGATATAGGGCGCCATGGCCAGGCCATGTTCGGTGCCGGTAATGTCGCCGCGCAGGCGCAGGCCGGGGAAACCCACTCCGCCATCGGGGCGGGGCGCCTCGGTCTGCATCCAATAGAACATGGAATAGGATAGGCTCGCTGCGTCAGCCAGCCGCTGGGCATATTGCTCGGGCGTCACGTCGATGATCGGGGCTTCGAAATAGTCGATCATCGGCCAGTTCACGAGGCAGATATCGCTGGCATAGGCGCCGGGCCGGAAATTGTGCCGCGCCGCAATGCGCCGGAAAATCCAGAGGCTCATATCCCCCGCGCTATGGCGCTGGTCGGCGACTTCGCGAGTGGCATTATCAACCGGATTGGGATCAAAAAACCGGCGGCTGCGCTCCAGCGTGCGCGGATTGGGCGAGTCCCAGCTCAGCAGCGGACCACCCCAGAATGCGGGCGCCACCTGCCGCCAGTGATCGTAGCGTGCCGGCTTGTCGATGACATGATTTCCATCGACATGATCGACCGCAAAGCAAATCGAAACCGCCTGCTGATTCTGCGGCTGCGCCTCAGCTGGGGCACTAGGTTCGCCGGTTTCGGACTGCGCCTCAAAGCCGGTCACATATTCCGTTGCTGTCAGCGGCAGCAGATCGCCCAATTCGGTCGCGTCGATCACATAGCGCGCCGAACAGGTGACGGTTCGCCCGCTATCGCGATGACGCAGGGTCACCGCCCGCACCACGTCGCCATCCACATCGGCCGCAATCGGCACATAGGGCTTCAAAATCGTCAGTTTGCCACCCGCCGCATAGGGCGCCAGCAGGGCTTCCATCACCGCCAGCGACACGCGTGGCTCATGGCAGAGGCGCGAGACATTGCCGTCGCCGGGATTGAGCGTCAGGTCGGCCCGCGCGCTCTCGCTCAGCGGGTAATGGTCGCGATAATATTGCCGCACCCCGGTCCGCAGCGCGCGATAGCTGGCCGTAATGCCGAATTGCTCAACCCAGGTATGCTCATCGGGCGGCACGGCCTGGCTGGTCAGCTGGCCGCCAATCCAGTCGAATTCTTCGCTCAGGATGACGCTGCTGCCATTGCGCAGAGCGCCCAAAGCTGCCGCGACCCCGCCAAGCCCGCCGCCGACCACCAGGATATCCGCACTATATTCTGTCACTTCAAACTGTCTTTCGTTGGATTGGGAGGAGCGAGCGTTTCGCCCGCCACGATTTCGCATTGCAGCATCACTTGCTGCACAAGACTGGGGTCAGCCAGCGTTTCCACCAGCATGGCGGCCGCTCGCTTGCCCATTTCCTCGCGGGGGATGGCGTAGCAAGTAAAAGCGCGATGCAGCCGCAGCGTATGGGTGCGTGTACCGCTGCCCAGCACCACGATGGAGAGATCGCCCGGAATGCTGATCCCCTGCGCCCGCGCATAAGTGTCGAACGCCACGGCCTCCAGCACTTCGGCGAAAAACACGACACTGGCGCCGCTGGCGCGAACCTCGGCTACTTGCCTTGCCGGATCGCCATTCTCGACGTCATCGACATGGACCAGCGCGCCCTTGCCCTTGAGCGCGCTCTGGAAACCACGCCAACGGTCAGCGATGGATTCGGCCGGCCCCGTCGTGCCGATAAAGGCAAATTGCCTATGCCCCTTGGCCAGCGCCTGATCGACCAGCGTCGTCGTTGCGGTGATATAATCGGCGCCCACATAGCGCACCTTCCCGCCCGCATCGTCACGGCGGCCCACCGCGACATAGGGGTAATCGCTGGCGACCAATTGGGCCAATTCATCGCGGTCGAATTGGCTGCCCAGGATCAGGCAGCCATCGGCGAGGCGCAGCCGCCCGCTTTCACCAAAAATGCGCTTGCGGCCCTTCTCGTCCCGCGCCGATGCGGTCATCAGCAGCAGGTCATAGCCCAGCGTTTCGGCGGCCTCCTCGATGCCCATCAGGAAGGGGGTGTAGAAGTCGGCCTGCGCGATCGGGAAGGCGGGCTGATAGGTGAAAACGCCCAGAATGCGATTGGCGCCCTTGACCATGCTGCGCGCGATGGGGTCGGCCACATAGCCAGTCTCGCGGATGACCTTGAGCACGCGTTCGCGCGTTTCGGGCGGAATGCGGCCCTCGGCGGACTTGGCCTCATTGAGCACGAGCGACACCGTGGCCTGGCTGACGCCGGCCAATTGGGCGATGTCTCTCTGGGTCAATCGCCGCGCTGCGGACAATCCTGCCTCCATCTATTCGCTAATTCGTATTAGCTGTTAGTGTTACGCATTAGCAGTTTTGTTTTTGCGGTGTCAATACGATTCCGAAATGGCCAAAAATCCCGCAGGGGAGGGAGAGAAATCGCGACTTTTAGGCCTGAATTTTGTTTGGCCTCAGCCACTTGCGCTCGTTCCGCTTGCGGCTCAATAATGGGGACAATGTCGAAAGACCGCGGCAACGACCGCCTGGAGGATAGATTGACCATGCTCGCCGATCCGTCGCCGGCCCGCTTCCAAGCCGTCACCCCATCCGATACCGGGCTCGATCCCGATGCCGCCGATAGCGTGTTCCGCCTGCTGGCGCTGGGCCACATTCAGGGCGTCGAGGGGGCCTTGCTCACCCTCACCAATATCGTCGGCGGCGCTCCCCGAGCGCTTGGCGCACAGATGGCCGTGCTCGCCGATGGCCGCTATTGCGGCTATGTCTCGGGCGGTTGCGTCGAAGCTGCCGTGGCCGGCGAAGCCATGCGCGCCATCGCTGCCGGGCGAGACGAAACGCTACGCTTCGGCAACGGCTCCCCCTTCCTTGATATCGAATTGCCCTGCGGCGGCGGCATCGACATCCATATTCATGTGCGGCCAGACCCCGCCTTGGTCGAGACCGCCCTCGAGCGGATCGCCGCGCGCGAACCCTTCGCCATCGCTTTTGCCACTGCACAGGGCAAGGCCCGGCTGACGCCCCATTCCGACCCGCGCGAGCGCAATGGTTTTTTGCATGGCAGCTTCATTCGCCACTATCATCCCCAGACCCAATTGGTCCTGATCGGGGAAGGCTATGAATTGGCGGGCCTGGCCCGACTGGGCCGATCCTGCGGCCTGGCAGTCGAGGCTTACCTCACCGCCGAAGCCGGCGCGCAATCCCTGGAGGATTGCGGCGCCAGGGTCACCTTGCTCACAGGCGCTGCCTTGCCGGCCCTGCCGGTGGACCCCTTCACCGCCATCGTCTTCATGCTGCATGACCGCTTCAAGGAAAGCCGCCTGCTCGAAAGCGCGCTCGGCTATGATCCCTTCTATATCGGCGCGCTGGGCAGCCGCCGCACCCATGCGAGCCGCCTCGATCGCCTCGACGCCGCCGGTATTGGCCCTGATCGCCTGGCGAACCTGCACGGCCCCGTCGGCCTCTTCGGCCCCACCCGCACGGCCTCGGCCCTCGCTATTTCCGTGCTTGCCGAAATCACCGAAGCCCGCGCCCGGCTCGATGGCTGACACCATCGCCATTATCGTGCTGGCAGCGGGCCTGTCGACGCGCTTCGGCGCCGGCAACAAGCTCCTCGCCGATCTCCGCGGCCGCCCGCTGGCCGACCATATCGCCAGCACCATCGCGCCATTGCCCTTCGCCGCCAAATTCGCCGTCTGCCCGGCCGATCTGCCAGAACTGGGCACGTTATTCGCGCAGCGCGGATTCTCAGTCCTGTCCAATCCCGACAATGCGGCGGGCCAATCTACTTCGCTCCGCCTCGGCGTGGAGGCCGCCGACAAGATCGGCGCCGATGCCGTCTTGATCTGCCTCGCCGATATGCCCTTTGTCACGAGCGAGCATCTGCTGACGCTGGCGGACAGATTGAAAGACGGCTCCACGCACACCGCTTCAGCGATCGAGAACGGACCTTCCATGCCGCCGGCCATCTTCGCGCGCCACCATTTCCCCGCTTTGCTGCAAACCAGCGGCGACCGCGGTGCTCGCGACCTGCTGCGCAGCGCAAACCAATTGATCGTCCCCGCCCGCCAACTGGCCGATTACGACACGCTGGAAGACTTCGCCTCTAGCGCCTGATCGCGGGCGTTTCCACGCTCAGCCCCTGGCTGCGCCACCGCTCATAAAGCTCTAGATCGACATATTCCTGCGATCCCGCCGCATAGGGCTCGGCCCGCACCGCCTCATTGCACCAGGCAAACATGCGATGGGTCGAACCCATGCTCTGCCACAGCGCCCGATAAATGGGGAAGCCATTGGTCTGCCCCTGGCTGATCGGTTCGGCCCGCAGATGATTGCCCACATTGTCCTCATGGCAATTGGCGCAGGAGAGATTGAGCTGCCCGCGCCGCTCATAGAAGAACGCTTCCCCGCGCTTGAGGGATTCTGCGATTGGCCCGGTGACAGCAACCGAAATCGGCATGCCCTTGGACTGGTTGGCGACGAAAGCCGTCAGCCCCAGCAAATCCTCCGATTCATAGGCCAGCGCCGCCGCCCCCTGCCGGGCCGTCCGGCATTGGTTGATCTGCTGCTCGAGATTGATCACCCGCCCTGCCTCATCCGAATAGGTGGGATAGCGCGCCGCCACCCCACGCATGGATTGAGCGGCGTCGCCGTGACAATCCGCGCAGCTTTGCCCGCTGCTGCCCGCCGCCTCGTCCCATAAAGCCACGCCCTGCTCGACCCACAGCATGCCCGGATTGGCAAAGTCATCATCCTGCAAATTCTGCAGTTCCGGTGTCAGGAACGAATAGCCCGACCGCGGCTCGCTTGGTCGCGGCCCATCGAACTGCACCATGCCGGCCGCCAGCACGCCTAGCAGCACCAGGGCCGGGGGCAGGGGCGTCATGTCACTTCCAGCTCTTCGCTGGCCTCGGTCACTTCGCCATGCTGGTCCTGCCACCAGAAGCTGACCGGCCCCGACTTGGTCGCCTTGAGATAAAACGAAAAATAGGGATTGGCCGACAGTCCCGGCTCGAGCCGCACGCGGAACACCTCGACCCCGTCATAGCTGCAGGCAAAATCGGTGACGATATCGACCGGGATCGGCGTGCCCTGCGAGGTGGTGCGAAACCCGTTTTCCATCGGATGCTGGATGATGGCGCGAATCTCGATGATGTCGCCGGCCTTGGCCGTCTTGGGAACGCGAATGCGGGTATTGGGCATGTCCCTTCCTCCCTAATACCGTATCTGCAGCGTATCGCAGGCGCCCACCGTGACCAGCACGCGCGACTGCGCCTGCCACAGCGAACCATCGCTCATCTCGGCAATGGTGATCACATCCTGTGTGCCGCTCAGCCGCATATTGGTGCTGAACTGCGCCCGCGGCGCGCCAGGCCCGAATTCCATCGTCGCCACCAAAGCGCGCGGATTGCGCGTAGCGAGAATAACCACGCGCTTGACCCGATCCGTCTCGCTCATCGGACTCTCGACGCTGATCTGGATGGGCACAGTATTGCCGGACTCGGCCAGCGGCGGCAGCAACATGGTGATCCGCCCATCGCTGCGCGGCGCATCGCCAAAATGCTCCCGGATCGCTTCGGCAACCAGGGCATCATCGGCACGAACGGGCATGGCGACCAGCACGACGCTCGCCGCCAACCCCCCGAGCAGCAGGCGCCGCGTCCCGTCGATTTTATCGGCCTTGGTCATCCCGCTCTCATTTCAGTGTCAGCAGATAGGCGATCAAATCTTCCACCTGCTGGGCCGACAGGATCGGCTGGCCCGCATATTGGCGCGCCACCCGCACCAGCCCGTCGGTACTATGGTAAGCGGGCATGATCGTCTCCGGTTCAATCTGGCGCGGATCAACAATGCGTTGCCGCAGCTCGCTGGCATTGAGGCGCGAACCCACCCCATCCAGTGATGGCCCGATATCGCCCGCGGCCCCCACCGGCACTTCGGGCATGCTGATCTCATGGCAGATCAGGCAATTTCCCAGATCGGAATTGACCGCCACTGCCTTGCCCCGCGCCGCGTCGCCACGCGTGTCCGTCAGCGGCTCGGGCAGAACAGGGCTTTGCGCCGCCACACCCCCCACCCAGCAGGCGGCGAGCATCACAGCTAGCCGAACATTTCCGCGGTGATGGTTTCGTACCATGAGTGTGTGTACTCGGCCTCCTGCGCATGCGCCTCCGCACTCGCCTTGAGCGGGGTGATCCGATTGTCCTCGTAAGTGCCCTTTATCGCGCCATCGACCACCCCATAGACGTCGGCGATGGAAAAGCCATATTCGGCATTGGCCAGGCTATAGCAGACATTGGTGAGCTTGCTCGGTGCGAAAGCCGTGCCCGCGATAGAGGCCAGGATCGCCGCGCCGCAGGCCTTGGCCTGGCTATTGGCGCTGAAGCCCGATTTGGGCATGGCCCCAGCAATGGTGGCGTCGCCCAGCACATAAATCCCCTTATGCACCTGCGATTCAAATGTGGCCGGATCGATCGAGCAAAAACCCTGCCCGGCATCGAGCCCGGTCTCGATCGCAATCTGCCCGGCCCGCTGCGGCGGGATGATATTGGCCACGGCTGGCTGGAAATCGTCAAAGCTAGTCGAAACCGTCATGGTGGAGGGATCAACACTCATCACCACGCCAGAATTGGAGCCCGGCACCCATTCGATCATGCCGGGATAAAGCGTTTCCCAGGCTTCCGAAAACAGCGCCTGCTTGGAAAAACTCTCGCTGGCATCAAGGATCATCACCTTGGATTTTGGCTTTTCCTGGCTCAGATAGTTGGCGATCAGCGAAGCCCGCTCATAGGGGCCGGGCGGGCAGCGGAAGGGCGGCGCCGGCACCCCGATCACCACCAGCCCGCCATCCTCCATGGCTTTGAGCTGGGCGCGTAGCAGGCTGGTTTGCGGCCCGGCCTGCCAGGCATGCGGCATGATTTCGGCCGCCGCGGCGTCATAGCCTTCGATCGCATCCCAGACGAATTGGATGCCCGGCGACACAGCGAGAAAATCATAGCTCAGCGTATCGCCACTCCCCAGCGTCACGCTCTTTGCCACCGGATCGATCGCGCTCGCCGTGTCGTGAATCACTTCCACCCCGGCCGCGCGCACGCCGTCATAGCCGAAGGTGATCGCCGACATATCCCACAAGCCGCCCAGCACGCCATTGCTCGATGGGCTGGTGACAAATTGCCTGTCTCGCTCGATCAGCGTCACCGACAGCGCGGGGCTGTGCCGCTTGAGATAGCGCGCCAGCGAGGTGCCGCCAAAGCCACCACCGATAATGACCACCTTGGCCGGCGAAGCGCCCCAGGCCGCGCCGGTCAGCGCGGGGGCGGCGAGACCGGCCGTTGCGCCGGCAATGAAGGAACGGCGGGTGATCGCTCTCATTTCGCCTCCAGCGTGCTGAAATAATCCGCCAGCGCCGCGATTTCGGCATCGCTATAGCCGCGCGCCAACCGGTTCATGATCGTGGCGGGCGCGCTCTGGTCGCGGAAAGCCGTCATCTGCGCGATGAAATCTTCGGGCGCCTTGCCCGCAATGGCGGGAATGGCGCTGCCGCCCTCGCCGGCCAGGCCGTGGCACGACGTGCAGCCATCGGCGAGGCGCGTCCCATCGGCCTCCTGCGCCCACGCATAATTCGCGCCGCCAATCGAAAGGGCAATGAATACAATAAGTTTGCGGCTCAAAAACATGTCGACCGTCCTCCCGGTCCAGAAATAGTGCGGCCCCTCCAGCAACATGGATCGATCATTGAAATTCGATATGTTCAAACAAACATATCGTTGCCTTGTGACCATGTCGCCAGCGCGCCGCCGACACCTAAACCTCTGCCATTCCCGAAAAAAGAGCAACTATCAGTCTGGATCAGTTCTAAGAATAGTTCTAAGCTTCCATACATGAAAGCCTAAAAAGGCGCCTGTTGAGGAGGTTCATTATGGCTATTTCCCTGAGCATTAATGGTGAGGTCAAAGAGGTCGATGCCGACCCGCAAACGCCCCTTTTGTGGGTCTTGCGCGACTATCTGGGCATGACCGGCACCAAGTTCGGTTGTGGCATCGCCCAATGCGGCGCCTGCACTGTGCACATTGATGGCGCGGCGGTGCGCTCCTGCCAATATCCGCTGGAATCGGCGGCGGGCAGCGAGATCACCACCATTGAGGGCCTCAGCCCCGACAGCACGCATCCGCTGCAGAAATACTGGGTGGAAATGAACGTGCCGCAATGCGGCTATTGCCAGTCCGGCATGCTGATGGCCGCGGCCGCCCTGCTCCAGGAAATCCCCGAGCCGACCGACGAAGACATCGAGCAATATGTCAACAATATCTGCCGGTGCGGCACCTATACCCGCGTTCGCGCCGCCATCCACAAGGCCGCTGCAGACATGAAGGCTTGAGGAGGCCAGCCATGAATGAGATCGCAAAGGTAACTCGTCGCAAATTCCTGGTGTCCTCCCTGGCGCTCGGTGGCGCCATGGTTGTGGGGACCCAGGCTCTGGCCGCAACGGTCGATGGCGCCCCCTGGGACAAGGCCAACGCCGCCGGCTCAGCCGAATTCACCCCCTGGCTGACCATCAATCCCGATGGCACGGTCATAGTGCGCGCCACCGCCGTCGATATCGGCAATGGCACGCTGACCCAGCTTGCCGCCTATGTCTATGAAGAGCTCTCCCCCGTTTGGGAGAATATCAAGCCCGAATACGCCTCGACCAATCGCGACTTCCTCGAAAACAATGTCTATTCGACCCCCGGCGGGGCTTTGGCCTATTTCAGCGGCCGCTCGACCGGCCCGGCCCGCATGGACACCTATATGCAGGTGGCCGCCAGCGCCCGCGAGCGCTTCAAGGCCGCCGCCGCCGCCCGCTGGAGCGTTCCGGCCGGCGAGGTCACGGTCAAGGATGGCGTGGTCAGCCATGCCGGCTCCGGCAATTCCGCTCAGCTCGGCGAGCTCATTGCCGAGGCCGCCCAGATCCAGCTGGAGCAGGAACCGGCGATCAAGGATCGCAGCGAATGGACCTTCCTGGGCAAGAAGGCGCCCTTCAAGGTACAATTGCCCAAGATCGTCAATGGCAGCCTGATCTATGGCATCGATGTGCGCGAACCCGGCATGGTCTATGCCGCCTTGCGGCAGTCCCCGGTCATGGGCGGCAAGCTCAAAAGCGTCGACAAGGACGCCGTCATGTCCATGCCGGGCGTTCTGGCCGTGGTCACCGTCGATCCCGGCGAGAACGTCCCCACGGATCTCAAGCCACCGTTTCCGTTTGGCGTCTCCACCGCCCAGCATGCCGTCGCGGTGATTGCCGAGCATTATTGGCAGGCCCGCACCGCGCTCGATGCCCTGCCCATCGAATGGGACGATGGCCCGGGCGCACAGTGGAAAACCACCGAGCAGATGAACGAGGCTGCCACCGCCGCCATCCAGCAGCCCGGCGACAAGGTCGAGGCTAGCACCGGCGATGTCGAGGCAATGTTCGCTGAAGCGGGCGAAGACAACATCATCGAAGCCGACTACCTCACCCCCTATTGCGAACAGGCCCCGCTTGAGCCGCTCAACGGCACGGCTCTCGTCACCGAAGACCGCGTCGATTTCTGGCACCCGTCCCAGCACTCGCAAATGGCCTATATGGTCGCCGCCGACGAAACCGGCATGCCGCCGGAAAAGGTCTTCTTCCACCAGACCTTCGTCGGCGGTGGTTTCGGCCGGCGGGTGTTCTCCGACGATGCGCGCATGGTCGTCGCGGTGGCCAAAAAATTCCCCGGCCGGCCGGTACAGGTCATCTGGTCGCGCGAGGAAGCCACCCGCCAGGGCCGCTATCGCCCGCTCATGGCTGGCAAGCTCAAGGCTTCGCTCGGGGCCGATGGCCTCCCAACAGCTCTGCTCGGCCGCATGGCCGGCGGTCCTGGTTTCTTTGCGGTGGGCATGGCCGATACGGCATTGCCCAATATCCTCAAGAATACCCAGATCGAATCCCAGACCGTGCCGTTCCACATCCTGACCGGCCCCTATCGCGGGCCGGGCTATAATTCCAACGCCTTTTTCGTCGAAACCTTTGTCGATGAATGCGCCATCAAGGCCGGCATCGACCCGATGGAATATCGCCTCAAGCTCTATGCGCAATGGCCCGATATCGGCTGGGTCAAGACCCTTGAAGAGGTCAAGGCCAAATCCGGTTGGGGCGAGACCTTGCCCAAGGGGCAGGGCAGGGGCGTCGCGGTGGCCAATTGGGGCATGGGCGGCAAGCCTGACGAGGGCACCACAGTCGCCACCGTCGCCAAGGTCGAAGTCAGCCAGGATGGCGTGCTGAAAATCCTCCAGCTCGATGTCGCCTTCGATACCGGCCGCATCGTCAACGAGGATGCAGTGCGCACCGAATTGGAAGGCGGCACCATGTTCGGGCTCAATATGAGCCTCAACGAAGGGCTCAACATTAAGGATGGCCGTATCGTCGAGGGCAATTTCGACGAATATCCGATCATCCGCATGGCCGACCTGCCGCCCCAGATCAATGTACATTTCGGCGGCCTGTCGGATAATCCGCGCTTCTTCGAAATCGGCGAACCGCCGACCGGCGTGGTCGGCCCCGCTGTCGGCAATGCCATTTTCCAGGCCACCGGCAAGCGCATCCGCACCATGCCGTTTCGCCTGCACGATCTGAGCTGGAGCTAAGCAAAAACCCGATCAAGCGGCCGGCGGCAGGAGGGGCTGTCGGCCTGTGCTTTCCATCACGGCCAGGGGGATATCCGTGAAGATTTTGCGCATCGTCGCCATAATTGTCGTTGTGGGCCTGGTGGTTTTCGCCGGCCTCGCCTGGTGGCTCAACCGCACGCCGTCGAGCCCGTTCGATGGCGAAGTGGTGGCCACCGCCGCCACCTTCCCGGTCGAGGAAACCAGCTATGTGGCCCGCCTCGCCGATTGCGTGGCCTGCCATTCCCTGCCCGGACAGGCGCCCTTTGCGGGAGGCCTCGCCATGGGCAGCCCGGTCGGCATTATCTACGCCACCAACATCACCCCGGACGAAACCACCGGCATCGGCAATTATACCCTGGCCGAATTCGACAATGCCGTCCGCCGCGGCGTCGCCAAGGATGGACACCGGCTCTATCCGGCCATGCCCTATCCCTCCTACGCCAAGATGAGCGACGAGGACATTCGCAAGCTCTACGACTACTTCATGTTCGAGGTGGAGCCGGTCGCCCAGCCCAATCCGCAAAGCGGCATTCCCTTCCCGCTCAACCAACGTTGGCCGCTGGCCTTCTGGAACGCCGTGTTTGCCCCCGGCGGCGTCTATCGCGACAATCCCGACCAGAGCGCCGAATGGAACCGCGGCGCCTATATCGTGCAGGGGGCCGCTCACTGCGGCAGCTGCCACACCGAACGCGGCCTCGCCTTCAACGAAGTGGCGCTCGACGAAAGCAGTTCACGCTACCTGGCCGGCGCCTATCTCGATGGCTGGTACGCCTCCAACCTGCGCGGCAATCAGCGCGCGGGCCTGGGCCGCTGGAGCGAGGACGACATCATCCAATTGCTCAAGACCGGCCGCAACCAGCATGCCGGCGTCTTCGGCTCCATGCTCGAAGCCTTCAACAACAGCACCCAATTCTTCACCGACGAGGATTTGCGCGCCGTCGCGGTCTATCTCAAGTCGCTCCCGGCAACCGGCGAGGACCGCCCCTATCAATATGACGAGGCCACCAGCCTCGCCTTTGCCAATAATGATCTCTCTGCGCCCGGCGCGAGCCTCTATCTGCGCCAATGCGCCAATTGCCATGGCGTCGATGGCCGCGGCCGTGGCGTGCTTCAGCCTCCGCTGGCCGGCACCCCAACAGTGCTCGAGGACAATCCCGCCTCCATCATCAATATCCTGCTCAATGGCGCGGGCCGCATGGTGGTCAATGGCGTGCCCGACAGCTATCGCATGACCCCGTTCCGCGTGCTGCTGCGCGACGACCAGATCGCCGATATCGCCACCTTCATCCGCAGCAGCTGGGGCAATGATGCCCCGCCCGTCACCACCGCCGAAGTCGCCGCCATGCGCGAGCATACGGACCCCTCGAGCGACGAAGTGATTGTACTGCAGATGCGGTAGGACGCATCCGGGCTCCCGCCACCCCCTCCCAGCCTCCCATCAAGGGGGAGGTGCGAGGCCGGTGCGTAGGGGCAACATCTCGCCAAACCCACCGCGCTCACCCTCCCCTTGATGGGGAGGGCAGGGTGGGGTGACGAGAGCCACGATCCAACGGGCGAAACCCCAATCGATCCTTAAAACGCCATATCCGGCGGCACCGGTGGCGCATCGTACAGCACCGTGATCTTCACCCGTTGATTGGCCGCCATATAGGGGTCATTGGGAAAGAACGGGTCCGAGGTCGAGCGGCCGGTAACAGCCTCGATGCGGTCGTCGGCCAGCCCGAATTCGCTGAGGATCGAGCGCACCACATTGGCCCGGTCGCTCGAGAGGTCCCAGGGCCCATAGCGCGGATTGCTGAACACGCCGCCGGCAGCCGTATGCCCCGAAATGGTGATCTGGTTGGGCAATTGCTGCAGGATGGGCGCGATGGCGGCAATGGCCTTGCGCGTGGCGTCGAAGGGATATTTCGACCCCTCGGGGAACATCGGCCGGCCTTCCTGATCCACGATCTGGATATTGAGGCCTTCGGGCGTTTCTTCGACCAAGAGGTTATCGGCGATTTCGGTAATGTCGGGCATGGCCTGCCAGGCCTGCCGGATGCTGGCCGCAGCGCTATGGAAGGCGCGGTCCTGGCTGGCCTTGAGATCGGCCTGGGCCGAACGCTCGGCCTCGCTCTTGGCGCCATCCACGCTCTGGCTGGCGCTGCTGGCAATGTCCTGCGCCCCGGCATTGCCGCTGATCTGGGCTGCCGGCGTGGCTGCCTTCACCTCTTCGGACATGCTGCCGGCCATCTTGGAGCCGGTCGTATCCATGGCGGTGCCGCCCATCACCCCGCCCGATCCGCTGGTGCTCGGGCTGATATTGGGTGGCGCGAAATAGTCGGCCAGACCCTGCTTCTGTTCTGGCGTCGTCATACTGATCAGCCAGAGCAGCAGGAAAAATGCCATCATCGCGGTCACGAAGTCGGCATAGGCAATCTTCCAGGCCCCGCCATGATGGGCATGGGCAGCCTTCTTGACCTTCTTGATGATGATCGGGCGGTCGTTATAGCCAGCCATTGCAGTGCTCCGCCTAGATGGCCGCCGGCAGCGCCGCCGTCGCCGCATCCACCTCGGCAAAGGTCGGGCGGTTTTCCGACATCAGCATCTTGCGGGCAAATTCGATCGCCATGACCGGCGGATTGCCCGCCACATGCGCCAGGAGCCCGGTCTTGAGCGACAGGAAATACTTGTCTTCCGATTCATAGATATTGCGCAGCGACTGCGCGAAGGGCGCGAAAAACCCATAGGCGACGAAGACGCCGAAGAACGTCCCCACCAATGCGCCGCCGATCATGTGGCCCAGCACTTCGGGCGGCTCGCTGATCGCGCCCATCGTGTGGATCACGCCCAGCACGGCCGCCACAATGCCCAGCGCCGGCGTGCCATCGGCCAGCGCTTGCACGGCGCCCACCACGCGATGGCGTTCCTGATGATGGGTCTCGAGTTCCTCATCCATCAGCGCTTCCATTTCATGCACATTATTGGTGCCCAGCGTCACCATGCGCATATAGTCGCAGACAAATTCCACCGCGTGATGATTGGCCGCAAAGGTCGGGAAGCGGTTGAACAGGGTGGATTCGCGCGGATTTTCGATATGCTGCTCGATGGCCAGCACACCCTTGGCCTGGATCAGCTTGAATAGCGTGAACTGCATGCCGAGCAGCTCGACATAGGCGGCCTTGTTATAGCGCGGTCCCTTGAACAGCGTGCCCAGCGAACCCAGCGTCTGCTTCAGCACCGGGCCGGTATTGCCGATGACGAAAGCGCCGATCGCGGCACCCAGGATGATCACGAATTCAAACGGCTGGAACAGCACCGCCATGTGTCCGCCAATGGCTGCATATCCACCCAACACGCTGCCGATGACGACGATGATGCCGATAATGAGGCGCATTCGATCAGAAACTCACTCTAGAGAGTTCATCTAAGGGTCGTGCGATACGCCATTGAGGTCATGATTTCAGCCAATGCCCCGCAACGCGATTGTCAGCTAACCGTCAAATGAATTGCTTTTCCCCAAATCCCCGCGCGCAATTAGCAATCGCTGCGGGGCGATAGTCATTATCGGCCCAATGCCGCAAACCATTGCCGCTCCAGGCAGCCTTGCAATGGGCACGCCTGGATTGGCCCCGGGGCCACTATCCAATGATTGGGCTTAACATCCCGTATATCCGCCGGTTTTTACCCCGGTTGCGGACCCTATTGCAGCGGTCGCAGGTCGCTTTCGCTGACGATGCGCAGATAGGTCTCGGTTCTGGATTGCACCTTGTATTGAACGACATGGCCCTCGAAGGGCAGCAGGGCGATGATTTCGCACTCGCCTGCCCGGCGCGTGCTGCTGCCATGGCTGGGCAAAAGGTCGAGCACCTGGCCTATTCTGAACTTGTGCATGACGATTTTGGACTCCAAATAATGCCGGGCCCGGCCTTGCCACTGCTGGCATCCGGCTTTGGGCGGCGCGGGAATATCCCGCATGCTCCCTGCGGCAATATGCACAGCGGGGTCTAGAACGTTCGCGAAGTTTGAGGATCGCCAAAACAGCCGCATGCGGCAGGATCAGCTCGCCAATAGGCAGAAAAACCTGCCTGACTTATGCGCCCCCGACGGCGCCATTGCAAGGCAGGCGCAATCTTGCCCGGCTCATATGACGCTGCGCGGCAGCCCGGCACGGGTACGACGGGCAAAGAAAAATCATCCGCGACAAATTTGGGAGTTGCGCAGCGGATGATTCATAGGCGAAACAAGACCATGCGGCTTCGGCTGTCCCATCCACCATCCATATGAGTGTGCCACGCGACAATGGCGTCTTCGACATTTCTGATCGCAATTGTTGCCATACCATTCATCGCCAGCCTGCTGGCGGCTATATTGCCGCAGTCTGCCCGCAATGCCGAAGCTTGGCTGTCGGCCGCCGTTGCCATATTCGGCCTCGCCGTCACCATCTGGCTCTATCCGCAAGTCACCGATGGCGGCGTGCTGCGCGAGGAAATTTCCTGGATTCCTGAGCTTGGGCTTAACCTCGTTTTCCGCATCGATGGTTTTGCCTGGCTCTTCTGCCTGCTGATCACCGGCGTCGGGCTCCTGGTCGTGCTCTATGCGCGCTATTACATGTCCCCCAAAGACCCGGTGCCGCGCTTCTTTGCCTTCTTCCTTGCCTTCATGGGCTCCATGCTGGGCGTGGTGCTGTCGGGCAATATCGTGCAATTGGTGATCTTCTGGGAATTGACCAGCATCACCTCCTTCCTGCTCATCGGCTATTGGTTCCACCTGGCGCAAGCGCGCGACGGCGCCCGCATGGCGCTGACGGTCACCGGCCTTGGCGGGCTGGGCCTGCTACTGGGCATGCTGATCATCGGCCATATCGTGGGCAGCTACGATCTCGATGTCGTGCTGGCTTCGGGCGATCTCATCAAGTCGCACCCGCTCTATATCCCCGCTCTGCTGCTGGTGCTGCTGGGCGCCTTGACCAAAAGCGCCCAATTCCCGTTCCAGTTCTGGCTGCCCCATGCCATGGCGGCGCCGACCCCGGTTTCGGCCTACCTGCATTCCGCCACCATGGTAAAGGCGGGCGTGTTCCTCTTGGTCCGCTTCTGGCCCGTCATGGCCGGCACCGATGCCTGGTTCTGGATCGTCACCTTTGCCGGCCTCACCACGCTGATGCTGGGCGCCTATATCGCTATCTTCCAGACCGATCTTAAAGGCCTGCTCGCCTATTCGACCATCAGCCATCTCGGCCTGATCACCACCCTTCTGGGCATGAGCAGCCCGCTCGCCGCCGTCGCCGCCATCTTCCACATCGCCAATCACGCCACCTTCAAGGCCTCGCTCTTCATGGCTGCCGGCATCATCGACCACGAGACCGGTACGCGCGACATAAGAAAACTCAGCGGCCTCTTCCGTTTCATGCCCTTCACCGCGACCCTCGCCATGGTCGCCAGCGCCGCCATGGCCGGCGTGCCGCTGCTGAACGGGTTCCTGTCCAAGGAAATGTTCTTCACCGAAACGGCCCTGCGCGACGCCAATCCCTTCGTCAATCTGGCGCTACCGATCGGGGCCACGGTCGCGGGCATGTTCAGCGTGGTCTATTCGCTGCGCTTTGTGCATGGCGTCTTCTTCGGGCCCGCCCCGACCGAACTCGATCGCGTGCCGCATGAACCGCCCGCCCTGATGCGCCGGCCCATCGAAATCCTGGTCCTGCTCTGCCTGCTCGTCGGCATCATCCCTGGCATCACCATCGCGCCATTCCTCGCCGCGGCCGTGGTTTCGGTGGTCGGCCCCGACACGCCCTATTACAGCCTCTCGGTCTGGCACGGCTTCAACATTCCCCTGGCCATGAGCTTCATCGCCTTGGTCGGCGGCGCGCTGCTTTATCTCGCGCTCTACAATTACCTCAACCGCGGCATTGAAGGCCCACCCCTGATCCGCCACCTCAAGGGGCAGCGCATTTTCGAGCGCGTCCTGGTCACCATTTCCTGGAAATGGGCCAAGGCACTGGAAAAGCTCCTGGGCACGCGGCGGCTACAGCCTCAGCTCGCCCTGCTGGTAACCCTGGCCGTCATCGCCGCCTTCATCCCGCTATTGGCCGGCGTCGGGCCGCTGGCTGCGTCGCCGACTCCCTTCGATCCGGCCTTTGCCCTGGTCTGGGCCGTCGGCATTGCCTGCGCCATCGTCGCCACCTACCAGGCCAAGTTCCACCGCCTCGTGGCGCTGGTCCTGCTGGGCGGGGCAGGGCTCATGACCTGCATCACCTTTGTCTGGTTCTCGGCGCCCGATCTGGCCGTCACCCAATTGCTGGTCGAGATCGTCACCACGGTCCTGATCCTGCTCGGCCTGCGCTGGCTGCCCAAGCGCGTGGAGTTCCACACCGAGGATGGTCTCTCCCGCAAGGCCCGCTTCCGCCGTGTCCGCGATCTGGCGCTTGCCATCGTCGCCGGCTGCGGCATGGCGCTGATGTCCTATGCCATCATGACCCGCCCGGCCGGGCAGGGTATTGGCGATTTCTTCCTCGAAAATTCCTACAAGCTCGGCGGCGGCACCAATGTGGTCAATGTCATGCTGGTCGATTTCCGCGGCTTCGACACGCTGGGCGAAATCACCGTGCTCGGCATTGTCGCGCTCACCGTCTTCGCCCTGCTGCGCCGCTTCCGCCCGGCTTCCGATTCCGTCGAAAAGCCCGAACAGCAGCGCATCCAGAACGCCTTCGACGATCAGCGCCCCGATCGCAATTCCGGCGACACCATCAACGAATATCTGATGATCCCCGCCGTCATCATGCAATGGCTCTTCCCGGTGATCATCGTGCTGGCGCTCCACGTTTTCCTGCGCGGCCACGATCAGCCGGGCGGTGGCTTTGCCGCTGGCATCATCATGTCCGTCGCCTTCATCCTGCAATATATGGCGGGCGGCACCCGCTGGGTGGAAGAGCGCCTGCGCATCCTCCCCGTCATCTGGATCGGCTCGGGCCTGTTGCTGGCCCTGCTGACCGGGCTCGGCTCCTGGCTCTTCGGCTATCCCTTCATGACCACGGCATTCCAATATGCCGAGATTCCGTTCATCGGGCGGGTCCCCATGGCCACCGCGCTGCTTTTTGATCTGGGCGTGTTCAATCTCGTCGTCGGCGCCACCGTGCTGATCCTGATCGCTCTCGCCCACCAATCGGTCCGTGCTCCCCGCGTATCGCGGCGACCGCCGCCCGTGGTGCGCGAGGAAGCTCCGCCCAGCCCCGAGGAGATACGCTGATGGAACTGATCCTGGCTATCGCCATCGGCGTGCTCACCACTTGCGGCGTGTGGCTCCTGCTGCGTCCGCGCACCTTCCAGGTCATTGTGGGCCTCTCGCTGATCTCCTATGCGGTCAATCTCTTCATCTTCGGCATGGGCCGCCTGCGCATTGACGCGGCCCCCGTGGTCGAGGGCGGCGTGATCGATCCCGCCAATTACACCGATCCCGTACCCCAGGCCCTGGTGCTGACCGCCATCGTCATCGGCTTTGCCATGACGGCGCTCTTCCTCGTGGTGCTGCTGGCCGCCCGCGGCTTTACCGGCACCGACCATGTCGACGGGCGGGAACGCTGATGCATATGCTCACCGACCATCTCGTCATCCTCCCCATCCTGTTGCCGCTGGCCACCGGGGCGATCCTGCTCTTCCTCGATGACCGGCTGCGGCCGGTCAAGGCGGCCATCAACTTCGCCTCCACCCTCCTGCTGGTCGTTCTGGCCGCCTTGCTGGTGCGCCATGCTGCCGAAGCCGGGCAGGCGGACGCCGTGGGCAACGCCACCTATCCCCTGGGCAATTGGCCCGTGCCCTTCGGCATCGTCTTGGTAGCCGACCGCCTCTCGGCCCTGCTGGTTTTGCTGACATCCATTCTGGGCCTTTGCGCACTGGCCTTCTCGCTGGCCCGCTGGCATGCCGTCGGCCCCAGCTTCCATAGCCTCTTCCAGTTCCTGCTGATGGGCCTTTGCGGCGCCTTCCTCACCGGCGATCTCTTCAATCTCTTCGTCTTCTTCGAAGTGCTGCTGGCCGCCTCCTATGGCCTAGCGCTCCATGGTTCGGGCTCGGCCCGCGTTCGGGCGGGCCTGCATTACATCGCCATCAATCTGGCCGCTTCCTCGCTCTTCCTCATCGGCGCGGCCCTGATCTATGGCGTCGTCGGCACGCTCAACATGGCCGATATCGCCGCCCGCGTCGCCAATGTCGCCGATGCCGATCGCGGCTTGCTCGAAGCCGGCGCCGGCATTCTGGGCATTGCCTTCCTGGTCAAGGCCGGCATGTGGCCGCTCGGCTTCTGGCTGCCCAATACCTATGCCGCCGCCAGTGCCCCGGTTGCGGCTCTCTTCGCCATCATGACCAAGGTCGGCATCTATGCCGTGCTGCGCCTGTCCTTGCTCGTCTTCGGCGATGAGGCCGGCGCATCCGCCGGCTTCGGACACGCCTTCCTGCTTTATGGTGGCATGGCCACCATCGCCTATGGCGCCATCGGCGCGCTGGCCTCCCAATCCACCGCCCGCCTTTCAGGCAATCTGGTGCTGGTGTCCTCGGGCACCCTGCTGGCCGCCATCGGCTTCGGCAATGCCGGCGTGGTCAGCGGCGCGTTGTTTTACCTGGTCAGTTCGACCCTCGCCATCTCCGCGCTGTTCCTCCTGGTCGAACTGGTCGAACGCATTCGCATCGAAGGCGCCGATATTCTGGCCGTCACCATGGAAGCCTATGGCGACGACGAGGAAGAGGACGAAGAACAGGAGGTCGGCGTCATCATCCCCGGGGCGCTTGCCGTGCTGGGCATCAGCTTCGCCATTTGCGCTTTGGTCCTGTCGGGGCTGCCGCCGCTTTCCGGCTTCCTCGCCAAATTCGCCATGATCTCCCCCATGCTGAACCCGGAAGGACTGGCGACCGTCAACGAGGTCTCCCCCTCCGCCTGGTGGCTGGCGGGCCTGCTGATCTTCTCGGGTTTTGCCGCTTTGATCGCGCTGACCCGCACCGGCATCAACACCTTCTGGGCCACCATTGCCGAAGGCCCCGCCGCCGTGCGGGTCATCGAGATCGTGCCGGTCATCGTGCTGCTCGGCCTCTGCGTCGCCATGGTGGTACTGGCCGGGCCGATCATGACCTATCTCGAGGCCGCCGCGACGGCCCTGCATGCCCCCGCCGGCTATATCGCCGATGTGCTGGCCGCGCCGGTCGTCGTGGACATGGGAGCCGCGCCATGAAGCGCGTCCTGCCCTATCCGCTGCTTTTCCTGGGCCTGCTGGTCATGTGGCTGCTGCTGCAGCAATCGCTCAGCCTGGGCCATATCCTGCTCGGCGGCCTGATCGCCCTGGGCGCCACCCATGCCATGGCGGCGCTCCAGCCCGAGCAGCCCACCATCCGCAAGCCGCTCAAGATCCTCAAGCTGATTGTGCTGGTGCTGGCCGACGTCGCCCGCTCCAATCTCGCCGTGGCCAGGATCATCCTGCAAGGCCGGCGGGGCGAGCACAAATCCGGCTTCCTGCTGCTGCCGCTCGAACTCAGGGACAAAAGCGGCCTCGCCGTGCTCTCCTGCATCGTCACCGCCACCCCCGGCAGCGCCTGGCTGGAATATGATCCGGTCGATAGTACCGTCCTGGTCCATGTCCTCGATCTCATCGACGAGCAGGAATGGATCGACACACTCAAGCATCGCTACGAGGCCCTGCTGCTGGAGATTTTCCAATGAGCGCCGCGATCCTCTCCTGGTCCCTGCTGATCGCCCAGGTTATCCTCGCCCTGGCCATGGTCGCCACCATCTACCGCGTGATCAAGGGACCGCGCGCCCAGGACCGTATCCTCAGCCTCGACGCGCTCTATGTGAATGCCATGCTGCTGCTGATCGTCTTCGGCATTCGCTATGGCACCTCCATCTATTTCGAGGCGGCGCTGATCATTTCCCTGCTCGGCTTTGTCGGCACCGTGGCGCTGGCCAAGTTCCTCATGCGCGGCGAGGTGATCGAATGATATCGGATGACCTGCCGCTCTGGCTGTCCATCCTGGTCAGCTTCTGCGTCCTGCTCGGCGCATTGCTGACCCTGATCGGCAGCATCGGCCTCGCGCGCTTTGCCAGTTTCTACGAGCGCGTCCACGCCCCCACCCTGGGCACCAGCCTGGGCGCGGGATTTATCCTGCTCGGTTCCGTGCTCTATTTCAGCATAACCGGCCAGCGGCTATCGGTGCATGAAGTGCTGATCTTCATATTCGTCTCGGTCACTACCCCCGTAACCCTGATGCTCCTCGCCCGCGCCGCCCTCTACCGCGACCGCGAAGAAGGCAACGGCAATGTGCCACCGTCCCGCTTTGGCCGCGAAGACAAGTAGAGACGCGGGTAAAGGGTGAAGGAGTTTCGGGCGCCACCTCCCCCTCCACCACAATGTCATTCCCGCGGAAGCGGGAACCTCTGTTTAGGTGTCGGCATAGCAAACGGAGGTCCCCGCTTTCGCGGGGATGACCCTCCCGGTCCTACTCCGCCGGAGCGTGCCCTTCCGCATCATCAGGCGCCTTGGGCATGAACCGCCGGGTGAAATGGCTGAAGCTGTCGATATAGGTCAGCATCACCGGCACCACGACCAGCGTCAGCGCCGTCGAACTGAGCAGGCCGCCGATCACCGCATGGGCCATGGGCGCATTCTGCCCGCTGCCCTCATGCAGGCTGAGCGCCAGCGGCAGCATGCCGAAGATCATGGCCAGCGTCGTCATGATGATCGGCCGGAAGCGCGTCGCGCCCGCCTCGACCAGCGCCTCATAAAGGTTCCAACCCTCGCGCACATGCTGGTTGGCATTGTCGACCAACAGAATTGCGTTCTTGACCACCAGACCCATCAGCATGATGAAGCCGATCGCCGAGAACATGTTGAGCGTCGATCCACCGACCAATAGGCCCAGCATCACCCCGATCAGCGCCAGCGGCAGCGACGCCATGATCGCCACCGGCTGGAGGAAACTGCCGAACTGGCTGGCCAGCACCAGATAGATGAAGATCACTGCCAGCAGCAGCGCCGAACCGGCCGCGCCCGCGGTCTCGTTGAGGTCCTCCACATCCCCGCCCATCGAGGTGCGATAGCCGGTCGGCATGTCGATGCTGTCGACCGCGGCCTGCAATGCCCCGGTCACCGAGCCCAGTTCGACCCCCGACACATTGGCCGTGACGCTCACCTGCCGCGACAGGTCCTGCCGCAGGATTTCCCCCGGCCCCTGCGACTGCACGATCTGCGCCACCTGGTCGAGCCGCACCATGGCATTGGACCCGGTGGCCCCGCTTTGCGTGATCGGCAGCGAGCCAAGCGTCTCGACATCGTTGCGCGCCCATTCCGGCAGCCGGACGCTGACCGTGTAATTATCGCCATTGGGCGCGGTCCAGTCGGTCACTTCCTCCCCGCCCAGCATCGGCCCGAGTGTCGAGCCGATCTGCTGCAGGCTCACCCCCAGATCGCTGGCCAGGTCCCGCTCGATCCGCACGCCCAGCACCGGCTGGGCATCGTCCAGGCTCGATTTGATATCGATCAGCCCGTCGATCTCTTTGAGCCGCGCCATCAGCTGGTCGGCCAATTGCTCGAGAATGGTGAAATTGTCGCCATAGATGACGATGGAAATCGGGGCTGCAACCCCGCCCAGTCCGCCTGCGGCGCCCACGGTCGCCTCGACCCCGGGAATTTGCTCCAGCGCCCGGCGCACCGGATCGGTCATGTCCTGCGGCGAGCGGCTGCGTTCGGCCTTCTCCACCATGGAAACGACGATAGTCGCCTTGTTGTCGCCGGTCGTCGTGCCCGCATTGATCGTGGCATAAGTGCCCGCCACTTCCGGGAAGCGCTTGAGCGTCGCGTCGATCTGGCGAACCTTGCTTGCGGTATAGTCGATCGACGAGCCGGTCGGCGTTTCGATATCCACCTGGAATTCGCCATTATCCGTCGCCGGCACGAATTCCACGCCAACCAGCGGGAACAGGAAGAAAGTGCCGATAAACGAGGCCACGGCAATGGCCAGCGTCGTCTTGCGGAATTTGAGGCACCAGCGCAGCAGCTTGCGATAGCCTTCCCCGACCCATTGGAAGAAGCGATCGAATTGCGCCACCGCCTTGCCGATCGGGCCGCGCTTGGCGTCGGGATGCGCCGCCGGATCATACCAGACGCTGCTCATCATCGGGTCGAGCGTGAACGCCACGAACAGCGAGATCAGCACGGCCACCGAAACGGTGACACCGAATTGCAGGAAGAACCGTCCCAGAATGCCTTCCATGAAGGCCACCGGCAGGAACACCGCGACAATCGACAGCGTCGTCGCCAGAACCGCCAGCCCGATTTCATTGGTACCGTCCAGCGCCGCCTGCCGGTGCGACTTGCCCATATGCAGGTGCCGCATGATATTTTCGCGCACCACGATGGCATCGTCGATCAGGATACCCACCGCCAGCGACAGCGCCATCAGCGTCATCATGTTGAGCGTAAAGCCCAGGAAATAGAGCACGATCATCGTGCCGATGATCGAAATGGGCAGGGTCAGCCCGGTAATGACCGTCGACCGCCACGAATTGAGGAACAGGAACACGATCAGCACGGCCAGCACCGCGCCTTCGATCAGCATGTTCTGCACCGCGTGGAAGGAATCCTCCACCGGCACGGCATTGTCCCTTACGATTTCCAGATGCACATCCTCGGGCAGCTCATTGGCCTGCATATTGGCAATGGCCGCGCGCACATCTTCGGCAACGCCCACCGTATTGGCGCCCTGCGTCTTGACCACGTCGATGGCCAGCGCCCGCTCGCCATTGAGCAGGGCCAGGCTCTCCACTTCCGCCTGGCCATCCTCGATCGTCGCCACATCGCGCAGATAGACCGGCTGGCCCCCCTGGCGCGCCACGATGATATCGAGGAAGTCATTGGCCTGCTCGATCCGCCCCTCGACCTGGATCGACTGCACCTGCGATCCCTGTGTCAGCGAGCCCGCCGGCAGGTTCTGGTTCTCCTGGTCCAGCGCCTGGATCACCTGGCTCACGCCCACATTGAAGGCATTGAGCTTGTCCGGATCGACCAGCACATTGAGCTGGCGCGGCACGCCACCCACCACGGTCGCGCGGCCCACGCCGGAAATATTGGACAGCCGGGCCACGATGACGTCTTCGGTCAGCGCCGTCAGGTCACGCGGCGACAGCGTCTGCGAGCTGACCGCCACCGAGACCACCGGCAATTCGGCCGGGTCGAACCGCAACACCTGCGGGTCGCCCGCATTGGTCGGGAAACCCGCCTCCACCGTCGCCAGCCGGTCGCGCACATCCTGCGCCGCGGTCTGCGAATTGACGCTCATGTCGAAGAAAATGAGCACCATGGCCTGGCCGGACTGCGAGGTCGACTGGATATTGTCGAGCCCGCCAATGGTATTGACCGCCTCTTCGATCGGCTTGACGATGTCGTTCTCCACCGCCTCGGGCGAGGCGCCGGGATAGCTCACCACCACCGCCACGACCGGGAAGTCGATATCGGGCAATTGCTCGATCGGCAGCCGCTGATAGGAATAGATACCGAACACCAGCATCGCCACCATGATCATGGTGGCAAAGACCGGGTGATTGACGCTGATGCGGGTGAGGAACATCGATCAGTTCTCCACCATCTCGATGCGGTCGCCCGGCTGCAGCTGGGTCAGCACCGCGCTCACCACAACATCGCCCGCGCTGATGCCCGAGGTGATCTCGATCACCCGCCCGGCGCTCCATTCGCCGCCCTTTTCGATACCCTGGCGCACGACCTGTTCGCCATCCAGTTTGAGCACATAAAAGCCCTCTGCATCCTCCCGGATCGCTCCGCTTGGCAGAGCCAGCGCGTCGGGCTGCTCCTGGACGGCAATCTGCCCGGTGGCAAACATGCCGCCCCGCAGCAGGCCCTCTTCATTGTCGAGCGCGATATAGACCGGAATCGTCCGCGTGCCGGTCGCCGCGACCGGATTGACGCGTTCGACCCTGCCTTCAAAGCTGCGGCCGGCAATGCCTTCCACGGTCACGGTCACTGCCTGGCCGGGCTTGACCAGCGCACCGGCGCTGACCGGCGCGGCGGCATTGAGTTCCACCGTGGTGAGGTCGACAATGGTCAGCACCGTCGTACCCTGCTGCACCATCTGGCCCGGCTCCACCGTCCGTTCCGAAACGACACCGGTCATCGGCGCCTTGATCGTGGCGTTCTGCACGCCAATGCGGGCCGCATCCACCTGGCCCTCCAGCGCTGCCAGATTGGCGCGCAAGGCATCAACGCTCGATTGCGCCTGTTCCAAGCCGGACGAAGCGGTGAGGCCGCGTTCGATCAGATCGGTGGTCCGCATCAGCTGGCTTTCCGCCAGCACCAGTTGCGCCCGCGTCGCCGCCGCCGTGCTGGTCTGTTGGTCGAGCTGGATGCGCAGGCTCTCGGTATCGAGCTGCACCAGCACATCGCCCTCGTTCACCGCATCGCCGGGCCGCGCCATCACCGCAACGGCGCGCGCCGAAACCTGGGAGGCAACCTGCGTCTGCCGCTGCGGCCCCAGCGATCCCGTGACCTTGACCGATTGAATCAGCGTTTGCGGCTCGACAGTGGTGATCTCGGAAGCCACCAGCTGCATGACTGGCTCAGGTGCCGCGGCTTCTTCGGGGGCTTCCGGAGCCGGTTGCATGGCCTGCAGCACGAAGAACCCGACCACGGCCAACACCACCAGCGCCAGCAAAATCCATGGCCAGCGCCGGCGGCGTGGCTTCAGACCGGCGGCGATGCGGGCTTCATTGTCTTTTTCGCGCTTGCTCTGTGCCCATTCGGGCTTGGCGGCGGGAGCATTCATGGCTGGGCACCGTCTGAGTTGTCGGCCTGCTCATCATTGCAACTGGCTGGCCATTGGCAAAAATCACGCATCACGCGATCAGACCCGGCAAGCCGCCCGGTCCGCATTCTGAGCAAACAAGATTTCAGCCCGCCACGCCGCACCATCGGCGCGCGCGGCAAGCTGATTGTTCGGTTCCGCGATTATAATGCGTAATTCTTAACAGCCACAATACGCTAGGGGCCAATGGGGTTGAGGTTTCCCGGTAGCCGGAGAGCCCCAATCCGCCTCCCTCCCCCTTGAGGGGAGGGATTGAGGGTGGGGGTGTCGGGCTGTCCCCTTGCATCGAGTTCGTGGAGGCCACAACACCCCACCCTAGCCCTCCCCTCAAGGGGGAGGGGACTGGATCGGGGCTCCTGGACCTGTCAGAAAACTGAACGCCGATGGACTCAGCTGGCCGGCGGCAGGGTTACGCCATAAATCTCGGCCAGATCGTCCAGCATCATGTAGGCGCAGTAAATGCCACCACCGGCATTCCAGGCCAATTCACCCACGCGCTGCGCCTTGCCGGCCTTGACCGCCGCAAGATTGAGCCAGAGCGGATCAGCCAGCCACTCGTCCATATTGGCCTTGTCCTCTTCATTGTCATTGTCCGAGGAGAAGTAGAAAATCCGATCTCCCGCCATTTCGGGGATGCGTTCCTTCTGCACTTCGGTGAAGGTCTCCAGGTGATCCTGCGCTGGCGGCCGCTTGAAGCCCACCAGATCCAGCACGACGCCCGGGAAGCTGCCGCGGAAATAAAGCCGCGTGCGCGACGGCGAGAACCGCACCAGCGAAATCTGCTCATTGACGCCATCGCCAATGGCCGCTGCCAATTGCTTGGCCCGCGCCTCAAGCGCCGCCACATTGGCCGCCGCCTGCTCGCCCAGCCCCAGCACCTCGCCATAGAATTGGTAATTCTTGAGCCAGCTTTCGCCGATCGTCTCCGACATCACCGTGGGGGCGATGGCCGACAGCTGCTCATAGATCTTTTCCTGCCGCACCTTGGTGCCGATGATCAGGTCCGGCTCGAGCGCAGCCACCAGTTCGAGATTGATCGCCGTTTCGGTGCCCAATGACACCGCATCGCCCAGCAGCGGCACCAGATGGGGATAAAACGGATCGGCATCCCAGCTTTGCGCCGCCCCGACCGGCACCACGCCCAGATGCAGCAGCGCCTCGGTGCCCTCATTAGTCAGGATCACCACGCGCTGCGGATGGTCCGGCACTTCGGTCACGCCCATGGCATGGGTCACCTCGCGCGCCATGGCATTGGACAGCATCAGGGCGGCGATCAGGCCGGCGGAGAACAGGCCGGCGGAGAACAGGCGCTTCAACATGGGTCAGCTCGTCAATAATGAAAAAGCCACCCGCCTTGCAGCGGATGGCCGGGAACTTTAGCGGGTCGACGCCAGCTCATAATGCTTCTCGATATCGTCGAGCAGCAGATTGGCGGCGATGAAACCACCGGCCGTATTCCAGATCGTGTCGGAAACGGCATAGGCCTTGCCAGCCTTGACCACGGCTAGGTTCTGCCACAGCGGATCGGCGGTCCATTCCGCAGCCACTTTCTCGGCAACGCCATCGCCGATTTCATAGACGAAATAGAACAAGCGATCGCCGTCGAAATCGGGAATGCGTTCCTTGCCCACATCATCGGCAAATTCCGGCTTGTCCTGCGACGCCGGGCGCTTGAAGCCGATTTCGCTCAGGATCAGCCCGGCAAACGTGTCCTTGTAATAAATCCGGGTCATGCCCGACATGAAGCGCACCAGCGATACTTTTTCCTCGAGCAGCGGCCCGGCTTCCGCGGCAATCTTTGCGATACGCCCATCATAGGCCGCCAGCGCCGCCTTGCCTTCTTCGCCCTTGCCGGCCGCTTCGGTGTAAAGCGCCATATTGACCTTCCAGTCGCCGCGCAGGCGCTCCGACATCACGGTCGGGGCAATGGCCGAAAGCTGATCGTAGATCTTTTCCTGGCGCATCTTGTTGCCGATGATCAGGTCGGGTTCCAGCGCCGCGATGGCTTCCAGATTGACGGCGGATTCCTCGCCGACCACGGTGACATCGGCCATGTCGGCGGCGATGTGATCATACCAGGGCTCGCCGACCCAGGAGCGCACCGCGCCAACCGGCTTGATGCCGACCGCCAGCAGGGCTTCGGTGCCTTCATTGGTCAGAATGACGACCCGCTGCGGGCTGTCGGGAACTTCGGTCGTGCCCATGGCATGGGTGATTTCCCGTGCCATGGCGCCCGGCGCCAGCGCCAGAAGGGCGGCGCAGGCCATAGCCGCGAATGTGGTGCGAAGAGTGGACATGACAATCCTAAATCTTGACATGAGTGGTCAGAAAATGGTCTGGGCAAACAGTCAGAATTTAGTATGACTGTCAATATCAGCTTTTTGGTCTTTCCCCCTGTCCAGCATCGCCATGACCTCCTCCCGTCCGATGGCCGCCGCCCTGCCGCTCCCCGTGGTCTGGGTGGGCCTCGTCATTGCCCTGTTGGCCGCCATGCTCATGAGCCTGACGCTCGGCTTCAAGCTCTATGGGCTCGACCAGGTCTGGCAGGCGCTCTTTGCCTTTGATGGCTCGGAAACCGCCGTCGTCATCTCCAATCTGCGGCTCCCCCGCGCTGTCCTCGCGCCGCTGGTGGGGGCGGGTCTCGCCATTGCCGGCGTCATCGTCCAGACCCTCTCGCGCAACCGCATCGCTTCGCCCGATACGCTGGGCCTCAATGCCGGCGCCTCGCTTGCCGTGGTCGTCGCCAGCACCGCCCTTGGCGTCAGCTCCCTGCTCGGCCTCTCCATGGCCGCCGCGTTCGGCGCCCTGCTGACCAGCTTTCTGGTCTTTGCCATTGCCGCCGGGGCAGGGGGGCTCTCGCCCATTCGCATCGTCCTGATCGGCGTCACCATCGCTGGCCTTGGCCATTCCATCGTCGAAATCGTCCTCACCACCAATGAGGCCCAGCTCCAGCAATTGCTGTTCTGGCTCTCCGGCTCCTTCGTCGATCGCCCCATGACCCTGGCCCAGACCGGCGGGCCGATCATTCTCATCGGCGCCGCTCTGGCCCTGCTACTCCATCGCGCGCTCGATGCGCTGCAGGCCGACGATTCCACCGCCACCAGCCTGGGCGTGCCGCTGGCCCTGGTGCGCGGCGGCAGTTTCGTCTCGGTCGCGCTGCTGACCGGCGCCGCCGTCTCCATGGCCGGCCCCGTCACCTTTGTCGGCCTCGTCGTGCCCCATGCCGCGCGCCGGCTCGTCGGCCTGCGCCACGCCCGCCAGATTCCCGCCGCCGCCCTGCTCGGCGCCATTTATGCGACCCTGGCCGATGTCGCTGCCCGCTTCCTCATCTATCCCGTGGAAGCCCCCGTCGGCGCCATCACCGCCGTTGTCGGCGGCATAGTCCTCTTGGTCCTGCTCAAGCGGAGGGCAGCATGACCGGCCTCTCGACCAATCTCGCCCCGGCCCGCGCCCCGCTGGCTCTCGCCCTCATGGCGCTGGCCTTCGTGTTGCTTGCCTTGAGCGGCGTCGCCTTCGGCTCCACCTGGATTCCCATCGATCAGGTGACCAGGGTCATCCTCGGCGCCGGCGAAAAAACCCAAAATCTGATCGTCCTGCAATTGCGCCTGCCGCGCGTGGTCATCGCCGCGCTTGCCGGCGGCGGCATGGCGGCAGCCGGTTTCCTCCTGCAAAAGATCACCCGCAATTCGCTGGCCTCCCCCGGCGTGCTCGGCGTTATCGATGGCGCGGCCCTGGGCGTCGTCATCTTTCTCGCCCTCCTCTCCGATGAATCCAACGCCCTGGTCACCTCCATCGCCTATCAGCCGGTAGCCGCAACCCTGGGCGCGCTTGCCGCCATCTCCTTGGTCTTCATCCTGTCCGGCCGCCAGGCCTCCTCGGCCATTCGCCTCCTGCTCTTCGGCATTGCCATCGCCGCCGTCGCCAAGGCCGTCACTATCGTCATGATGCTGATCGGCCCCATCTATCGCACCAGCCAGGCCGCCCGCTGGATCGCCGGGGCGGTCAACGAGATCAACTGGAGCGAGATCCAGGTCACCGCCCTGGCCATGCTGCCGCTGCTGCTGCTCTCCCTGCTCGCCGCGCGCAAACTGCCCCCCGCCGATCTCGACGAAGTCTCCGCCCGCGGCGTCGGCCTCGACCTGCCCATCTTCCGCGTCCTGATCTTCGCCCTCGCCGCGGCGCTCACCGCCGTGTCGGTCGCCTTTGTCGGCGGCGTCGGCTTCATTGGCCTCATGGCGCCCCACCTGGCGCGGCTGCTGGTCGGCCGCAATGTCTATGCCGGCCTCCTCGGCAGTTTCCTCCTCGGCGCCATCATGCTGGTCGGCGCCGACCTCATCGTCCGGGTGGCCTTTGCCCCCATCGAAGTACCCGCCGGCACGGTGACCGCGGTCATCGGCGCACCCTATTTCCTCTTCTTGCTGATGGGCAGGCAACGCCATGACGGATAGCTTTAGCGATCATCGCATCTCGGTCGACAACCTCAGCCTCGCCTATGGTTCAGTCAGCGTGCTCAACGCGCTGTCCCTGCCGATCCCAAAAGGCAAAATAACCGTCCTCGCCGGCCCCAATGGCTGCGGCAAGTCCACTCTGCTGCGTGCCATCCGTCGCCTCCACAAGCCCAGCGCCGGTCACGTCCGGCTCGGCGATGTCGATATCTCCACCCTCAACGACCGCATGCTGGCCCGCCAGATCGGCCTCCTCGCCCAAAGCCCGTCAGCGCCCGACGACATGACTGTGGAAGAACTGGTCCGCCTCGGCCGCTATCCGCACCAGTCCATGATGCAGCCCTGGAGCGCCGACGACGCCGCCGCGCTCGACCGCGCCATGGCCGGCACGGGCGTCGATCACCTGCGCAAGCGCCGCCTCGGCTCGCTCTCCGGCGGCCAGCTACAACGCGTCTGGATCGCCATGGTCCTGGCCCAGGAAACCGACGTCGTCTGCCTCGACGAGCCCGTCAATCACCTCGACATGGCCCACCAGCTCGATTGTCTCGATCTCGTGCGCCAGCTCAACGCCGAATTCGGCCGCACCGTGGTCCTCGTCCTGCACGACCTGAACCTCGCCGCCCGCTACGCCGACCGCCTCGTCTTCCTCCGCGACGGCGCCATCGCCGCCTCCGGCACCCCCGAGGAACTAATGACCGAAGCCATTATCGCCCGCGTTTTCGACGTCCAGTCCATGGTCATCACCGACCCCGTCCACGGCCGCCCGCTCTGCATCCCCCTGCGGACACAGAACGCGTCAGCGGCCTAGGGGAGCCACGGTCCGGTCCCCTCCCCCTTGAGGGGAGGGCTAGGGTGGGGGTGTCGTGCCCTCAACGAACTCTATGTCTGGGATGGCTCGACACCCCACCCTCATTCCCTCCCCTCAAGGGCCTGTTGCATAATCAGCCTTTATTGCAGTTTGGGCTGTTTGGCAGGGCTTGTGCAGGCCCTTGGGGTGTTTGAGCTGGGGGTTTATGGGGTTTTGCGGCAGGGCGGGCAGAGTCAGCCCGTGATCG
>DATMSY010000190.1:0-14890 GCA_035565135.1 Devosia sp.
GCGTATGATCGCCATGCACATAGAGCAGCTCAAGCCGCATCCCCTTGGCCGGCTTGCCATGCATCGTATCCAATACGTGCGTCGTCAGGCGTCCAATACCCGCCATAAGCTGCTCCTTGCGTCGTCCCCGCACAAACCATAGCGCGCGTGGAATTGTTCTTGATACTCTCAATTTGGGAGCATTATGCTGCCAAATCGGCAGCAATGTAAGACCATGGATTCCAAGCCAAAGCCACCGGACCGCCCCCGCGAGCACGCCCTTTCCACGGGCCTTTTGGCGCGCGTCTTCCACCAGCCGTCGCTGATCTATTTCAACGCCGTGGCCACCCATTTGTCGATCCGCGAGGCCGCGCGACGGCTCGACATCGCCTCGTCAGCCATCACGCGGCAGGTCGCCCAGCTCGAGGATGCCTTAGGCATTGCCCTCTTCATCCGCGAAAAGCGGCGGCTGCGGCTCTCCCCGGCCGGCGAAATCCTGTTCCGCCATTCGCGGCGGCTGGCGGCGCCCATCGAGGCGGCAGTGTCGGAAATCGAGATGCTGCGCGGCATCAAATCCGGCTCAGTCCGCATCGCGGCGGCCGAAAGCATTGGCCTGTCCTTCCTGCCCCGGCTCATCACCGATTTCGGCCGCCGCTATCCCCGGCTTAATCTCGATGTCTCGCTCACCTCCTCCTCCGGCGTCATCGAACGCTTGCTGGACGAGCGCGTCGATATCGGACTGGGCTTCATCGCCAAGCCACCCCGCCAGATCGACGTCGCCTTCCGCCGCGACGTGCGCATCGGCGCCGTCATGACACCCGACCACCCCCTCGCCGCCAGCAAACACCTCACCTTCCGCCAATGCATCGAGCATCCGCTGGCCGTGGCCAAGCCGGAAATCTCCATCCGCGAAGTCATCGAGCCGTTCCTCCGCGGTTCAGCCACCATCCTGCCGCCGCTGGTGGAAGTCGATTCGATCCGCCTCATGGTCGAACTGGCCCTGGGCGGCCACTATGCTTCGATCATGACGCCCATCGGCGCCCAAAACGAAATCGAACGCGGCACGCTGGTCTTCCGCCCGCTCGAAGACGCAGGCCTGCCCACCAACCGCTTCGGCATCATGGTGCGCGGCGGGAGCGCCCTCCATCTGGCCCCGGCGATATTTTTCGACCATGCCAAGGGATATTTTGAGGGGGTGTCGCTGCCGGGGGCGGTGTGAACACGACCCCTGGGTAGCAGGTATGCCCCCGCGCATGACACCTAGCGCAGCACCCGCACATCTGCTTACCTTGTCCCTCCCTCCGGCTTTTCCACGAGACCCTCCAATGCGTTACCCCCGCGACATGCACGGCTACGGCCCCACTCCGCCCCATGCCAATTGGCCCGGCGGCGCGCATGTGGCGGTGCAATTCGTGCTCAATTACGAAGAGGGCGGGGAAAACAATATCCTGCATGGCGATGCCGCGTCCGAGGCGTTTCTGGTCGACGTGGTGGGCGCCGCGCCCTGGCCGGACAAGCGCCATTGGAACGTTGAATCCATGTATGAATATGGCGCGCGGGCCGGTTTCTGGCGGCTGCATCGCCTGTTCACCGAGGCCAATCTGCCCGTCACCATCTACGGCGTCGCCACCGCCCTGATGCGCGCACCGACCCAGCTTGCCGCCATGCAGGAAGCCGGCTGGGAAATCGCGAGCCACGGCTATAAGTGGGTCGAGCACAAGGATATGTCGCCCGAGATCGAGCGTCAGCAGATCGCCGAGGCCATTCGCCTCCACACCATCGCCACCGGCACCCGTCCCGCTGGTTGGTACACGGGCCGCTGCTCGCTCAACACCGTCGATCTGGTCTCCGAAGCCGGTGGCTTTGCCTATATCTCGGACACCTATGACGACGACCTGCCCTATTGGCGCGTGCATCAGGGCAAGCCGCAACTGATCATCCCCTATACGCTCTCGGCCAATGACATGCGCTTCGTCACGCCGTCAGGCTTTGACAATGGCGAGGAATATTTCCAGTTCCTCAAGGACAGTTTCGACTGCCTCTATGCCGAGGGACAAGCCGGCTCGCCCAAGATGATGTCAATTGGCCTCCATTGCCGCCTCGTCGGCCAGCCCGGCCGCTTCCAGGGGCTCAAGAAATTCGTCGATTACATCAAAAGCTTCGACAAGGTCTGGGTGCCCACCCGCCTCGACATCGCCCAGCACTGGGCCAAAGAACACCCCTATCAGGCGCCCGAATTCATCCCGTCCCAGCTATCCAAACCCGAATTCGTCGAAAAATTCGGCTCCATCTTCGAGCATTCCCCCTGGATCGCCGAACGCGCCTGGGAGGGCGAACTGGCCCCGGTCAGCGACACCGCCATCGGCCTGCACTTCGCGCTGCGCACCCAGTTCCGCCTCGCCAGTGACGAGGAACGCCTCGCCGTGCTGCGCGCCCACCCCGATCTCGCCGGAAAACTGGCCGCCGCCAAACGCCTGACCGCAGCCTCGACCGAGGAACAGGCCTCGGCCGGGCTCGACGCCCTGACCGATGCCGAGCGCGAAAAGTTCACCGCGCTCAACACGGCCTATGTCGAAAAATTCGGCTTCCCGTTTATCATCGCGGTCAAGGACAACACGAAAGCCTCGATCCTGGCCGCCTTCGAGACACGCATCACCAACAGCGCCGCCGACGAGTTCCGGACGGCCTGCGCACAAGTGGAACGCATTGCGCTGCTGCGGCTAAAGGCGATCCTGCCGTAGGGGCAGGTCGGCGTCCTCGCGCAGCAATGTCAGGAGCAAGGCAAACAGCCCCAGCCAGGGCACATTGTGCCGCAGCCAATCCGCCGTTTGCCGCCCGCTCTGGTGCCCATAATCGCTCATGAGCCCTACTATGCGCGCCAATGGTTGACGATTTGGTAAGGCTAATGGGGCGTTACCAGGCGTCGGGCGTGCGCACCAGATGGACTATTCCCGCGGGATTGAAGAACCAGCCGCCCTTGAAGCCCTCGCCCAGCGGTTCGATACCATCATTGCGCACCACCCCCGCTCCCTCCAGCGCATTGGCAGCATCGGGAAAGTCCGGCGTGAACAGCTCAAGCCACACCTCGGCTTGCGACAGCTGCGGCACATGGTCGATCCATAGCCGGTTCGGGCCATAGACAAAGCCCATGACATCCGGCTTTTCCGGCACACGCTGCAGCTTGAGCGTGTCCCGATAGAAGGCCACCGTCGCATCATAGCAATGGGTCGGCACCTTCATGGCGATATTGATGCCGCCCCCGATCTGTGGGCTCATTTATAAAACCCCTCGCGCAGATTGATGCCGTGCTCGATATAGGTCTTGAGCGCGCAAAGCATGCCGGTCCAGCCCTCGCAATTGCCCAGCGCGGCCTTGAGCCCGGCATCGCCCTCGCGCCAGCCTTTTTCGGCGATAGTCACCAGCGTGCGCCCATCCTCGAGCCCCGAAAAGCTCATGATGACCGTCGTGTCATAAGCCGGCCCGCCATCATCAGCCGCCTGCCAATGCAGCACGATTTCCTTGTCTTTCTCGACCCGCTCCACGTTCACCGGGAACGCGCCAGGGAAATCGGCAAAGTCCCAGCTCACTGTCGCGCCGGTTTCAAGCCGCCCCTTGGCCCCGCCGGTGGTGAAATAGCCAGAGAGCTGCTTGGGGTCCGCCACCGCCTCGAACACCTCATGCACCGGCTTGGCGATGCGCCCGCTTACCCTGAAATCATAAGCCATTTTATCTCTCCTCACGCTTGACTGGCATCAGTATATGTTATAAAAATATAACATGTCAATCGAAGACGAAAACGACGCCATTTTTAAAGCCCTGGGACACCGGGTGCGCCGGCGCATTCTCGACTTTCTGAAGGCCGAGCCGCGCACCACCGGCATGCTCTGCGACCTGCTGCCCGAGCTCGACCGCTGCACGGTCATGCAGCATCTCAAAGTGCTAGAAGAAGCTGGCCTGATCGTCGTCGAACGCCGCGGCCGCGAGCGCTGGAACCATCTCGATGCCCTGCCCATCCACGGCATTCACGAGCGCTGGATCGGCCCCTACGCCGCCTATGCCGCCACCATGCTGAGCAAGCTCAAACGCCAGGTGGAAGAGCCCGAACACTCTTGACGAAGCGGGCGCTGCGCTATCCAGTCAGGCACAACACCGCTTTGCCGCCAGGAGCCCAGTTGACCTCTTCCCCCTATGCCATCCCAGCAGCGGGCCTGCCGGGCCAGACAGCCCTCCACACCGGCCGCGCCGTCTTCACCGAGGCCTATGCGGTCATTCCGCGCGGGGTGATGCGCGACATCGTCACCAGCTATCTGCCCCACTGGAACGCCACTCAGGCCTGGATCATCGCCCGCCCGCTCTCGGGCTTTTCCGAGACCTTTTCGCAATACATCATGGAAGTGATGCCCGGTGGCGGCAGCGACAAACCCGAACCCGATGCAGGCGCCGAAGGCGTGCTCTTCGTGGTCGAGGGCGAAGCAAGCCTCACCATCGAAGGCAAACCCCACCTGCTTGGCCCCGGCGGCTACGCCTTCCTGCCGCCCGGCAGCGTCTGGACCCTCTTCAACAAAAGCGCCGCACCCGCCCGTTTCCATTGGGTCCGCAAACGCTACGAAGCCGTCGACGGCATCGAAGCCCCCACCGCCTTCGTCGCCAATGAACGCGACACCCCCATCCGCTGGATGCCCGGCACCGACGACCGCTGGGGCACCACCCGCTTCGTCGAGCCCAATGACCTGCGCCACGACATGCATGTCAATATCGTCACCCTCGAGCCCGGCGCCTCCATTCCCTTCGAGGAAACCCACGTCATGGAACACGGCCTCTACGTGCTCGAAGGCAAGGCGGTCTATCGCCTCAATCGCGATTGGGTCGAGGTCGAAGCCGGCGATTTCATGTGGCTGCGCGCCTTCTGCCCCCAGGCCTGCTATGCGGGCGGCCCCGGCCGCTTCCGCTACCTGCTCTATAAGGATGTCAACCGCCACATGCAGTTGAGCCTACGCTGATGAGCGAGCAGGCCATCTTCATCGAGCCACTGACCGCCGAAGCTTTCGCGCCCTTTGGCCAGGTGATCGAGACGCGAGGCGCCCACCACTATCCCATCAATGCCGGCATGACCGAGCGCTTCCACGATCTGGCGGAGGTGCAACTGGCCGGCGACAATCCCCGCCCGCTGATTTCCATCTTCCGCGGCCAGCCCTACGCCATCCCGCTCAATCTCAAGCTGGTCGAGCGCCACCCCTTGGGCAGCCAGGCCTTTTACCCTCTCTCCGAACGGCCCTTCCTCGTCATCGTCGCCTCCGACCTCGACGGCATACCTGGCCCGCCCCGCGCCTTCCTCACCGGGCCCGGACAGGGCGTCAATATCGCCATCAACACCTGGCATGGCGTGCTGACGCCGCTGGAGCGGGAGAGCGAATTCCTGGTCGTCGATCGCGGCGGCGATGGCAACAATCTCGAGGAATATCTTTACCCCACGCCATTCATCGTAAAGCACGCCGATTGAAACCACTACCGGCGAGCATCCATAATGCCGCCAAGGCGTTACCTCAGATCACGCGCGCTTGAGAGGAGAGCAAAATGTTCAAGATCGTGCTGACTTTGCTGCTGCTCATGGTCGGCCTGGGCGCCGCTGCCGCCGCCGAGGATCTGACCTTTTCCGGTGACGTGACCTATCGCGAGCGGATCGCCTTGCCCCCAAATGCCCAGCTTCGGGTAACGCTGGTGACCCTGGGCGCAGATGGCCCCAAGCCCGTCGCCGGCGCCACCGCCCTGGTCTCGACACCCGGCCAGGTCCCCCTGGCCTTCGCCTTCGATGTCCGCTCCAATGTGGTCTCGGCCAAGGGCCAATATGGCCTTTCCGCCGAAATTCTCTCCGGCAATGTCGTGGTCTTCCGCGACGCCGCGCCGGTCCCCGTGGATATCTCGGCCATCGCGCCGGTCACCATCATCGTCCACCCCGCCCCGGTTCCCGCCGAACCGGTCGCCACGCTCGATATCATGCCTGCCATTTTTGAAACCGAATGGGCCGTCGACAGCATCGGCAGCACGCCCGTGCTACCCACGGCAATCCCAACCCTCTCCATCGCCCCCGAAGGCCGCGCCGGCGGCCATGGCGGCTGCAACAGCTATTTCGCCGAAGCCGCCTTTGCCGATGACGGGCTGACCTTCGGCCCCGTAGCCGGCACCCGCATGGCCTGCGCCCCCGACGTCATGACCCAGGAAGCCGCGCTCTTTGCCGCCCTCGCCGCCACCAGGGCCTACCGGATCGAGGGCAATATTCTGCACTTGACCGACACCGCCGGAATGAGCCTCGTAGCGTTGCACGCCGCGCCATAAAATCAGGGATTGCATATGGACACTGCCGCTCTGATCGACCGCCTGTTCGACGTCATCGAACGGGATATCGTCCCCGTGACTCAAGCAGGGGTGGCGCGCGGCAACAAGCTCTTCGGCGCCGCCATCCTGCGCAAATCCGACCTCTCCGTCGTCGTCGCCGAAACCAATAACGAGATCGAAAACCCGCTCTGGCATGGCGAAATGCACGCCATCAAGCGCTTCTTCGAACTCCCCGCCGATCAGCGCCCCGACGCTAGGGATTGCCTGTTCCTCGCCACGCATGAGCCCTGCTCGCTCTGCCTTTCGGGTATCACCTGGTCCGGTTTCGACAATTTCTACTTCCTGTTCAGCCACCAGGACAGCCGCGACAGCTTCGCCATCCCCTACGACATCCAGATCCTCAAGGCCGTCTACGCCACCCCGGACCCGGAAACCGGCACGGTCTCCCCCGATCGCCCGCTCTACAACGCCACCAACCAATATTGGACCAGCCACAACCTCACCCGCATGATCGCCGCCCTAGACCGCAGCCATCGCGAAACCCTGTTGGCCCGCTTTGACGACGTGAACGCCCTCTATGCCGACCTGTCGGCGGCCTATCAGAAGGACAAGGGCAAGAAGGGAATACCGCTGGCATAAGGGCAGAGCAGCGCCTCCACATAGCAGCCATGCCGAACCAATTCGCGCACCATGCGTTGCTGTTGCAGAATTGCTCCCATTTCCGAGGCACGCTATGTCCCAGATCGACCATGCAGCGCCACACGCCGTTCCGCGTCTGGCGATTTTCACCGATTTCGACGGCACCCTGGTCGAACTGGCCGATACGCCTGATGCGATCGATGTCCCCGTATCGCTGGCCCATCAACTCGAGCGCACGGCGCGCGAACTCGACAGCGCCTTTGCCGTGCTCACCGGCCGCGAAATCGAGGATATCGACAAGTATCTCGCGCCCCTGCATCTGCCCATAGCGGGCGCCCACGGCACCCAGCGCCGCCGTGCCGATGGCTTTGTCGAAACCGTTGACCCCGCCGCGGTCCTTGCCGCCGAAGAAATCGCCCACGCCATCGAGCCGCTCGTAGTTGCCCATCCCGAACTGGTGCTGGAAGCCAAGGAAGGCGCCGTGGCGCTGCATTATCGCCAGGCCCGCGAGCTGGAAGATGTCTGCCGCCACGCCATGGAAGAAGCCGTCAATTCCATTCCCGATTTCACGCTCGTCCTGGGCAAAATGGTCATCGAAGCCCGCCCCCGCAGCATGACCAAGGGCACCGCCCTGCGCGCCTTCATGCAGGAAGAACCCTTCCTCGGTCGCACCCCCATTTTCATCGGCGACGACACCACCGACGAAGATGGCTTCATCGCCGCCCAGGAATTGGGCGGGGTCGGCATCAAGCTGGGCGAAGGCGAAACCGCCGCCCGCATGCGTATCGCCAACGTCGCCTCCGTCCACGCCCTGCTGCAAGGCCTAGGCGACATCGTCGCCCGCGACCGGGAATACGAGCAGACGCATTAGCGCGAGAGCTGCAAAAGCTCGGAGAGGGCACGATCCGCTTCCCTCCCCCTTGAGGGGAGGGATTGAGGGTGGGGGTGTCGAGGTCTCCACCAATATCGAGCACCGTGCGGGCCTCGACACCCCCACCCTAGCCCTCCCCTCAAGGGGGAGGGGACTGCATCGGGGCTCCACCAGTTCCGGCGCCAAACCAAAACCAGGGGCAAAACCATGAGCCGATTAATCGTCGTTTCCAATCGCACGCCGGGCAAAGGCCCCGCCGCCGGCGGCCTCGCCGTCGCCCTGCGAAAAACCCTGGCGGAACGCGAAGGCTTCTGGTTCGGCTGGTCGGGAAAGCTGGTCGATCAGCCCGATCGCGAGGCCAAATTCGAGAATATCGACGGCCTCTCTGTCGCCCAGATCGATCTGACCCGCGACGATCACCACGATTATTACGCCGGCTTTTCCAATTCCATCCTCTGGCCCAGCTTCCATCTGCGGCTCGACCTCGCCACCATCGAGGCCCATTGGTATGAGGGCTATCGCCGCGTCAATGTGCAATTCGCCCGCGCGCTCCTGCCCCTGCTCAAGCCCGATGACGTGATCTGGGTGCACGACTATCACCTGATCCCGCTGGCCAGCGAGCTGCGCAATCTGGGCGCCCGCAACCGCATCGGGTTCTACCTCCACATCCCCTTCCCCACCTCCGACGCGCTCTACGCCATCCCCCACCACAATGATCTGATGCGCGACCTCTCCCGCTACGATCTCGTCGGCATGCAGGCCAAGCGCGACGTCGCCGCCTTCACCGAATTCGCCGATCATCAATCGCCCTCATCCCTCTCGGGCAATCCGCTCAAATCGGTGGATTTCAGCCGCACCGACGTCGCCGCCTTCCCCATCGGCTCGGACCCCGACGCTTTCGCCAAACTCGCCGTCAGCCCCGCCGCCACCAAAATGGTCAAGCGCATGGAGCGCGTGCTGCGCGAGCAAAAACTGATCCTGGGCGTCGATCGGCTCGACTATTCCAAGGGCCTGCCGCAGCGCGTCGAGGCCTATGAAAAGCTGCTCGCCAACAATAGCCGCTTCCGCCGCCAGGTGCATATGCTGCAGGTCGCCCCGCCCTCGCGCGACACGATCAAGGAATATCAGGAAACCAGCGACGCCCTCGACGCCATGTGTGGCCGGGTCATGGGCCGCTTTGCGGAGCCCGATTGGCAGCCCCTGACCTATGTCAAACGCGCCTATGGCCAGCCCAGCCTTGCCGGCCTTTATCGCCTCGCCAAGGTCGCCCTCGTCACCCCGTTGCGCGACGGCATGAACCTCGTGGCCCACGAATATGTCGGCTCACAAAACCCCGAAGACCCCGGCGTGCTGGTCCTCTCCCGCTTTGCAGGCGCTGCCGAGATTTTCGATGGCGCCATCGAGGTCAATCCCTTCGACACCGACGAAACCGCCGAAGCCCTGCGCATCGCCCTCGACATGCCCCTCGACGAACGCATTTCCCGCTGGACCTCCCTCATGAAAGCCGCCCGCGAGCACAATGTCGACGCCTGGGCCGGCCGCTTCCTCGAACGCCTCGCCCCCGCCACGACGGCCGGCAGCGGTACAAGGGATATTCTTTATCTGGCCTCGGTGGCGTGATCGGCTAACGCCGCGAAGCCTCCCCAACCACGATGTCATCCCGGCGGAGGCCGGGATCCATGCTGAAGGCCATCACCACCACCCAGCTTGTGGAGAGGATACAGTATGGATTCCGGCCTCCGCCGGAATGACACTGTGGGAGGTGATAGCGTAGCGCAAACAAAAAAGGCGGCCCTCACGGACCGCCTTTTCTTCATATCCAAAAACCTTACGAAGCCGCGCGACCACGCTGACGGTCGGCATTGGACCGCCCATTGGTGCGGGCTGCATCCTTCTGGGCCTTACCCCAGCGCTGCTTCTTGGCGTCAGGCTTGGCGCCGATCGGCTTGCCGGTCTCGAGGTCGCGACGCACGCGGTTGACCTGGCCGTCGGGCCGGGCAGCGCGCGGCGCTTCCGAGGGCTGGTGATGCGGCTGCGGCTTGCCGCCATCCTTGCCGAATTCGGCAAAGGGGCGACGCTCGGCCGGCGAACGGCGATCCACCTGCTGGCGCGGGTTCTTGGCCGAGCGCGGACCCGGACGGCCGCCATTGGGCTTCTTGTAAGCCGAACGCGGCGCCTCATTGACCCCGGTATTATTGCCCAGGCTCAGGTCACCCGACACCGGCAGCGTGCGACGGATCAGGCGTTCCACATCGCGCAGCTTGCCGCGCTCGGTGCCATCGCACAGGGTAATGGCCACGCCCGAAGCCCCGTTACGACCGGTGCGGCCAATGCGGTGCACATAGTTTTCGGGGTCGTCCGGCAGCTCGTAATTGACCACATGGGTAATGCCGGGCACGTCGATGCCGCGCGCTGCAATGTCGGTGGCAACGAGAATCCGCACATCGCCCGAGGCAAAGCCCTTGAGCGCATTCTGGCGCGCATTCTGGCTCTTATTGCCATGGATCGCCGCGGCCTTGTGGCCATCGAGATCGAGGTTCTTGGCGACGCGGTCAGCGCCATGCTTGGTGCGCGAGAAAATGATCACGCGTTCCATGTTTTCGGTTTCGCTGGCGAGCAACTCATTGAGCACGCCGCGCTTGGCCTTGGCGCCGGAAAGGATCACCCGCTGGTCGATCTTGACCACGGTAGAGCCGGCAACCGAAGCATCAACGCGCACCGGATCATTCAGCAGGCCCTTGGCCAGATCGGCGATTTCGGGCGCCATGGTGGCCGAGAACAGCATGGTCTGGCGGCGCTGGCCGATAGCCTTGGCAATATGCTTGACCGGGGCGATGAAGCCCATATCGAGCATACGGTCGGCCTCGTCGAGCACCAGCCAACGGGTTTCGTTGAGCCGGATCTTGCCGTCATCCATCAGGTCCTTCAGGCGCCCCGGAGTAGCGACAACGACGTCAACACCCTTAGCGATCTTCTGCACCTGGTGGTAGCGCGACACGCCACCCAGCACGAGCACGGTGGACAGCCCCATCTTGGAGCCGGCAAATTTGCGGATATTTTCGTCGATCTGCACGGCCAGTTCACGCGTCGGCGCCAGGATCAGCGCGCGGGTCGTCATCGGCCGGGCCTTGCCGGTGAGGGTCAGAATCCCGGCCAGGATCGGCAGGCCGAAAGCGGCGGTCTTGCCCGAACCGGTCTGAGCAATGCCCATCAGGTCCTTGCCTTCCAGCAGCTTCGGAATGGCCTGGCTCTGGATCTTGGTCGGCACGGTAAAGCCGCCAGCGGTCAGGCTGTCGGTCAGAACGGCGGGAAGTCCGAGAGAAGTAAAATCAGTCAAGTTTTGGTCTTTCTGCGCATCAGGCGCATGGCGGCGCGCAGAACAATGCAGCGCGCATATCGCCAGCCGCACCTGCGGTGGCGAGGGTCAACAAATGCAATCGGGCGATAAAAGGGAGCTATCGCGCGGGTGCTGGCTCGAACCCGGACCAATCTAGTTTCCGGGCTGACTTCGCCGCTCACCGCAAGAGATCGATAAGAAGAGAAGTCCGTCGCTGATAGGCTTGCTGGCAATTTCCAGCCGCGACGATGCAGCCTAAATGGGGGACGAGGAGCAAAATAGCAAGGCAATTCGTGTTTTGGGCACGCATGGCGGGGTTGCAGAGGGGCACGAAAAGCGATCAGGGCTCCCGTCACCCCTCCCTAACCCTCCCCATCAAGGGGAGGGTGACATCGAGTATTTGGCAGCATACTGCCACACCCACCGGGCGGCACCTCCCCCTTGATGGGGGAGGCTGGAGGGGGTGGGGGTAAGCCCGGAAGTCCTCAAATCCCCCCATACCAATCATACCCATTATCCGGCCAATACCCGCCCTTGCCCTGCCCGAACGGCGACAGATCATCCACCAGCTCGATAGTGTGCACATATTTCGGCTGCTTATACCCCAGCGCCCGCTCGATCCGCACCCGGATCGGCGCGCCATTGGCCACCGGCAAGGTCTGGTCATTCAGCCCATAGGCGAGGATCGTCTGCGGATGATAGGCGTCCACCAAGTCCGAACTCTCATAATAGAGAATGTCCCCGGCCAGTGACGTCTGGATATTGTCGTAGCAATGATAGACACAGAACCGCGCCTCGGGCTTCACCCGCGCCATATCGAGAATGGCGCCGAGCCGCGTACCGGTCCACTTGGCGATACAGCTCCACCCCTCGACGCAGTCATGCCGCGTGATCTGGCTGCGCGCCGGCATATTGCGCAATTCGGCCAGCGAGAACGACATTTCCTGCTCCACCATCCCCTTGATGGTCAGCCGGTAATTGGCAAAATCAGCCGCCCGCAGCGCCGCATATTCCGCCGTGCTCGGATTGGTCGACCCGTTCGGCCGCTGCCCCTGGCGGATTTCGCTGGGCGAATATTCCCGCGCCAGCGTCTGCTCGCCGATCAGTTTGCGCTGCACCTGATAGGTCAGCACATTGGCCTGTTCGAGCACTGCCCGCACCTGATTGTCGCGCTGCCCCAGAAAGTCGAACTGATCGCAGCCAGAGAGGATCAGCCCCGACCCAGCCGCCGCCGACATCCCCAGAAACTTGCGGCGATTGAGCTTGAACCCGTTCATGGCTTGTCTCCCTGGCTGGCCGGCGTGCCGGGGCTGGCGCGATACCAGCCGGTGATCATCGAGCGCAACTCATTAAAGGGCCCGGCCGCCAGCACCATCACGATATGGACGATGAAGAACCCCACCAGCAGCAACATGACCACGAAATGGATCGTCCGCGCCGTCTGCCGCCCGCCAAACACATCGAGCAGGAACGGCGCGATGGAGTTCATCCCCGGCGACATGGTCAGCCCCGTCAGCACGATCAACGGAAACAGAATGAAGAACACCGCGAAATAGCTCAGCTTCTGCAACGGCCCATAACTCCGGCCATGGTGAAACCGCAGCCGTGCATGATTGGCCACATCCTGCGGCACCCCTTTGATATCAGCCCCCAAAGGCACGATATCGCGGCGAATATGCCCATTGATGAAACTGGCCAGAAACCAGATGAACATGGTGAAAACGAACACCCAGCCAAAGAAGAAATGCACCACCCGCCCCGTCGCCAGATCGCGATAGGAGGGAATGGTCACCGCCCCCGGAAAGGCGGTAAATTGCGGCCGTTCCGCCGACCCGCTCATGCCCAGCACACCAGTCGTATCGAATGTCCTGCCGAAAATCGTGGTCTGTCCGCGCGCCCCGGCATCGGTATTGACCGCGCCGATTTCCAGCACCGCATTGTCGAACTCAAAACCCGATTGCTGCCCGACATAAAGCGCTGGATGGGCATTGAAAATCTGCAGACCCGACAGCAGCAGGAAGAACAGGCAAATGGCCCAGACCCAGTGGGTCACCCGCGTCCAGATCGACTGGCGATAGATCAGTGGGCCTTTGCCCTTTTGGCCGGTTTGTTCCGTCATGGTCACCCCTATGGACACATCTGTCCCGCGCATCGCGGCGAAGCAAGCAACGGTAGCACGCAGGACAAATGGCCACGATCACCTAACTGTTATTGCTGAGGCGCCATTACGCCGCCCATGGCATCCGAATTCATCGCGCCTCCGCCCATGGCATTGGGTGCCATCGGATTGGCTTCCATTTTCTCGTCCATACCCGGCGAGCGGATGGCGCCGATCACATCCATGCCCTGACGCATGCCATTGCAGGCAACCGTCGCAGCCGTCATGGCTTCGGGAAAGGTAATTGCCGCGGCCTGGGTAAGGCAGAGCTCGGCATCGGCATCGCTGAGCATTTTCGTGGGAGCCATGGCATCCGTCGCAGGCGCCATGGCGTCCTCGGCCAGGGCCGGCAGGCCAGCGGATAGCGACACGATGGCGGAGGCGGCAAGTATCTGCAAAATGTTCATGTCGGAAAATCTCCTGGTTCGGCCGCACCCCTCTGGCGCGGTCAATGCCAGCCATTCGCCGCTATCGTCCCGCCGGTTACCTGGTCACCGCCTCGTGATCACAGCTCAACTTTCCTCGCGACCCCGTGTAACCATAGTGCCGCAGACCACGAATGAGGTCCCGATGCAGGCCGACGAAACCGAGATGCGATTGCGCGAGCTGATGCTCGGTGCGCTCGATGGCGATGCGGCCGCCTATCGTCGGCTGCTCGCCGATCTCACGCGCTATCTGCGTCCCTATTTCGCGCGGCGGTTGAGCCCGGCCCATGCTTCCCATGCGGAGGACCTCGTGCAGGAAACCCTGCTGGCCATACATACCAGGCGCATGACCTACGACACGACCCGCCCGTTCACCGCCTGGCTGCATGCCGTTGCCCACCACAAATTCGTCGATCACGTCCGCCGCCATGCCATCCGCCCCACTGTGCCGCTCGACGATGACTCCCCCGTTTTCGCCAGCGACGACAGCGCCAATGCTGCCAATCGGCTCGATGTCGAGGCCGTGCTGAGCGAGGTTTCCCCGCGCACCTCCGATCTCATCCGCCAGACCCGCATCGAAGGCGCCAGCGTTGCCGAAGCCGCGTCCCGCCACGGCATGACCGAAACGGCCGCCAAGGTCTCCATCCACCGCGGCCTCAAATCGTTGATGGCCCGCTTTGCCGGAGGCGAAAAATGACCGACGATCTCATCTCCCGCCTTGCCGGCGACCTCAAGCCGATCCGCAAACGCGCCGTCGAACGCCGCCTGCTGCTGGCCCTGCTGGTCGGCGTGCTGGTGACAATCATCGGCGCCTATCTGGTGCTCGACCTCATGATGGGCCGTCCCTTTGGCGGCGCCGATAGCGCGGTGATGTTCTGGACCAAGTTCGGCTATACCTTTGCCTTCGGCCTGCTCGGCCTGGCTGCCGCGCCCGTCCTGGTGCGGCCCGAGGGCAGGATTGTCTGGCCGCTCGCGGCGGCAGGCATCCTGGCGCTGCTGGCGCTGAGCCTGGGTACCATGATGTGGATGCGCGCCGGCTGGTCGATGGACATGATCATGGGCGGGACGGCAATGGTCTGCCCCTGGCTCATCATACTGGCCGGCCTGCCTGTGCTCGCCGCCTTGCTCGCCGCCATGCGCGCCCTGGC